>CBFGVX010000059.1:0-22038 GCA_965652425.1 uncultured bacterium | reverse complement strand
TCGCCGGTGATGTCCTCGGCGATGATCAGCAGGGGCTTCTTGGAGCCCATGACCTTCTCGAGCAGGGGTACGAGGGTCTGGATGCTGTCGATTTTGTCCTCGTGGATGAGCACGAGGCACTTTTCGAGTTCGGCCTTCATCTCGTCGGGGTTGGTGACGAAGTTGGGCGAGAGGTAGCCGCGATCGAACTGCATGCCCTCGACGACATCGATGTCGGTTTCGAGCGACTTGCCTTCTTCGACGGTGATGACGCCGTCCTTGCCGACCTTCTCGAAGGCGTCGGCGAGGATCTTGCCGATCTCGGAGTCGTTGTTGGCGGAGATGGTGGCGACGCTCTGGATGTCCTTCTTGCCGTCGATCGGGCGGGCGATGTCGGTGATCTCCCGGGTGGCGATCTCGACGCCCTTCTTCATGCCGCGAACGAGCGCGTTCGCGTCCACTCCGGAAGCGATGAAGCGGAGGCCGGCGGTGAAGAGCGCTTCGGCGAGGACGGTCGCGGTGGTGGTGCCGTCACCTGCGTCGTCGGAGGTCTTGCTCGCGGCCTCCTTCACGAGCATCACGCCCATGTTCTCGGCCTTGTCGCGGAGCTGGATCTCCTCGGCGACGGTGACGCCGTCCTTGGTGACGGTCGGGCCGCCCCAGGACTTGTCGATGACGCCGTTGCGCCCGCGCGGGCCGAGGGTCGATTTCACGGCCTTGGCGAGCTTCTCCACGCCGGCCTGCAGGGCCTGGCGGGCATCGGTCTCGAAGGTGAGTTCTTTCACTGCCATGTCTGCGGTTCTCCAGAGCTGTTGTGGGCGGCGATTGGCCACCCGATACAGGGAATTCGTCTGCCCGTGGCGGGCGTTGGATCAGGTCGGTGGCGATCGGGTGCGATAGCGCACGATCGCTTGCAGTGTCTTCCTACAAGCACGATGCCAACCGCACCAAGGACGCAAGCGATGGAATATCAAGCACTTACCGGTTTCAAAGACCGCCCGATGAACCGCCTCACCCTGACAAGGCGATCCGGATAGGGTTCGCACCTGCCGAACTGGCAGATGAGCGGCGTCAGTGAGACGGCTTTGGTCCATCCCCGAATACATCCCTCAGGGAGGGGCTGGGGGTCAGGATGGCGTTGCTGATGCGCCAGGAGTCCACCGCTGCGCTGACCAGGCCGAGCGTGAGAAGCAGGGAACTCACGATCACCAGCAGGCGCCCGATGTAATCCACCACGCCCCCGGGGTCGGCGAGCATCCCGCTGGCCACCAGCCACCGGACGCTGTCGCCGAGCAGCCCGAGCGCCACGACGCCGGTCATGGCGAGGATGGTCTGGCGATCGACGCGCCCGGTCCGAAGCGCGAGGCATCTTTTGACCATCTCGCGCGCCATCGGGCGCATGCACAGCAGCACGCCGATCACGCCAACGCCGAATATCAGTCGCCCCACTTCGCGTTCCGCGTCCAGCGAGCGTTCGTGGCCATAGGGCGGGATTTTGTCGAGATCAGCGCGGATGACGATGTACATACCCAGCAGCACGATCCCGTAGCAGAGCACCCCCGCGGCGGCGGCGATGGATTTGCTTCGCGGCGTCCAGCGGTGCGGGCGGATCATCACCGTCGCGCCCAGCCCGCTGATCAGGATCGCGATGACCGACACCACCGACCAGATCGAGTCGGCGCCCGACCGCCGACCGGTGAAGCCGGTGTACTCGCTGAGGCGCAGCACCCAGAGCGCGATCGCGGCGACGGCGGCACCGGTACCCCAATAGCGCATGCCCCACGCGGTGACGCGGGGCCATCGGATCGGCTTGAACTCGTCGGCTTGTGGGTCCACTCGATAGAGGATCGTGCCCCGGACCGCCGTGCCGCATTCGGGGCAGACCGATCGGATGGAGAGGCCTTTGAGCTCGTACCCGCACACGCAGCAGGGCAGCGAGCCGCGCAACGACTGATCGACCCGAGTGGTGTCCGGCGCGGGTGAATCTTCAAAAAGAGGAACAGAATCACCCGAAACGGGCATATCCTTGGATCGGGAGTCGTCTTCCGGTCGTATCACTGGCTAAAAGTCTACGCGGAGATGACCATGCACCGCTCGCAGAATGCCCCCAGTGACCCGGAAGGCCGCATGACCGGAATCCAGACCGACCACGATCCCGCCACCACCCCACCCCGGCCGAGCACCATCTCTGCCGAACAGGCAAAGCAACTGCTCGATCGCCTTCGCGAGAACATCCGTACCGTCTACATCGGGAACACGGAAGCCGTGGATCGCCTGCTGGTGTGCCTGATGGCACGGGGCCACATCCTGATCGAGGATGTGCCCGGTGTCGGAAAGACGGTCCTCGCCACGGCACTCGCCCGATCGGTCGACTGCAAGTTCAACCGCGTGCAGCTCACGCCGGACATGCTGCCCGCCGATGTGCTCGGTGTGTCGATTTACGACAACGCAAAGGGCGAGTTCCAGTTCAAGAAGGGTCCGATCTTCGCGAACATCCTGCTCGCCGACGAGATCAACCGGACGACCCCGCGCACGCAATCGGCGCTGCTCGAATCCATGCAGGAATCCACCGTCTCGATCGACGGGCGCGTCATGAAGCTCGATCCGCCGTTCATGGTCGTGGCGACGCAGAACCCCTTCGAGTTCGAGGGGACCTACCTTCTGCCCGAGAACCAGCTCGATCGGTTCCTGATGCGGATCAGTCTGGGGTACCCCACCCCCGAGGCCGAGGCGCAGGTGCTCAACCAGCGTCCCTCCGAGGGCGGCCTGTCGCGTCTCGGCCCGGTCATGAACCGGTCGGATGTGATCGCTCTGCAGCAGTTGACCGACTCCGTGCGCATCGACGAGGAGATCGTGCAGTACATCATCCGCCTCGCCAACGCGACGCGCGAGCATCGCGACCTGCGGATCGGTCTCTCGCCGCGCGGCACGCTCGCCCTCGCTCAGGCCGCCCGAGCCCGTGCGGTCCTCTTCGGACGCGACTACTGCATACCCGAGGATGTGCTGGAGAACATCGAGCCCGTCTGCGGCCATCGCGTCGTCTCGCGCGGCTATCTCCAGACCGGCGATCAGTCCTCCGGACTCGATACGCTGCGTGAAGTCGTCAGCGAAGTTCCCTCACCCGCCTGAGCACGAAAGCCCGCACCATGCCGAGACTCGTCCGATTCGAAGCCACCGGCCCAATCCGCATCGACCCGCAGGACAAGCCCGTGTTCGTGTGCGGCTGCGGCCTGACGCGCAACTTCCCCTTCTGCGACGGCACGCACAAGGCCTGCAAGAACGAGCAGGAGGGCAAGGTCTATGTCTACGACGCGGAGTCGGGCGATGTCATCGAGACCCGCGACGATGCCTGACGCTCAGCGGAGCTGACGCAGGGCGTTGTCGATCGCCGTCTTCCACTCGGCGATGAACTCGTCATCAACGCCACGCAGCAAGCACTGGAACCGGATGTAATCGGTCTGCCTCATTTCGCGCTGGATGCGGTCGAGCCCGCTCCGAACGCGGATCAGATCCCGCCGGAACTCATCGGCCGTGAGCGTGCGGTCCTCAACGCGTTCATCGATCCGGTCGAGCACGCTGTTGATGAAGTCGATGCGACTGTCGAGATCGGCGATCCGGCGCTGCTGCGTCCGGATGATCGTGCGGGCCTGATCCTGGCCGCTTATGGCTTCCCGATCGGGGTTCTTGAGGCCAAGGCCGCGGATGAGCTGCTCGGTGTTGTCGCGGGAATCGTCGGCGGCCCCGAGCATGACGGCCTCCGAAGCGGTCATGGAGAGGATGGACCGGTTGTCGACCACGAGTTCCGCGCTGCTCTCGCCGCTCGGCCGGGAGGCGTGCAGCCGCCACGGCGACATCGCCTTGTCGGCCCAGAGCTCGGTTTCCAGGAGCATCATGGCGTTGACGAGGATCCCCGGCCGGCCCTTGCGCTCGGTCCGGGACCGCCAGATCGATGCCTGAGCCGCGGCGTACTTCGCGTTCACCGCGTCGGTGCCCCCGGAACCGTTGTCCCGCACCACCACGGCCGAACCGAACGAAGCGTTCGGTCCGACGTAGAACGAATCCGAAGTGATGCACAGCAGCGCCGCCGCGGAGAAGCACGCGTCATCGACATAGAACACGACACGGATGTCGTCCTTGCCCGAGTGCAGCGCCTCGTAGATCTCGTCCAGACTGTAGAGATAGCCGCCGGGCGATCGCAGTTCGAAAATGACCACCTCAGCGCCCGCGCTGACCGCACGATCGCGGCAGGTCTCGAAGAAATTCCGGGTCAGTTCGACCCCGATCGTGCCGTGCGCCGGCACCAGAACCCAGCCGCCCTCGCCCGAATCGCTCCGGGCATCGCGCCGATCCCGAGAATCCGACGGGCGTGCCGGAGGCATGTCCTCGTCCTCGTACCGCTCGATGGAGCGGACCTCGTCGGCCCCGAAGCTCATCTCGACCTTGATTCCGGAGATGACCGCTTCGATGGTGATCTTGTGGGGCAGTTCCTCGATCAGACGCCCGGTGAACTCGCGACCATCGCGCAGGAACACCGTGACCCCGCTCGAGACTTCGAGCGCGGCCATCTGTTCCGAAGGGGGCATCTGGGCATCGGGACGGGCCTGCGCTGCAGCGGGACCCATCAGCGCCATCGCGCAAAGACAGAGCGAAACAAGAACGCGTGACAGCATGAGGTACCTCGGCGGGGCTGTTCCAACTGGGGCGACGCTCCACAGAGAGCGGTCGGAAAGCCCGTTTTAGCGAATCGACCGCGTCTGATGCAAGAAAAATTTGGAAAAAGTCTGGTTAGGCCGAGCCCACGCCCGTCCCGAACGCATCGGGCTTGAGCGCGACGATATCCGGGAGATTCCGGTAGAAACCGTCGTAATCCAGCCCGTACCCCACGACGAACTCGTCCGGGATCGAGAACCCCCGGTAGTCGCACGCGACCTGGTGGGTCCGCCGATCCGGTTTGTCGAGCAGCACACAGGTTCGGATGCTCGCGGGGGACTGCTCGGCGATCAGATCGCTGACGAGCCGCAGCGTGGAACCGGTATCGAGGATGTCGTCGATCAGCACGACATGCCGGTCGGCGATGTCCTTGGGCAGGGCGCTCCGCATCGCAGCGCCTTTGGACTCGGTGGACTGCCCCGGATAGCTGCTGACGGTCACCAGCCGCAGGGACAGTTTCATGGGCATGGCCCGGATCAGGTCCGCTGCGAACACCATCGCGCCGGTGAGGATCGGGACCATCACCACGCGGTCGGGGTGCGCGAGCGGGTCGTAGCCGTCGGCCAGGACCGCCTCGGAAAGGTCGGCGGAAAGCTGCCTGCCCATGGCGCTGACGCGCTGGTTGATCTCGTCGCGGCTGATCAGGATTCGATCGATTTCCGGGAGCATGTCCGGCCTCTCATCGTCTCGGGTCAGGCATGAAGGCCCGTGATCAATCCATTCTGACGCTGCTGGGAATAGCGGCGCAGAGCGTCCTCGATGGTGGCGTGGGCGACCTCGGCGGGCAGGATGTCGTCCACCTCCACGCCCTTGCCCTCGAGCTGCTTGTAATCCTCGAGGAACCGCTTGAGCATCTTGAAGGTGTGCTTGGGGAAATCGCTGGCCTTCTGGTAATCCGAATAGACCGGGTCGTTCTTGAGCACCGCCACGATTTTGTGGTCCGGCTGTCCCTCGTCGATCATCGTCATGACCCCCACCGGCCTCGCATCGCAGATGCACAGCCCGGGGATCAACTCGGTCGAGAACACCAGCACATCCAGCGGGTCGTCGTCCTCGGCGAGGGTCTGCGGCACAAACCCATAATTCGCAGGGTAATAGACGGCCGAACTGAGCACCCGGTCCAGGCGGAGCATGCCGCTCTTCTTGTCCAGCTCGTACTTGTTGGAAGACCCCTTCGGGATCTCGATGATCGCCCGGAAATGCCCCGGCAGGGGTTTGCCTTCGACGGCGGGGGTCACTTCGTGCCAGGGATGAACCATCGCTCGGGATCCTTGAACGGGGCAATGCGGTCGGGTTCGGGACTTCTCCAGTGGGGCTCCCATGCTACCCAGACCCTCCCGAGCACGGGACGGGGTACCGACCGGGATCGCGAAATAGCACAGATCGAGCGCGCCGTATCCCTACACGATTCCCGGCCAAGGGCGTACCCTGATCACCATGCTGAAACTCGATTATGCAAACTGTCTGTCCGATCGCGTCGGTGCCCACGGTCTGGACCCGGCCCTGCTTGAACCCAACGGGGTTCTGGCCAAGCGGGCTTCCGAACTGACGGCGAAGCTCGATTCCAGCCGCGGCACCGGCTGGGAACGCTGGCGGGGCCTGCCCTTCGACCCGATGCGCTCGGCCCATGTCGATGCGATCCAGCAAGTCGTCGCGCGGTACGAAGGCCGGATCGACAACCTCGTCGTGCTCGGCATCGGCGGGTCGGCTCTGGGCAATATCGCGCTCCAGTCCGCCCTGAACCCACCCGTTCACAACCTGCTCCCCGGTTCGCGACGCAAGGGCCCGCGGGTCTTCGTCGTGGACAATGTCGATCCGAACTATCTGTTCTCGGTGCTGAACTTCGTGCTCGAAGAGGATCCGGCGCTGGATCGGACGCTCTTCAATGTGATCTCGAAATCCGGAGAAACCGCCGAAACCGCGTCCCAGTTCATGACCATCCGGTCGCTGCTTATCGAGCGCCGGGGCAAGGACCGCCACGCCGAGCAGATCGTCGCGATCACGGATCCCAAGGCCGGAACCATGCGGAAGATTTGTGACGACAACGGCTACACCACGCTGCCCGTTCCCGAGGGCGTCGGCGGGCGTTTCAGCGTCCTGTCTCCGGTGGGCCTGTTCTCGGCGGCGATGGCGGGCATCGATATCGATGCGCTGCTCGACGGCGCCGCCCGCATGGACGAGCGGTGCTCCTCGCCCGACCTGCACGCCAACCCCGCCGCGATGCTCGCCACGCTGCTGGTCGAGCTGGGAGAGGGCCGGGGCGTTCAGTCGCCCAAGCCGAACCATGTGCTCATGCCGTACGCCAACCAGTTCTATCTGCTCGCGGACTGGTTCCGCCAGCTCTGGGCGGAATCGCTGGGCAAGCGCCACGACGCGAGCGGCAAGGACGGACGCTACGCAGGGTTCACGCCCATCAAAGCGCTCGGCACCACCGATCAGCACTCTCAGGTGCAGCTCTACCGCGAGGGTCCCAACGACAAGGTCATCGGCTTCATGGAAGTCGATCAGTTCGGCGACCACGCCCACACCGATTGGGGCGGCGACTTCAAGATCCCGACCGGCCTCGGCGTCGATGCGCTCGCCTACCTCGAGGGTCAGTCCTTCGCCGAACTGCTCAACGCCGAGAAACGCGCCACCGAGTACGCGCTCGTGGAGTCGCAGCGTCCGAATTTCACGCTCAAATTCGAGGGATCTCCCTCGGGGATCGCGGCGAACGAGGTCGGCGAGTTCATCAATCTCTGGCAGATCACCACCGCCTACGCCGGGCTGATGCTCAACATCGATGCCTACGATCAGCCGGCTGTGGAAACCGGCAAGCTCGCCACCTTCGGGCTCATGGGACGCGACGGCTACGCCGATTGGAAGTCGAAGGTCGATGCCCGTCTCGCGCCGACCGAACGGGTGATCTGAGACCCCAGAGAAGCGAACGCCATGCCCGACGATTCCGAGCAACCCAAGCGCCAACCCGCGGGCGGGCCACGGATCACCTACCTCGGCTCGCAGCCGACCAGCGGCCCCCCGCGCAACGCGAATGTACCCGCCGATCGTTCGCTGCGCTCGCCGAAACCGGTCGGTGAACCCGGCGGGCAGCGCCCCACGCCGATGCCCGAGTCCGAGCCCGAGCCGCGCAACCAGAAGTTCCCGGCGGTGCTGCTGATCGCACCGGGCTTCATCGCGCTGCTGTTCGCCGCCAGCGCCGCCCAGTTCGTCGGCGACGGAACGGGCAAGCGGACCGCGATGCTGATCGGCGCGGTGGCCATGGTCGGCGCGATCGCCTGTTTCGCCACGCTCGCCGCGTTCAGCCGCGAGAAGAACATGAAGATGTTCTGCGCGGTGATGATCGGCGTGGCGCTGCTGGCGTACGCGCAGTCCTTCCTCGCGCTGGTCTGACTCACCGCTGTTCCGCGAAATGAAAAAGAAAGGCGACCCCGTAAGGGTCGCCTTCCCGTCGTAGGCCCGGCTCCACAGACCGGACTTCCGTTGCCGCGCCCTTCTCAGGTGTGCGGCCCACTCATTCCCCTTAGCCGAGAAGCTGCAGCGCCGCCTGGGGCTGCTGGTTGGCGATCCCGAGGATCTGCGTCGCCGAGGTCACGAGGATCTGCGACCTCGTCAGTTCCGCTGTTTCCGCCGCGAAGTCCGCGTCGCGGATCACCGATTCCGCAGCCGTCGTGTTCTCCAGCGATACGCCCACGGATCGGATGGTCGCGCCGATGACATTCTGCTGGAACGCACCGAGGCGCCCACGCAGCGAGCTGACCTCGCGGATCGCCGTATCAACCACGCGCTGGGCTGCGGTCAGGTCGCCGTTGATGACATTCAGGTCCTTGCCGCCCACAAGGTCGGCGAGATAGTAAGTCTCGGTCCCGGACCCTGTGGTGTAGTTCGTCCTTCCCAGTTCTCTCGCTGCGACATTCGACACGCCGAGCGACACCTTGCCGGCGATGTTCACCCGCGAGGCGAGCTGGAAATCCGCTCCGCCGCCCAGGATCCGCAGCGCGTTGATGGATCCGAGCTGCGCCGCCCCCGACCCGCCGGCCGAGGTGTCGTAGTTCAGGTCGATCGACACATCGAGGAAGTCGGTGTTGATGGAGACGCGGGTCCCCTTGGAGGTCGCGTTGATGCCGTTGATGGTGGCGCGAACATCCTGGCCGAAGTCGGTCTTGCCGTTATTGAGCGAGGCGAAAGTGACGCGCGTCCCCGCATCGGACTCCTGCGTGTTCGCGCTGTTGAACTCGTACACGCCGATCGTGCCGCCGGTGTCGATGCCACCGTCGTCGATCACTTTGAGCGACACGAACTCCTCGGATCCGAAATCGACGGACTCAAGCCGAACCGCCGTACCGGAGACCACCGCCCGCACCCCGGTCACATCCGAGAAGCTGTTGATGGTGTCGCGGATGTCGGTGATGGCCGTGCCCGAACTGAACGAGAGCTGGCGCGCCCCCTGGTTCCCGGCGACCTCGATCACCAGGAAATCCTCCGGCGCTTCGGTGCCGGGTCCGCTCGCCTCGCCGAGATCGATCGAAGCAGCGCCGAACTCCATCACCAGACCGGCCACCTGCGCCGAAGCGGTCACCAGCACATTCACATCCCGCGTCTCGTTGAACCCGAGCTTCGCGCCGTTCACCTTGAACGCGCCGATCTCGTCGGAGATGTTCGTGGTTTGGTAATCCTGGTTTCCGTTGAGCAGCTTCTTGCCCTGGAACGCCGTCGAGCCGGCGACGCGGTCGATGGTCTGCAGGATCGAATCGATCTGAAGCTGGTTCGCTTCGCGTTCTTCAGTGGAAAGCCCGCCGGTGTTGGCCGTCTGCGTGATCAGCGCCTGCAGCTCGTTCAGCAGCGAACTGACCTCGCCCAGACCACCCTCGGTGATGTTCACGACCTGATCGGCACGCTCGGCGTTCTTGATCGCCTGATCGAGCCCGCGGATCTCGGCCCGCAGGTTCTGCGACGCGATCAGGCCCGCCGGGTCGTCCTTGCCGCGATTGATCCGAAGCCCCGTCGACAGCCTTTCGAGCGACTGACTGAGCATCCCGTTGTTCTGGTTCAGGACCCGCTGGCCGAGCAGCGAGACCACATTGGTGTTGATGCGGCTCATGGTGGATGTGCCTCCGTTTCGTGTGGAGAAAAGGTTCCTACGACGAAGTGAGGTATCGGAGGTCCGGGCGCTCACCGGGCACGCAGGCCCGATAAGCTCCACCATGTCACAAAAGAAAAACCGCTTTGGCCGATTCAGCCAAAGCGGTACGGTTTTTATCGGTCGCCGAAGAAACCTCGGCTCACTCCAAACTCACGCCGGGTGTTACCCGAGAAGCTGCAACGCCGCCTGGGGCTGGAAGTTCGCCTGAGACAGAACCGTCTGGGCCGACTGGCTCAGGATCTGGTTCCGGGTCAGGGCCGCCGTTTCGGCCGCGAAGTCCGTATCGCGGATGATTGACTCGGCCGCCGCGGTGTTCTCGAACGCCACACCCAGCGAGCGGATCGTCGCACCCACCGTGTTGGACTGGAAGGCACCCAGACGACCGCGCAGGGAGTTCACATCCTTGATGGCCTGCTCGACGGCATCCTGCGCGATGGAGATGTCGCCATCGACCACATTCAGCAACTTGCCTGAGCCGATGTCCGAGAGCGAGTACTTGGTGCCCGCGTCGTCGACCTTGCCGAGCTCGCGGACCGCCACATTGCCGATGCCCAACGACACCTTGCCGGCGATGTCCACGCGCCCGCCGAGCTGGAAGTCCCCGCCGCCACCGCTGATGGTGAACGCGGCGATCGAACCCAGCGTGGTCGCGCCGGTATCGCTCAGATCGATCGAAACATCCAGGAAGTCGGTGTTGATCGAAGCGCTCGTGCCCTTGGTGGTCGCGCTGATACCGTTGATCGTGGCCTTCACATCCTGACCGAAGTCGGTGATGCCGTTGGCCAGCGCGGTGAACGCCGTGGGCGAACCGGCGAGGGCGTTGGTGTCGGTCGTGGCGAGGTTGTCCACACCCGCACCCGCAGCGCCACCGTCATCGATGACCTTGAGCGAAACGAACTGATCGCTGCCGAACTCGCTGGACACGAGCTTGATGTCGTTGCCCGAAGCGGTGGCGACCACGCCGGTCACATCGGTGAAGCTGTTGATGGTCGAAGCGATGTCGGAGAGCGTGGTGCCCGAACTGAAGCTCAGCTCACGCGATCCCTTGTTGCCGGCGATCTCGATGGTGAAGCTCGCGTCGGCGTCCGTCAGATCGAGCGCGGTACCGGCGAACTGCATCGCCATGCCGCCGATCTGAGCGGATTGCGTAACGAGCACATCCACATCGCGGGTCTCGTTGAAGCCGAGCTTCGCGCCGTTGACGCGGAAGCCGCTCACCTCGGAGTCCACGCTGGTGGTGGTGTAGTCGAGGTTGCCGTTCAGCAGCTTCTTGCCCTGGAACGCAGTCGAAGACGACACCCGATCGATGGTCTGAAGAATCGAGTCGATCTGAAGCTGGTTCGCTTCCTTCTCCTCGGCCGACAAACCCGCGTCGTTGGCGGTGGTCGTCAGCAGACCCTGGAGCTCGGTCAGCAGGCCCGAAACCTCGGCCAGGCCGCCCTCGGCGATGTTCACGACCTGGTCAGCGCGCTCGGCGTTCTTCATCGCCGCCGAGAGCGACGCCTTCTCAGCCCGCAGGTTCTGCGAAGCGATCAGACCCGCCGGGTCGTCCTTGCCGCGGTTGATCCGAAGACCCGTCGAGAGCCGCTCCAGCGACCCTGAAAGCCCGAGGTTGTTCTGGCCCAGCACGCGCTGCGCGATCAGAGAATTCACATTCGTGTTGATGCGACTCATCCTGAAGTTCCTCCCTGAATCCGATCCTGGGGCCCCGCCCCGCTACGCTGATTTCTTCGCTCGGCACGGTGCCTCGCGAGGTAGGACCGCACACCCGTGCGAATCCGCTATGGAACCTCGCACAAGCGGGCACCAGACTCGGGATTCGGCCATTCCCACCGCGATCCATATCCCGCACCCCGTTTCCAAGGGGTAGCCCCATCCGTTCGTAGCGTCTGCGCGTTTATCAGTCGGCGCAATAAAAACCCGGAGCCGAGGGCTCCGGGGGCGTTGTCCGAGAAACGCGCAGATCGTGGCGTCTACTCGATCGATTTATGGGGTCAAACCGGCGTTATCCCAGAAGCGCGAGAACATTCTGGGCCTGCTGGTTCGCCAGGGCCAGGACCGAGGTTCCCGCCTGCGACAGCACCTGCGCCCGCGTCAGCTCGCTGGTCTCCACCGCGAAGTCCGCATCGCGGATCACCGATTCGGACGCCGTGATGTTCTCCACGCTCGCCTGCAGCGACCGGATGTTCGTGTCGAGCACATTTCGCTCGAACGCACCCAGACGCCCGCGGATCGTCGACACCTCGTCGATCGCCGTATCCAGAACACTCGACGCGTTCTGCAGATTCCCACGCAGCGAATTCGGACCTCCGGACTTCAGACTCGAAAGGAACTGCAGCTCGAAATCGCCGTTGTTGCCGATCTGGTAGGTCCCGCCCAGCCGCGTCGCCGCGACCGAACCCACACCGATATTGACCTGCTGGTTCGAGTTCACCTGCGGCCCGAGCTGGAACAGCGCGCCGCCCCCGGTGATGTCGAACGAACTCGCCGTACCGTTCACCGTCGTGCCGAAGGTGTCCGTCAGCAGCAGCGAAAGATCGAGTTCGGGACCGCGGATGTCCAGACTCAGCCCTCGCCCGGTCGCGACCGCGCCGTTGACCAGCGCGATCACATCCTTGCCCGTGTCGCGATCGGCCGTGGCCCACTGCGTGCCGGAGCCGCCCGCCCAGTCGATCGGACCCGGCTGATCGTTGAGCAGCTTCGCCCAGGTGTAGTCGTCGCGTCCCGAGAGGGTCTTCACCGAAACGAACGCGTCGGTGCCGTACTCGCTGGAGAAGAAGCGGATACCCGAGGACACATCGCTCGCGCTCACCTGTTCGGCACGGATGCCCGTCACCCCCGCGCGATCGTTGATCGCCTTGATGATGTTCGCAACCGTCGAACCCGAGGCCAGGGTCAATTCGACCACGCCGTCCGGCCCCGCGACCTCGATCGTCACCTCGTTCGGGAGGATGCCATCCGTCGCGCCCGCGCTCAACGCCGCGAAGTTGGTGTTCAGGAACACACCCGCCTGCTGGGCCGAACCCACCACCTCGACATCCACATCGATCGAGCTGCGCCCGCTGAAGTTCGCCGAGTTCACCGAGGCCTTGGCGATGTTCGCGTCATCCACGCCGGACAGACTGTACGCGAGCGATCCGTTCAGCAGCTTCAGCCCGCCGAAGGACGAGGTGTTCGCGATCCGGGTGATCGAATCGATCGCCGAGTCGATCTGCAGCTGATTCGCCTCGATCTCCTCAGCGCTGAACGCGCCGCTGTTGGCCGCTTCCACCACGAGCGACTTGATCGAGTTGAGCAGGTCGCTCACCTCCGTCAGCCCGCCCTCGGTGGTCGCGATCACATTCGACGCGCGCTCCGAGTTCTTGATGCCCTGCTTGATCCCCTCGAGCTCGGTCCTCAGCCGCTGGCTGATGATCAGACCCGCAGGATCGTCCGCGCCCCGGTTGATGCGCAGACCCGTCGCCAGTCGCTGCAGGCGCGTATCAAGGTTGCTGTTGTTCTTCGCCAGGTTGAACTGGGCGATCATGCTCGAGATGTTCGAGTTGATCCTGGACATGACAATCCTCCGTGATTGTGTTCATCCGCATTTCTGCGTTGCCGGGTGTGTCTCCGCACCACGCCGCGCAACACCGTGTCGATCGTCAACGGTCGCACGCCCCGATCCGGAGCGACCGACCACCATGCCAGCCGCCGCTACGCGCGACGCTGCGCCTTGCTGCCCGGCGACTGCGTCTGAACCAGACGCGCAGACCGGTTCGTGTCCTCTGAGAGCGGCCCGGCCCCGCGCGCCCTTCCGAGCGCCGTCCGGGAAAGATCCGCCAGATCCTCGCCGCTCACACGAGCGGCACGCTCGTTCTCGGCTCGGATCGCTTCGTATACTTCTTTGCGATGGACCGCGATCCTCGATGGGGCGTTGATCCCGAGTCTCACCTTGTCGCCTCGTACATCGACGACGGTGATCTCAATATCATCACCGATCATGATCGTTTCATCGCGCTGACGGGAGAGCACCAACATTCGCTCTTGGCTCCTTCCTTGGATTCCCGTACTCGCGTGCGCACCCGGCGCAGCCACACCGTCCCGTCCGGATCAACCGAACGAACCCGGGTCGCTCCGCAAGCGAACACCTCCAGCGGCTCGGGGCGCAGGCCCCCGCAGCGACGCCGCCCTCCACGGGCACGCCGCCACCGCACAACCCGCTGGGCTTTACGCCGACGCGGCCTTCGACATCTCCTCGACAGACAGCAGCTCGTGCCGCGTCGTCCACCGCTTCTCGGCGAGCACGAACTGCTCACCGATGCGATCGACGGTGTTCACCACGAGCGGACCCTGAAGGTTCCCCGTGAGCTTCCCGCCGACGCGGTTCACGATCACGAACACCTGCGCATCGTCCAGATTCTTCAGTCTGAGATCCTCAGACTGCTCCGAACGGATCGGCACCGAGTAGTCGCTGAAAAACAGCGACGGGTCGGTCACGACAAACGCAAGCCCCGGATCGTCGAGACTCTGCAGCCAGAAGAAACACGCATCGTCGTTCGGCTGCAATAAACAGTAACGCAGCTGCTCGCTGAATCCGAGCAGGCCCTTGGGAAAGGTGATCACGCGATCCTCCGCGATATCCACCGTCCCGAATCGTGTAGTCTGCACTTCCATCGGAGTGCTCCGCTCCATCGGCCGACCATCCTGGAACACCCGTGTCCTTCCCGGGCGACATCCTGTCCATTCCCCGTCAGCGGCCGAATTCCGCCGGGGATCCAAACCCGAACCCCTCAGCGCTAGCCGAGGAAGTTCAGAAGACTCAGTGACTGCGAACTCGCCGTCACCTGATACGCCGCCTGCAGCTGCGTCTGCAGAAGACTGAAGCGCGTCGACGCTTCGATGTAATCCAGATCCTGCAGCTCGCTCTTGATCGCGCGATCCAGCAGCATCCGCTCGTCGGTCCGTCCCTGGACCTGCTCCACACGAGCAGAACGCGTGCCAACCAGCGCTCTCGCAGAGCTCAATCGCTCAATATCTTCAAGCAACTGCTCCGAAGCACGCGTAATCCCCGATACATCGTCCCCCAGCAGCGCATCGCGCAGGTCCGTCAGCGACCCCAACAAACCGTCCACGCGCACCGTTGACCGATCCGAACCGGCATAACTTGCCGCACCCGTCGTCCCGTCCATCAGGCCGAGATCCTCCGCCGCGTACCCGTTCAGACTCTCCACCCGGATCTGCCCGCCACCGCCGGCCGTATCCGACAGCGTGATACCGCCGTTCGCCGCGTTGACCGACGCCGTGAACACCGCGCCAAGCCCCTGCGCCGCCGCCTCGGCGTTGATCTTGTCCACCACCGTCGAGATCGTCTGCATATCACCCGGCACCAGATCCACCGTGAAACTCGACCCGTCCGTCAGCGTCACCCGGAAATCCAGATTCCGATCCGCATCCGGCAGACCCGTCGTCGGGTCGACCTGCCCGTCCGAAATCTGCACCCCACGCCCATCATTCAGCGAATCGATCCGCGTGGTCCCCGTCGAGGTACGAAGCCCCAGAGTCTCCGCGGCCAGCGCTCCCCCACCCTCGTACACCCCCATCCGCATCCCGGCGACCTCGTTGCGAATCGCCAGCCGATCTCCGCCCTCGATCTCCAACCGCACACCCAGCCCCAGGCGGCTGACCTCCTCAGCCAACTCGCCGATGCTCATCCCCGCGTTCGTCGTGACCGTGCCGTTGCGCCCGCCGTTCTCGATCCGGATATCCCCGAACTGCAGCGCCGCCGCGCTCGGGTTCAGCGCACCCAGCGTGGTCCGCGCCGTCAGGGCAGGATCAAGATCGCCGTCCGAACCCGCCGCCGTCGTCACCGCATTCGTAAAGTCAGTCCCCTCCAGGCCCAGCGCACTCGCCGTCTCGCCCACCGGCCCGTCCACGAACGAAATCGTCGTCCCCGCGTTGATCCCCACGAACTCGAGCCTGTCGCCGCTCCCGGCGATCTGCACCCCGTTCGGGAAGGCCCCCGCCAGGGCGCCCGGATCCGCGTCCCGGATCGCCGCCTCGATCCGTCGGCGCACATCACCGATTGTCTCCGCGTCCGCCAGATCCACATCCACGAACTGAGGCGTGCCACTATCAATACGGATCGTCAGCGTCCCCAGCTCGCGCCCCGCCATCGGGCCACGCAGATCGCGCACGAAGGTGCCGTCCGTCAGACGCGGGTTCAGATCCCGGTCCCCGACATGCCGCGCAGAAAGTGCGCCGACCGCCTGATCCGCCCCGATCGTGATCGGAAAATCCAGCTCCGGCCCGAGCTCCGTCCTCAGGCCCGAGCCAGCGCCGGTGTACCGGAAACCGTTGTGAAAACTCTCGATCGGCGGGCTGGTCACATTCGAGCCGCCGAAATAGTGGATCCCCGCGAAATCCCGGTTCAGCACGCCCCGGATCTGCGTGATCATCTGGTCGATCACCTCGGCCTGCGCCCGGCGCGTCCCGCTGTCGGACCCCACCCCGATCTGGCTCGACGCGATCGACTGGGCCTCCTGCACCGTATCGAACATCTCCCCCAGCGCGGTATCCAGACTGTTCAGCACCGCCGCACCGTGGCCCATGTTCCGCAGGCGCTGGGTATCGCCCTCCAGCCGGGTATCCAGAGACCCGATCACCGCCGCCGCCACCGGGTCCTGGCTGGGCCGATCGATCCGCAATCCGCTGCTGAGCTGGTTGTTCAGGTTCAGCAGATCGATGTTGGTCCGCGTCGCGTTGCGCAGCGAAATCTGAGACGCCAGAAGCGTGGGAACCCGACCGAATATCGCAGGAACCGTCATCGCAGCGTCCTCACCACTACACCAGAGACAGCAGCAGCTGTGTCAGCTCGTCCACCACACTGATGAAGCGCGCTGCCCCCTGATACTGTTGCTGGTACTGAATCAGATTGATCGTTTCTTCGTCCATGCTCACGCCGCCGATCGCGCGATCCTGCGCCTCCAGCGACTGACGCACCGCGCTCAGCGACTCGAACCGCGTCGCCGACGACTTCGACGCCACCGCGTTCCGCTCCACCGTCGTACCCCACAGGTCCTGCAGGGTCATCCCCCCCGAACCCGTACTCACACCGTTCGGCATGCGGCTGATCGGCGTGTTCCGCAGGTTCGCGATCGCCAGCGCCGTGTCGTTCGCGCCCGGCCCGCTCCCGACGCTGATCCGCTCCGGCTCGTTCCGGATACGCCCCGCCACCGCCAGATCGCCCGCCGTCGAACCGCTGAAGAAGGTATTGATCCCCAGGACCGCCAGCACACCCGAACTGTCGTCCCCGAAGCTCACCTCGTACCCGGCATCCGTGAAGATCCGCAGCGAGCCCGTCGGCGTGATCTCCGCGTTCAGGTTCGGCACCGCGTCCAGCGCCGCCCGCAGGTCCTCCAGGGACATGTCGTCCCCGAAACCCGTCGCCCCGGCGCTGTCGATGCCATCAAGATCCACGAGGATCGTCTGCTCGAAACTGTTGCCGTTCTCATCCGTCACACGGACCTGAAAACTCCCGTTCGTCGGCCCGTAGGGCAGCAGCGCCAGCGTCGAGTTGTCCGGGTCGTTCAGCGCCAGGTTCCATTCACTCGGGTCGAGATTCTCACCCGCCGTGATGTCCGTGATGCCGCTGGCCGGTCGGCCGCTGGTGTGCAGCCGGTTCACCTCGAACGCCAGCGTCGACGCCAGCGTGTCCAGCTCATCGATGGTCCGCTGGATCGAGCCCTCGCGCTGCTGCATCAGGCCGCCCAGCGTGCCGGAAGTCAGGCGGATCTCCTCCTGATCCAGCTTCGACATGATCCGGTACTCGATCCCGCCCGGCTCGCCGATCTGCGGGTTCGGCCCCACCGAGCGGATATCCAGCTCCATCCCCCGCGCCGTCGAACCCAAGACCACCGGGAACGAATCCACCAGCACATCCACCGCCCCGGATTCCCGCTCGATCACCGTTACATCCAGCAGCCCCGCCAGCTCGTCGAGCAGCGCCCCCCGCTGGTCGCGCAGCGCCCCCTCCGTCGCGTTGCCCTGCTCGGCGTTCACGATCGCCCGGTTCAACCCGGCGATCTCCGTCAGCAGCGTGTTCGCGCGCTCGACATTGAACGAAATCTGCCGCTCCACCTGCGACCGCTGCCCGATCAGATCGCTGCGCATCCCGTTGATGTATCCGGCGAGATTTGCGCCCTCCTCCACCACCGCCGCCCGCGTCACGCTCGAACTCGGATTGTTCGCAAGCTCCGACCACGCGTTGAAGAACCGGCTCATCTGCGAGCTCAGGTCCCCGTCGGTCAGTTCCCCCATGATCGATTCGAGCGAGCTGAGCACCTGCCGCTCCACACCCGCCGCGTTCTCCTGCGCGAGCGCGCCCCGGAACCGTGCCGTCAGCGCCGGATCGATCGCGCGGGCGATCCTCGTCACCTCCACGCCGCCGCCCGCGAATCCCAGACCCATCCGCGGCCCGCGCGCCGGACCCATCTCCACGCGCTGGCGGTGGTACCCCGGAGTCGCCGCGTTGGCCATGTTGTTACCGGTGACCTGGATCGCCACCTGGCTCGCGCTCAGCGCGGTGCGTCCGATCAGCAGTGAACTCGTCAGACTCATCGCCGGCTCCGGTCCGTGCGCAGCGCCCCGCCCGCGTCCGCCGCGAGCACCGGGCACCCAGACTCACCACGCAACAACCGTGCCACTCGCGCCCCGCCTCAGCTCGAAAGATCCAGCGACGACACCACCGCCGGACCCGCATCCACCCGGCCGCGGCTGGAGTAGGTCTTCGCGTGGTTCAGCTCCTTCGCCACGCTCCTCATCAGCCCGTCCATGTGCTTGGACAGCGTCTCCGCCGCACCCCGCGCCGCCTGGTTCACCTCGGTCATCTCACCGATCACCCCACGCAGGTGCCGCGCCATCGCCTCCAGCCGTCCCCCGCGACCGCCCCGGATCTTGCCCGCGATCCAGCTCATCGTGGTCTGCGTCTGCTCCGGCGACCCCAGAATGTCCGCGATATCACCCACGACATGCAGCCGACGCTTCTCGATCTCGGCGACCTGCTGGATGATCGCGTTCTCCTGCCCGATGCACGCCGACAGCCGCTCCACATCCGCCTTCCGGATCGCGTCCAGATGCATCCGCGCCAGCGACAGCAGTTGTTCGTAATGCACCACCAGTTGCCGCAGCATCTGCTCGAGCTCGTCGATCAGCGGATCATCTTCAGCGATCCAGCCCCGCGGCTCTGGCTTCGACGGGGCCGCCACCTGCCCCGACTTCACCTTCGCCAGATGCTCCTCGATCCGCTTGCGCTGCTCCGCGCTCAGGTTCTGCTGCATCACTCCGCCCCTTCCGCTGTACGACCACTCGCACGACTCTGTATCGCGCCAAGCATCCGATCACGCACGGCCTCCACGATCAGCAGTCGCTGGGCCGAGACGATCCGGTCCGCGATCTGAGCGTCCAGCATCGGCCCCAACCGCTTCTCGTACGCACCCGGCCCGAACGGACCCTCCGCCATGCTGCTGTCGCGGAGCTGCTGCAGAATCGGCACGATGAAGGTCGTCGCGACCAGCTGCTCGGCACCCTCCTGCGCACGCCGGAACGCCTCCGGGTCGTTCTCGACTTCGCGCTGCCGCTCCACACGCTCCTTCCAGCTCACCTCCGCCGACTGCTGCCGGTCCCCACGGGCTTCAGCAGGGCGCTCCGCCCGTTCCGCCTCGCGCAGCACGCTCAGAAAGTCCGGGCCGGAACCGGAACCCTGAGCCGCCCTCAGCGACGAGCCGCCGACGATGCCCCCGAATTCCGCCGCTCCCGATGCGCCGATCATTGGAACTCCACCGGCACGCTCAGCGCACCGCTCCGGGACAACTCGCGGAACATCTGGATCTGCTCCTGAACCGGCACATTCATCCGTCTCATCGCCTCCAGAAGCGCCTGCGCCTGCGCCACCGAGTCCGCATCGCCCCCCGTCGCCACCAGCGTGCTGTTCGACTGCGTGATCAGCGGGTTCTCCAGCGTCGCCGGGATCTCCGGCTCCGTCGTCGTCACCACAAGCCCCCCGCTCGAGATCACCGTCGGCTTGATCACCACATTCCCCGTGATCACGATCAGGCCCGCCGCCTCGTTGACCACGATCCGAGGCCGCATCCGCAGCAGCGACTGATCAAAGACAATCTTCTGCAGGTCCGCGATGAACCGCACCGGGTTCGCAAGCTCCTCGTCCGGAATGTCCACCACCACCGACCGCTCGTCCAAAGCCCGTGCGATCGGGGGAGCTCCCTCCGAGCGCAACCCCTGACGGTCCTGATTGATCAGGTTCGCGATCAGTGTCGCCGTGCCGTTCGAAGCGTAATTCTCCCGAATCTGGAAGGTCACCGTCCCGAACTCGCTCACCACCGACTTGCGCAGATCCTTGATGATGCGGCAGCCGTGCGACACGCGCCCCGAAGTCCTCGAAGCGCCGTCAAAGCTCAGCTTCCCCGATCCGAACGCATAGATGTACGGATTGCCGGGGTTCGCCCCGCGCATCGGGGTCAGGAACAGATTCCCACCCTCCAGACTCTTCGCATCGAACACCGTCTGCACATCCAGGTGGTACTCGTCGCCGGTCAGCACGCCCGTCTCGGGCAGCTTCGCCGTGACCATGACGATCGCCACGCTGCGGGCTTCCAAGGCCTCTTCCAGACCCGCGATCGGGTTGCCCGCGTGCTCCATCAGCACCGCGAGCTGCCGGGCCTTGGGCGTCACCTTCGCGCTGTCCCCGGTCCCGTTCAGGCCCACCACCAGACCCATGCCCCAGAGCCGGTCCGTGCCGTAGCCCTCGAGCCGCGTGATGTCCTGGATCGCGATGTCGCTGGTCTGGGCCACCGCCTCCGGCTGGAGACCGGTCAGCGCAACCGCTGCGCACACCAGCCCGAGACTCCCCGCAATTCTCGCTCGCATCCTGCGAATCAATGCCATCACGCACCTCCTGTGAGTGGTTCTCCCTCATCCCACGCAACACGCATGCCGCGCACGAAAAGCGGCCGCGAAACCGCGACCGCTCACCCTTCTCACTCATTTCCCTCGTTCAGAAGTTGAACAGCGTGTCGAACGCCCGCGGGATCAGGCCCTTCTCCGAACTCCGCTTCAGCTCCCCGTGGTGCTGGATGCTCACGGTCAGGTTCGCCATCTGGTTGCTCTGGATCGTGTTCGCGATCGTCACATCCTCCTGACGCGCCAGACCAGAGATCACGATCACCTGCTCCTCGCCGTCCGTGCGGATCGAGGTCTTGCTCTCCAGCAGCATCGTGCCGTTGGGCTTCACCTCCACCACCCGCGCCGTGACCCGCGCGGTCGTCTGGCGGCGGATGTCCTGCTCGCCCTCACCCGAGTACGAACGCCCGAAGTTCATGTCCGCCGAGATCGGAAGCCCCTCGTATTCCTGCCAGCGCAATTCCAGAAGCTTCAGTAGGTTCGGCATGCTGTTCACGCCGCCCGAGAAGTCGTAGGACTTGTCCGTCTCCAGCGTGTTCTCGTTCTTCACCTCCGCCCGCTCGGACACGATCACCGTGATCAGGTCGTTCTCGAGGAAAGTCCGCGGCTCGGGCGGCTCGACCAGGAAAAAACTCGCCGTGGCCAGCGTCAGACCACCCTCCATCGGCCGGTGCACCACCAGCCCGTTGGCGTTCCGCTGCACCTCGCCGGCGCCCATGTCCATCGTCGACTGGCCCAGGCACGGGCCGGCCAGCATCAGCAGCCCCGTCCCGAACACCGTCATCTCGCGCTTGCCGTTCATCCTGTCTTCCTTTCGCTCGCTCTCACTGCACCACGATCACGCGACCCGGACCATCCACCCGCGCCAGAACACTCGAATCCGAGTCCTCCACCCGTACCTCGATCAGCTCCCCCACTCGCCCCGCCTGCCGCGCACGCCCCCGCGCCTTCAGCACGAATCCCTGCCCGTGGTACACCACCTCGACCAGCGCGTTGCGACCGATCGCGATCGGTTCCTCGAGCTGCGAACGCAGCACGATGTCCCCCGGCATCAGCCGGGTCTGCGCGATCCGACCCGTCAGCTGGGCCAATTCCGAGGCCTCCGCCGCGTCGATCGCCGGCGACAGCCACTCCTCGCTCGGTTCGAGCAGACCGCTCTGGACCACTTCCCGGCGCGAAATCTGCTCCCGCACCTTCAGCACCGTCCGCAGAACCTGCGCCTCGACCTTCACCGAATCCCGATGCACCAGCGATCC
>CBFGVX010000058.1:0-22396 GCA_965652425.1 uncultured bacterium | reverse complement strand
GCACCTGCGCTGACCACCCGCACCGGCACGGCATCATCCAGCACGCCCTCGCCCGCCTCGGGCGGTCGACCGAGCGTGCGGTCTACTTCGGCGACGGCATCTGGGACGCCCGCGCGTCCCGGCGGCTGGGCATCGGTTTCGTCGGTGTCGCCGCCGAACCCGGCAAGCGCGAGCGTCTGGAAGCCGAGGGCGTCACCATCATCCTCGACGACTTCTCCGACCTCGATCGCGTGCTCGACGCGGCGGACCGCGCCATGGCCCTCGCCTCAGCGTGATCGACGCTCTCGAAAGAACGCGCGCAGCATCGTCGCCGATTCTTCGGCCAACACACCCTTGATCGGGGTGACCCGATGGTTGAGACGCGGATCTTCCGTCAGGTCATACAGCGACCCCGTCGCCCCGGCCTTGGGGTCGCTGGCGCCGAAGACCAGCCGCCCGACCCTCGCGTTCACGATCAGCCCCGCGCACATCGCGCACGGCTCGAGGGTGACCACCAGCGTGCAGTGATTGAGCCGCCAGTCCCCGATCGCCGCGCTGGCGCGCACGATCGCGAGGAACTCGGCGTGCGCGGATGGGTCGGCATCGCACTCGCGCCGGTTCGCCCCCTCGCCGAGCACCCGGCCCGAGGAAGTCTCGTACACGACCGCGCCGACCGGGACTTCGCCCTCAGCCGCGGCGGCCCGGGCCAGGTCGAGCGCGCGACGCATCTTCGCGACATCGGTCTCGGTGGGCAGGCCCGGAGCGGTCCGCTTGGACAGATAGCGCCGGAGCGGTCGCACGGCTCAGGCCTCCTCGTTGCCGTCGGTCTTCTTCCCGGCCACCACGGACGCCGGGACATACTTCATCAGCACCAGCCCGAACTCGAAAAGCAGGTACAGCGCCGAACCGAGCAGGATCATCGACCACGGGTCCTGGGGGGTCAGGAACATTCCGAGCACCGCGCAGGCAAATCCCACATGCCGTCGATACGGCGTGATCGATTCGGGTCGGAGCATGTCCACCCAGGAAAGAAGGAGCATGACGGCGGGCAGTTGGAACGCGATGGCGAACACGATTCCCAGCCCGAAGATCAGGGAGATGTACTCACCGATGCGGTATTCCTGGGCGATCAGCCCGTCGGAGCGGAGCCGTATGACCCGAACCCTCTCGCCGCCGAGGAAAACGCGGATCTCGTTTCGCTCGGGGTTGAGCCACTGGGCCCCCGGTTGAAGCCCGACCAGCGGCGGATCCTTCTCGAGAACGGGCATGGCGTTCTCGTTGAGCATCGTCACCGTGATTTCGGGCGGCAATTCCCCGGTATCGGCGGGGGAACTGGCGATGTTGCTCCCGAAGAGGATCAGGAAGTACAGGGAGATCGGGAGCAGGATCTTGTAAAGGAAGGCCGCCGACGCGACGGTCAGAACGATGCTCAGCGGCATCAGGAAATAGACGAACCGGCGCTCGTTCGAGTACAGCCCCGGCGAGATGAACAGCCACAACTGATAGAAAATCCAGGGCAATCCCAGCAGTAGCGCGACACCAAGGGCGACTTTCATATAGCTCAGGAAGGATTCGAGCGGCCCGGTCGCCAGCAGCCCGCTGGGTTCCCCGGCCTCGCGCATGGCCTCGATGACCGGCACGGTCAGGAGTTCGAGCATCGGGCCGCCAACGACAAAGCCCAGCACGATGAGGGGGATCAGCCCGAGCAGCGAGTAGATCAGGCGTTTGCGGAGATCATCAAGGTGATCGCCGAAACTCATGGACTGGCTGGTCTGGAGGTGCTTCGGGGTCATCGGGGCGGGCATCGTACGCTGGGCAGCGCGGTATCGCCGAATGGGAAACCCGCGGGTTCGGAACTCGAAGGTGGCAAAGGATCGCCAAAAATCTTGTTCCCGCCTGACGGGATCTTCGCCCGCGGGCGTCCTGACAGATAACGGAACCGAAGGGCGTTTGTCTACACGAATGAGGGTTATGGCTGAAGGAACATCGACCAGGCCGTCTCCTCAGGGGCACTTCGACCACGCGGAATTGCGCGAGCAGTGGCTCGCCCATCGGCGCTGGGTCGGCGCGATCCTGCTTGCTCACAAGCCGGAGCACGAGGATGTGGAAGACCTTCTCCACGATGTGGCCCTCCGCTTCGTGCGGAACGCCGACGAGCTGCGTGACAGCGCATCGATCCGGCCCTGGCTGAAGACCATCGCGGTGAATGTGGCCCGCACAGCGGGCCGCAAGACCAAGGTGCGACGGAACGCCCGGCGAACCATCGTCGAGCGAGCCAGCGAGCGGGCGGCGGCCAGCGACTTGGGGGTCGCTGAAGCGCCGGAACGACTGGGTGCTCGAGAAGAAGCCGAGCGGGCGATGCTGGCCGCCCGGCGGCTGCCGGAGCACTACCGCGAGCCGCTGCTGCTCCGGGCGGTCCGAGGCATGAGCTACCGACAGATCGCCGACACGCTCGGCATCCCCATCACCACGGTGGAGACGCGCCTGGCCCGCGCCCGGCGCATGCTCCGCGAAGAACTCGAACCTGCACCCGATCCCAGCGTCCTCGCGGGAGATGAGACATGAACAACCACACGAATCAACACGCACCAGACCCCGACCGCATCGAGATCCTGATCGGACGCGTTGTGGACTCCGAGGCCAGCGCCAGCGACTGGAGCGAACTGGAACAGCTCGCCGATGCCGATCCTCAGCTGTGGGGACGGCTGGCAAAGGCCCAGCGGGCGCACGCCCGGCTGACCGATGCGGTCGAAGACGAACTGGCGATCACGGAACTGGTCGATCTGCCAGCTCCGGAACCCTTGCGTTTGACCTTCGCCGATCGCGTGCAGCGGTGGAGCGGCTGGGCGCTCGCCGCGGCGTTGTGCCTGGCGTGGCTGCTGTCGCGACAGACACCCATGAGCAACCCGAGCGGCGCGATGCAGGCGGGTGTGGGCTTCGCTCAGCCCGTCTTCGTGAGCAACACCACCCCGGATCAGGCGTGGAGCAACTATGTCGAGACCGCTCGCCTGGCGGACAGCTTCGTGAGCGAGCTGCCCCCGATCGTGGTGAGCAACACGCCGCTGGCCGGTGGCGGTCAGGAGATATTTTTTGTTCGTCGCTCTTTGGAGCGCATCACGCTGACGGATATCGAGCGTGTGCGCGTCTCTCAGGATGAGCAGGGCCGACCGGTCCTGATCTCCACGCCTTCGGATCTCGGCGAGTCGTCCTCCTGGCCATCTTCCGGTGGCGGGCAGCCGCTCTGATTCTCGAGCCGTCTCCCGATCCGGAACGCCTCGGCACATTTCATACGAATCGCTCTGAAAGGAGTTTTCCATGTTCAACCGACTCAACTCACTGTGCACCTCGTTCACCGTTGCCTCTGTGCTTGCGCTCAGCGGCATCGCCACAGCGCAAACCACGGATGCTCCTCAGGTCCGTTCGAGCACTGAGACGGTTTCGGTTCAGACCACAACACTCAAGGACGGGACGAACACCGTGGAGGTCCGGGTCGTGGACGGCCAGGTGTTCGTCAAGGTAAACGGCGAGCAGCGACCGACGCGCTCGCTGGACGGAGACTGGGCGAAGTTCGAGATTCGCGCCAAGGATGGCGAGTCCACGATCGCGACGGTGCTCAAGGACAGCAAGTCCCGGGGCGTGCTGGTCCTGAGTGGCAGTCCGACTCCGGAGGAAATCGCGCGCCATCGCCGGACATTCGAAAGCCCGAGCTTTCCTGCGAGAACCTTGCGTCCGGGCGTTGAGGTCGACCTTGATATCGATATTCCCGAGGAGTACCGGACGCTGCTCCGGGGCCTCGCGCGGGTCGACCTTGGCGAGGGGCTTGCGGCCGATCGTCTTCGCGAACTCGAACTGTCGTTCGGCGACGATCAGCGTCCGCTGCGCATCACCGGTCTCTCCGGCGCTGCGCAGCCCAAGAGCATGATCGGCATCACCATGAACATTGAGGCCACGCAGGACGGTGAGCGCGTGATCGTCGAGGAAGTCATGGAGGGCCTTCCCGCGGCTCAGGCGGGCCTGCAAGCCGGAGACCGGATTATCGAAATCGAATCCATCGGTTCGGCAGATGAGCAGGCCGTGCGCCGTCTGACCCGCGAGTTCGAGCCGGGGAGCAAGGTGGTGCTGCGGATCCTGCGCGACGGAGAGGAAATGGAGAAGGTCATCGAGCTTGCACCCTATCGCAGCAATGTCTTCGGCACGATCGGTCGCGGCGAGGGCGGGATCGGCCAGCGATTCTTCACCTTCGAGCAGGACGCCCAGCGGCTCGCGGAAATCCGGTCCATAACCGAACGGTTGCAGGCGGAGATCACCGAACGCCGTGCGGAGATCGAGCGCCTGGCCATGCGTTTGCAGGATTCGGACGAGCCGGAGCGCATCGCCGAGCAACTTCGCGATGCCGCGCAGGCGATGGAAGAATCGGTGCGCCGCCTGAGCGAGCAGCGTCTGCGCCAGAACATCGACCGCGGTATGGCCGACATGCTGCAGTGGGAGGGCGGAGGCGGGGTGATCGTGGGCCGCGGTGCCGAGGGTCGGGGGCCGCTGGTCTTCACGATCCCCCAGGCCCCGACCCCGCCGGCACCTCCCGCGGCGGGCGAACCGAGCCAACCCGTCAGCCCCCCGTCGCCGCAAGCCGGCCGCGCCGAACAGCGCATTGACGCGCTCGAGCAGCGGCTCGACCGCCTCGAAGAGTCCAACCGGCGCATCGAGGAGATGCTCCAGGCCCTGATGCGCGACCTCGGCCCGCGCGGCTGATTCCGCGGATCACGACCCGAGGCCGGACCGGTCGGAAGACTGAGCCGGCCTTTCTTCTGCGCTCGTGTTGCGGGTACGCTGGTTCTCGATGGAACTCACGCCGCTGCGCTATTTCGTCGCGATCGCTGCCGAGCGGCACATGACCCGCGCGGCTCAGCGGCTCGGTGTGACGCAGCCGGCGATCTCCGCCGCGCTCAAGCGGCTCGAAGCGGAAGTCGGCGCAGAACTCTTCCACCGGACCGCCAAAGGCGTCGAACTGACCGGTGCCGGGCGGGTGTTCCTCGAGCACGCCGAGGATGTGCTGCGCCGTGCCGAGGAGAGCATCCGCGCGGTGCGCCAGCTCGCCGGGCTGGAAAGCGGGTCGATCGCCGTGGGCGGCGGCGCGACCGCGACCGGGTACCTGCTGCCCGAAGTGGTGGGGCGGTTCCGCAAGCTGCACGCCGGCATCCGGTTCTCGGTGCGCGAGGCGGCCAGTCGCACGGTCGCCGAGGCGGTGCTCGCCGGGTCGCTCGATCTGGGCATCGTCACGCTGCCGGTCGAGGTGCCCGGCGGGAGCGACCTCATGCAGATCGCATCGCTCGAGGACGAACTCATGCTGATCGTGCCGCCGGGGCATCGGCTCGCGGGGCGCAAGTCTTTCCGCTGGGCCGATCTCGACGGAGAGCACTTCGTGGGGTTCGAGGCCGGGACCGCCGTGCGTGCGCTCGTGGATGAGGCGTCGATTCGTGCGGGGGCAGCGCTCGATGTGGTCATGGAACTGCGCTCGATCGAGGCGATCAAGCAGATGGTCCGCGCGGGCATCGGCGTGGGGCTGGTCTCGCGCTTCGCGCTGCCGCAGTCGAAGGGTCAGAGCGAATCAGCGGGCCTACGCTGTCGGGACGGGCGGATCGTCCGCTCACTGGCCGTGGTGCGCCGGCGCGACCGCGTCCCCAGCCCCGCCGCCGCGGCGTTCGAAACGCTGCTGCTCGAACACCTCAAGCAACGGAGAACCTCCCGGTAATGCCAGCGACCACGATCCTCGCCGCGACCCTTCTCGCTTCCGCCGAACTCTCCCAACCGGTGTTCACCGCGTCCGATGCGGATATGCGCATCGTCGCCGACCTGCGCGAATCGCATCGCAAGATCATGCGATCGACGATCACGCTGCCCGATGTCCGATCCGGCGAACTGGTGCTGTGGTACCCGCTGTTCGTTCCGGGCAACCACGCTCCGGCCGGGCCGATCCAGAACATCGCCGAGTTCCGCGTGCTCGACGAGCAGGGGCGCGCGATCGACTGGAACCGCGACCCGTCGGAGGCCGCACGGATCGTGATCGAGGTGCCGCGCGAGAGCGCGGGTGACCTGAGGATCGAGACGGCGTACCTGGCGTCGCAGCCGTGGCACATGAGCCGATCGAGCGATTCGTACGGCTTCGGCAACTTCGGCGCGGTGAACTGGAACACACTCGTGTGGTACCCCGAGGGCGAGGACCTTCGCGATTTCGAGGTCGATGTCGAGGTGCTGCTTCCCGATGGCCATCGCCACGCGTGGTCGCTCGGCGGCACCGAGGTGCAGGGTGTGCCGTTCATGGAACTGATCGACAGCCCGATCATCTTCGGAAGGCACCTGAACTCGTACGAGTTGCCCACGCCCGAGGACGGCTACCCGCCTCACTTCATCCATCTGGTTTCTGAAGAGCCGCAGAACGCGGAGCTGCCGGACTGGATGATCGGCCCGCTGGGCGAACTGACGCGCCAGGGCCGCTTCGTGTTCGGCGATTTTCCGCGCGAGGAGTACCACTACCTGACCATGGTCGATTCATCGCTGAGCTTCGGGCTCGAGCACGCCGAATCGACCTTCATCAGCGCCCGGACCACGGCGTTCTCCGAGGCGGATGAGCCCGATGAGCACGACGCGGGCATGGGGCATCTGGGCGTGATCCCGCACGAGTACATCCATGTCTGGTGCGGCAAGCTCGCCGCGCCCGAGGGACTGGTGCGGGAGAACTACCACGACCCGGTCGATTCCACGCTGCTCTGGGTCTACGAAGGTCTGACGAGTTACTACGACGATGTGCTGTCAGCGCGCTCGGGCATGACCACTCCGGAGCAGTACCGCGAGCGCGTGCTCAGCGCGATCGAGCGCTACGAGAACCAGCCCGGTCGCGCCTGGCGCCCGGTGGTCGACACCGCGCGCGATGTGGTGAGCGTCCGCCGATCCAGCCCGGCCGGGAACGAACTGCGACGCGGGGCGGACTACTACGGTGAAGCCGCGCTGTTCTGGATGGAGGCCGACGCGATCATCCGGCGCGGCACGAACGGTCGTCGTTCGCTCGACGACTTCTGCAAGGCCTTCTTCGATGTCCGGGTGCAGCCGGTGGGCGATCAGGCGACTTACGATCGCGACGATGTCGTCCGGGCGCTGCGCCGGGTCCACGCCGGGCAGGACTGGGACGCGCTGATCCGGGCACGGATCGAGCGGCCCGTCGAGGATCTGTCCATGCAGTACCTCATCGACCTGCTCGGGCAGGAGCGGGTGTTCAGCGCGGAGCCGACCGAACTGCAGCGTCGTTCCGAACGATCGGCTTCGGGCGTGAATCTCCGGTACGCCGCGGGCTTCGCCGTGAACGGCGATGGCGTGGTGACGCGCGTGGTGGAGGGGTCGGGCGCCGAGGCGGCGGGCCTCGCATCGGGCGACCGGGTCATGGCGGTGGGGGAGCGGGTGTTCTCGCGCTCCGCGCTGATCGACGCGGTGGCCGCGACCGCTGGCTCGCCAGGCGAGATCGAACTGCTCGTCTCGCAAGGCGAGCGCGTGGCGACGATGCATGTGCCCTGCGACGGGAGCCGGCGTTTCGTGCGACTGGCCCCCAAAGCGGGTGAACCCAACCTGATCGATGCGATTTCGAAGCCACGAGACCAGTAAACAGACGATGAGACCGGGTCTCAGTTAGACATAACGAAAAATGATTCAAACAGTAAACATCATCGCTTTGAACAATCGATAGCCGGCTCCGATACTCTTCGTGGAGATCAACACCCGAAGGAGCATCGCCATGGCCGACACCCACCCGTTCAACGCCAAGAAAACACTGACCGTCGAGGGCGAGGCCTTCTCGTACTACGACCTGGGCGTGCTGGAAGATCAGCTCGGCTGCGACATCGCGAAACTGCCGTACTCCATTCGCGTGCTGCTTGAATCGATGCTGCGCAACATCGACGGCTTCGTCGTCACCGAGGACGATGTGAAGCGGCTGGCGAAATACGACGCCCGCGAGGTGGTCAAGGAAGAGCTCCCGTTCATGCCCGGGCGCGTCGTCCTGCAGGACTTCACCGGCGTGCCGTGCGTGGTGGACCTGGCCGCGATGCGCGACGCGATGAAGACCCTCGGCGGCGACCCGTCGATGATCAACCCCGAAGTGCAGTGCGACCTCGTGATCGACCACTCGGTGCAGGTGGACGACTTCGCCACCCGCGTTGCGCTGACCATCAACGCCCAGAAGGAGTTCGAGCGCAACAACGAGCGCTACGAGTTCCTGAAGTGGGGTCAGCAGTCGCTGGCGAACTTCAGCGTGGTCCCGCCGGCCACGGGCATCGTCCACCAGGTCAACCTTGAGTACCTCGCGCGCGGAGCCCTCGTGAAGGCCGCGGGCGGCGAGAAGACCGTGTACCCCGACTCACTGGTCGGCACCGACAGCCACACCACCATGATCAACGGCCTCGGCGTGGTCGGCTGGGGTGTTGGCGGCATCGAGGCCGAGGCGGTGATGCTCGGCCAGCCGGTCTACATGCTCACGCCCGAGGTTATCGGCTTCAAGATGACCGGCAAGCTGCCCGAGGGCGCGACCGCGACGGACCTCGTGCTGACCGTCACGCAGATGCTCCGCTCCTACGGCGTGGTCGAGAAGTTCGTCGAGTTCTTCGGTGACGGGCTCGCGACGCTGTCGCTGCCCGACCGCGCAACGATCGCCAACATGGCCCCCGAATACGGCGCGACCATGGGCTTCTTCCCCGTCGATCAGGTCGCCATCGACTACCTCCGTTTCACCGGCAAGAGCGAGGAAGAGGTCGCGCTGGCCGAGGCGTTCGCAAGGGCGAACCACCTGTACTGGACTTCGGATTCACCCGATCCGGTCTTCACCGATGTGCTCGAATTGGATCTCTCGACCGTTCAGCCGTCGCTCGCCGGGCCCAAGCGCCCGCAGGACCGCATCGCGCTCGCGGACATGCAGCCGGCGTTCCGCAAGGCGCTCACCGCCCCCAACGGGCCGCACGGGCTCGGTCACGGCGAGGACCAGGTCAACATGAGCGCGACCTACACCGCGACCGAGGCCAGCCACCCCGCCACCGCCGGCCAGAAGCACACGATCCACAACGGCAGCGTGGTCATCGCTGCGATCACGAGCTGCACGAACACCTCGAACCCCGATGTCATGATCGCCGCGGGCCTCGTCGCCCGGAAGGCGCACGCGCTGGGCCTGACCCGCAAGCCGTGGGTGAAGACCTCGCTCGCGCCCGGTTCGAAGGTCGTGACCGACTACTTCGACAAGGCCGACCTGACCAAGGACCTCGAAGCGCTGGGCTTCCACACCGTCGGCTACGGCTGCACGACCTGCATCGGCAACTCCGGCCCGCTGCCGCCGGAGATCGAGGAGGCGATCGTCGCGTCCAAGAAGCAGTACGGCACGACCCTCGCCGTCGCTTCGGTGCTCTCGGGCAACCGCAACTTCGAAGGTCGCGTGCATCCGCTCACCAAGGCGAACTACCTCGCCTCGCCGCCGCTGGTTGTCGCCTATGCCATCGCCGGCACGGTCGATATCGACCTGGCCAATGAACCGATCGCGCAGACGCCCGACGGCAGGGATGTCTACCTCAAGGACATCTGGCCGACCCACGCCGAGGTCGTCGAGATCCGTCATCAGTGCGTCACGCGCGAGCAGTTCCTGGATAAGTACGCCGGTGTCTTCACCGAGAACGAGACATGGAACCAGGTCCCGGTGTCCAAGAGCGAGCTCTACCCGTGGAACGACAAGTCCACTTACATCCAGAACCCGCCCTTCTTCGAGGGCATGACCCAGGAGGCCCCCGGCTCCACGACCATCAGCGGCGCAAAGTGCCTCGTGTATGTCGGCGACTCGGTCACCACCGACCACATCTCGCCCGCCGGTTCGATCGCCGAAGAAATCCCCGCCGGGCAGTACCTCATCTCCAAGGGCGTCCCGAAGAGCCAGTTCAACAGCTTCGGTTCGCGTCGCGGCAACGACCGCGTCATGACCCGCGGCACCTTCGCCAATGTCCGCATCAAGAACCGCCTCGCCGCCGACGAAGAGGGCAACATCCCCGAGGGCGGCTGGACGAAGGACATGTCCAGCGCCGGTGGCGGCAAGATCGACTACATCTACAACGCCGCGATGAACTACAAGGCCGAGGGCACGCCGCTGGTGGTGCTCGCGGGCAAGGATTACGGCATGGGCTCCTCGCGCGACTGGGCGGCCAAGGGCACGATCCTGCTCGGCTGCCGCGCGGTGATCGCCGACAGCTTCGAGCGCATCCACCGATCGAACCTGGTGTTCATGGGCATCCTTCCGCTCCAGTTCATGCCCGGCCACAACGCCGAGACCGTCGGGCTCAGCGGCCTCGAGACCTTCGACATCGACCTTCCCGAAGATGTCAAGCCCGGTCAGGAGATCACCGTCGTCGCGACCAAGCCCGACGGTGTTGAGATCCCGTTCCGCGCACGCGTACGCATCGACACACCCGTAGAGCTGGAGTACTACCGCAACGGCGGCATTCTCCAGACCGTGATCCGCAAAAAGCTCAATGAGTCGCGCCAGCCCGCGATGGCCTGAACCGCATCAAGCCGTCAGACCATGTGAAAGGGCGATCCGTTTCGGATCGCCCTGTTTCGTTTTGCGGATGCTTTGTGGCTCAGCTCGCCTTGCGGCTCATCGAGTGGATCATGCAGAACGAGTCCGCCGGGACGCTCCGCGCGATGTCCGCGAGCACGCGCTTGGCTTCGTCGGTCAGTTCAACGAATTGAACCCCGGTCTCGTACCGGCGCCACCCCAGTTTGCGGGACCAGCGCACGACCACCGGGACCGTGATTGGATCGAACGCGGACTCGATGCGAACCAGCAATGATTCGCCCTCTTCCAGCCGCACCTCGCGTTTGGAAAGGATGCGCATGCCGGTCGCCGAGAAATCAAGCACAGGGCCGATCGAAGTCTCGACATTGTTGCAGCGCATCCGGCCCCGTGAGCGGCCGTCCGGTTTGTCCGCGTTCATCGCGCGATCGATCAGCCGCACCACATCCTCGTTCGGGATTCCATTCATGTGTCGTCTCCCACTGACCATCCCCCGTGCCTGTATCGGCACATGCCAAACGGCAGCAACTCCGCTGCGGCCCCTCACCTGTCAAGGCGTTCGGTCTGTGCCGTCTGACTAGGGTTATCCGCAGTATCAGTCCGTTCTCGGACTCCGAGCCGACTGAACTCCTGTGCGGGAGCAGCCGATAGTCGCTCACGGAGGCCAGTAACATGCATACATCCCCGGCATTTCGGCGCAACGGATTCACGCTCATCGAACTGATCGCGGTGCTGGTCGTGCTCGCGATCCTTTCCGGTGTGGCATTGCCCAAGTACTTCGACTACCGCGAGAAAGCGCAGCTCTCCGCGGCTCAAGGTGCCCGCGCATCGCTCTCGAGCGCCGTCATGAACCTCTACCTCGCCAACCAGTCCCAGGGCGTTGATGAGTTCCCCGCCACGCTCGGAGAAGTGCTCGACAACGATGACTCCAAGCACCTCTACAACCCGTGGTGGACGCCGAACATGCCCGTCTACATCGACGACCCCAATGCGGGCCCTGAGAAGGTCTTCGTGCAGACCAAGACCCTCGACGATTCGCCCCGGCCAGGGGCCTACGGCTCCGGAGCGATCTGGTACAACCCGGCCAACGGTCAGGTGAACTTCCGCGTGCCGCGCCAGCGCAACAACGCCGCAACGCTCGAACTCTTCAACAAAGTCAACCAGACCAACTGCAGGAGCATGAACCAGACCGCGGCGAACTGAACCGAGTCAATCGCGCTCTCTCACGACCGCACCACGCGCCCTTCCAGGCAGGTCCGCCGTCATGCATCTTCGCGGATCCGCAGGATTCGCTCGCGCCTTCACCCTCATCGAGCTCATCGCGGTGCTCGTGGTGCTCGCGATCCTGTCCGGAGTGGCGCTGCCCAAATACTTCGACGACCGCGAGAGGGCCCAGGTCTCCGCCGCGAAGGGAGCCCGCTCCGCGCTGGCCACCGCCGTGGTCAACGCACGGCTCGCCGACGCCGCCATCTCCGGATTCCAACAACCTCCTGAATCCCTACCACGACATCCGCATGCCCATCTACAACATCGATCGGGGCGGCGAGGCGAAGGTCCATCCGCAGAACAAAACCATCGACTCCGCCATCTCCAGCCGCTGGGGATCCATCTGGTACAACCCCGACAACGGCCAGGTCCGCTTCCGCGTGCCGCAGCAGCCGTCCAACCAGGCCACGATCGATCTGTACAACCTCGTCAACGACACCAACATCACGCGTCTGAACCAGACCGTCTGATCCCAGCGACGATGCCTGCGTTTCGGTGATGCCTCAGCCGTGCCAGACACCGTCGTGCATCACCGCGGCGGATGCGATCGCCGACAGCCCGCGACGCACCTCGGGCGTGATGTGCTCGAAGCACAGCCCCGTGTGCACCCGGAACATCCCGACCTTCTGGAACCAGACGACGCGCGCGTACGCCTCGAACGGCTCGCTGGTGATCGGGATGATCCGGATCCGGACCACCTCACCCACGCGGGCGCTGAGCCGACCTCGCGACTGGATCTTGCAGCCCGAGGCCGAGACATCCAGCACATCGCCGAGCGAGCTCTTCACACCGGGGCATTTGACCCGGCCGTGCCGCCTGCGATTCTGCCCCCCGGACCAGCCGTTCGGATCCGGAGCGCCGGGGAGCTGGCCTGCGCCGATACCCGGCACCGCTGGGGAGGTCATCAGCGTCGGAGCCGCGCCGATCGATGGCGATGGCGCATCGGGCCATATGGTGGGAGCGGGGTTGGATGAGAGCGTATCCATGCTCAAAATGTGCGTTTCCAGACCCGCCCTGGCCAGTGGGGGGTGTTCCTCTGTCCAGACTCTGGCCCCGACCCTGCTGGTTATGCCGATGAGGCAGACCCGACACCCTGCGGTTGCCCGTATCCCAGCCAGAATTGATGCCCCGCAGACTCACTGGCAACTGGCCCGCCAGCGGGAGAATCGCTATCCTGTGCGACCCGGCTTCGGCCGCCTGCGCGATCCCTCCCGGATCGAGCGAAAATCCCCACAGAACGCCAAAAACGCGTTTATCCACCGCACCGCCCGCAGAGGAAGACAGACCATGTCCAACACCGGTGTCATCACCCAGGTCATCGGCTCGACCTTCGACGCCCAGTTCGCCGAAGACCAGCTCCCCGAGATCTACAACGCCATCAGCATCGAGCACGAGACCCGCGTCGGCCCGATCAAGCTCACCGGCGAAGTCCAGAAGCACCTCGGCGGCGGGCGCGTCCGCTGCGTCGCCCTCGGCTCCACCGACGGCCTCGCCCGCGGCACCAAGTGCATCGACAAGGGCTCTCCGGTGACGGTTCCCGTCGGCGAGCAGGTCCTCGGTCGAGTCTTTAACCTCCTCGGCGACGCGATCGACAACCGCGGCGAGGTCCCCAACCCCGCCCAGCGCCGCCCGATCCACGCCGAGCCGCCGCAGTTCGACGCCCTCAACCCCAAGACCGAAATCCTCCCCACCGGCATCAAGGTCATCGACCTGCTCTGCCCGTTCGTGCGTGGTGGCAAGATCGGCCTGTTCGGCGGTGCCGGCGTCGGCAAGACCGTCATCATCCAGGAGATGATCGCCCGCGTGGCCCGCGAATTCGGCGGTTACTCCGTGTTCTGCGGCGTCGGCGAGCGTACCCGCGAGGGCAACGACCTCTGGCTCGAAATGCAGGAAGCCGAGTACACCGACGAGTCCGGCAACAAGGCCCATGTCATCGACAAGGTGGCGATGGTCTTCGGCCAGATGAACGAGCCGCCCGGTGCGCGTCTGCGTGTCGCCCTGTCCGGCCTCACCATGGCCGAGCAGTTCCGCGACGAGTCCGGCAAGGAAACCATGATCTTCGTCGACAATGTGTTCCGCTTCACCCAGGCCGGTTCGGAAGTGTCCGCGCTGCTCGGCCGCATGCCATCCGCGGTGGGTTACCAGCCGACGCTGTCCACCGAGATGGGTGAGCTTCAGGAGCGCATCACCTCGACCAGCAAGGGCGCGATCACCTCGGTGCAGGCCATCTATGTGCCCGCCGACGACCTGACCGACCCCGCGCCCGCCACGGCGTTCGCCCACTTGGATGCGTTCGTCGTGCTCGAGCGTTCGATCGCCGAAAAGGGCATCTTCCCCGCGGTCGATCCGCTCTCCTCGACCTCCCGAATCCTCGATCCGGGCGTCATCGGCGAGCGCCATTACGGCGTCGCCTCGCGCGTCCAGGAAATCCTGCAGAAGTACAAGTCGCTGCAGGACATCATCGCCATCCTCGGCGTCGATGAACTCTCTGAGGAAGACAAGCAGACCGTGAGCCGCGCCCGCAAGATCGAGCGATTCCTGTCGCAGCCGTTCTATGTGGCCGAGGTCTTCACCGGCTTCCCCGGCATCTTCACCTCGCTGGAAGACACGCTCGACTCGTTCGAGCGCCTCGTCGCCGGCGAAGGCGACGACCTGCCCGAGTCCGCCTTCATGTATGTCGGCACGATCGACGACGCGAAGGCCAAGGCCGAGAAGATGGCCGCCACGGCCTGATTCGGAATCGAACCACAAGCATCGCGGCTCCCAATCGGGGGCCGCGTTGCGTTTTGAGCTTCAACCTCTACCGCTACCCCTCGAGCAGCGCATCGACCCAACCGCGGGCGATTGTTCCGCGCACTTCCACGGTGTGACTCCCAAACATCTCGCCATCCTCAAAGCCGAAACTGATCTCTCCGTCCGGGTGAATCGAGATCCCGTTAAGCTTCAAATTCTTCATAAACGCAGCTGCGGTGATGGGCTTCTCTCCCTCATCCGCATCCAGCCAGTACTGGTTCTTCACCGAAAGCAGGTCGCGGGCGGCGACCGACTTGGCCTGAGCCACCCATGCCTTGGGATTCTCGAAGACCGGCTTTGCGAGGCTCGCGATTCGCAGTGATTCCTGTTCATCCGAACTGAACAAGATCAGCAGCGGGCGGGCCTTGGCGTACTTGATCGTCCCCATGAACACTTTGAGTCGCCGATCGAATTCGAGAGCACCAATGCCGGGGACTTTCAGGATTACTGGTATCTGGTTGATCTCGCTGCGGTGCTGCAGTTCCGAATCCGCGACCTCGGTCTCGATGACTCGTTCCAGCAGCGCAGCGTGCTCGCCAGAGGAATTGGCATCTGCGAGCCTCGCGTGCACGCGGACAATCAACCGAGGTTTTAACAGCTGCTGAAACTGCTTGAGCACCGCATCGCTGTCGTGGCGATAGAGAGTCAGTTCGCGAGTTTGAAGTGGTCCTCCTTCGGCTCGCCATGAATCAAAGCAAAGTTTGAGAGTCGACTGTTCTTCGCCAGCCAGCCAGACAATGGTTGGTCCCATATCGCTGATGAGACCGGAGATCGTCACTCGTGGGCTTGCTAGAAGCTCTCGGTGCAGTCGTTCGTTCTTTTCACGCTGCTTTTGGAAAAAGTCTCCTGTATCGCCCATGATTTACATACTACCTGTGATCAGTCGATACTTGCGAGACAAGACCAAGTCAACATGATGCAACAAAAAGCCCGGACCTGTGCGGTCCGGGTTTTTTTCATCCTCGGGAGGAGGCCTGAGGAATGATTCGATCAGCGGCGCCGACGAAGTCCGGCGATGCCGGCCAGTCCGAGCACCGCCGCGGCTCCGGGTGCCGGGACCACGCTGTATTCGTAGATCACCGTCAGCGTGCCGGTTTGGGTCACCTCCGACTCGAGGGTGATGTTCGATCCGGGAGGGCCGAAGACCTCGGGGAACGAGAACGGTGCGAGCGTGGACACGATGGTGGGGTGCTGGGAGAAGAAGTTCCGCGCCACATCGCCGTCATCGAGGAAGTCGGAATTGAGAATCCCGCTGTCGCTGAACTCCAGTCGGCCCGGCTCGCCGAAGATCGGATCGCCCGTGCCGGCCGGAAGATCTCCGGTGAGCGGATCAAACCCGATGCCGCCGATACCGCCAAAGATCGAACCCTCGCCGTCGCCACCGGGGACATCGGCGGTGAAGAACATGGTGAAGCCCGGCAGGACCGACCATTCCCCGGAAGGGATGGCGAAGTCTGAGTAGTTGAGGACGGTGAAGTTCGCGCTGAGCTCGGTCTGGAGCTGGTACCGGACGCCGGTCAGGACCCGGTTTCCGCCCTGCGTGTCGAACCCGTCGAGGGTGAACTCCTGGAGGAAGGTGCCGGGGGTGATGTTGATGTCGACGGTCTGCGAGATTTCTCCGGCCGCCGCGGCTCCCGCGAATCCGGCTCCGGCCACGATGGCCGCGATGGTGGATCTGGTCATGTCTGTCATCTCCTGTGGTGAGCAAGGGAACACTCTGGTCGGTGTTCAGTTTGATTGGATACGGGAACTTTACTGCGCGGTTTCATGGTGTCAAAAATTTCTTTAAAGAATTTTGCGACGACCAGAGACCAGGGGTACTATGGAGTCAGAAAGGGCTCTTCTTGCTATACAATCGATCCATGAACCCACCCTCGTCGGATGCCGCTGCCGAGCCGAAGCCGCGGTCGTTTACGGCCGGAGCGTCCGAGCATGTGCGGGCGGTGCAGGCCGCGCTGGTGGATCTGCTGGCCGGAGCAGGGCTTGCGGGAGCTCGTCCGACGACCGTCGGGCGAACGCTGGGGCTGGACAAAACACTGGCCTGGAAGATCGTCCGTTTTATGGAGGACGAGGATCTCGCCGGTGCGGCACGCCACATGCCCGGCAGCGGTGGGGTCGAAATTGTCCTGAAAGCCGCCAGAAAGCGCGGTGCGACGAACGACCAGATCGAGGCGGTCCGGGAGGCGGACCGGGTGCTTCGGGCCTTTGTCGAGCAGCATGCAGGGGATCGGCGGTCCTTCGAGACGATGCTCGCCTCCGGCGGACGGGACGAGCGGATCGAGGCCGAGGAGCGACGGGCGTATTACCGCGCCGGTTCGGCGGTGTGGGGGGTTCGCGCGAGGGTGCAGTTCCTGATGCTGGCTCTGCGTCCTTCGGAGAAGACCGATGGCATGCTCGACGCGGTGCAGATTTCCGGGCTGATTGACTTTGAGCGCTTGCGTCCGGATGTGCCTTGGATCATCCGGCGCCTGCGGGCGGCCAGCGACACCGGGAAGGGTCTTTCATTCGAGCGCGAACCGCTCGATCCTGCTGGGAAAACCGGTCCTACGGTTCCGCTGCTTCCGTCGTACTGCTCGCAGCCGCTGCCTCAGCTCGAGCAGTTCACCGGCTCCAATGGATGGGTGTACGACCAGATCGCGCCGGGACCGGTGGGGCGGCGGGGCGCGCTGACCTGCATTACCGGAGAGATCTACCGTTCAGCGTTGCCTTACCGGCGTTCCGAGGACAACGCCGAAGCTCGCTACGCCCTCACGGTGCGTACCCCGGTTGAGGGGGTGCTCTTTGATCTGCTTCTGCACCGGAGTTTGTCGCACTTTCAGCCCAAGCACACCCGCGTTCGCGGATTGTTGGAGGACCGACCTTCGGCCGGCGCATCTGCCGCGGACTCCGGAGAATTGACTCCTCCCGGTCGCAGCCAACCGCTCGGCTCGCCGCCTGTGCTGCAAACGCCGAGGATTCCCGGGTATGCCCAGATGATCGCCGACGGGTTGGGTCTGGCGAATTGGGGGTCGTTGGAGGGGTTCCGAGCGTATCGCTCGGAGATCGCCTATCCGGTTGCCCCGTGTGAAATCATGAAGCATTTCGAGATCGGTGAAACGGCTGGGCTGGACTAGGTAATGCGTGTTCGCCGGGTCCGGTTTCTATGGATTCCAGATCGTGGCTACAATGATCCACTGCGCGGGATTCCGCTGATGCGGTGCCGCGTATTTCCTGGAGTTTCATGTGGCATCTCGCATTCGGCGCGTGCAAAGTTCTCTCAAACTTCCTAAGGTCGGGGTGACTGGTGGCCGCACTCGGAAGGCCGCCTCAACCCCGATGGTGGAGAACATGTCTGACGATGCCAGCGTGATCGATTGTCCGAAGGGTCTGGAACCCCTTCTCGGCTACCTCGAACAACTGACTGGACCCGCATCCCTGAGCCGCCTTGAGTCCCTGCTGCGCTCGACCCGCATGACGCGCCAGGATTTCGGTTCGTTCTGCAATTTCGGGCTTCGCACCTACAAGCGAAATGTCATCGCCCGCTCCCGCTGGTTCGATCTGGCTCTGCTGTGCTGGAGGCCCGGCCAGCGATCACCGATCCATGATCACCGTCATTCTGCCTGCGCGTTTCGCGTGATCGAGGGAGTGGGGACCGAAACTCGATTCGAACTGAGCGGGGAGGGGAAACAGGTTATTGCGGTGGACAGCCACGAGATGCCCGAGGGCTACATCTGCGCAGCGCATGACGGGGATATCCACGATGTCGCCAACAGGGCCGACAGCGATCTGATCACGCTGCACGCGTACTCGCCTCGTCTGAAAATGACGACCTACCCCCGGCCGGCGACGGTCTGAACGCCGGCTTTCTGTTCATCTGGAGAGATCGATGACGACCTTCGCGACGCCCGAGGCCGGGCATGAGCCCACTTTGACGCCGCGTCTGATCGAGTTGGCCCGATCGCTCTTCGAGGCCGAGGCGGCCGAGCCCGTTGCGCGATTCCGCACGCCGGAAGAGATGCGGGCGGCTTTTGAACTCGCAATTCCAAAGGCGGGCCACGCGCCTAGCGAGGTCATGGACATGCTCGAAGCGGTGGCGCTCGCGACTCCCCGCACCGCTTCCCGCCGGTTCTTCAATCAGCTCTTCGCGGGGCGGCACGACATCGCGTCCGCCGCGGAGATTGTTGCGGTGCTGCTGAACTCATCGATGTACACCTACAAGGCGGCGGGGCCTCAGGTGCTCATCGAGAAGGTGCTCGGCGAGCACATGGGTCGGAAGGTCGGATACGAGGACGGCGAGGGTATCTTCACGCCCGGCGGTTCGCTCTCGAACTTCGCGGGCATCATGATCGCCCGCAACGAGTTCAACGAGCGGTGCGCGAATGACGGGCACGACGGTTCGTGGATGACGCTCTACAGCTCGGAACTCGATCATTATTCGATCTCGAAGAACATGGCGATGATGGGCCTCGGCCGACGATCGCTGCGCAAGGTCGCGACCGACGAGCGCGGACGGATGCGCCCCGACGCCCTGCGCGAGGCGATCCGGCGGGACATGGATCAGGGCGCGAAACCGTTCTGCATCAACGCGACCTGCGGCACGACGGTCCTCGGCGCCTACGACCCGCTCGACGCCATCGCCGATGTTGCCGAGGAGTTCGGTCTGTGGCTGCATGTGGACGGCGCGTTCGGCGGATCGACTGCCCTCTCTGCGAAGCACAAAGCGCACCTCAAGGGCAGCGAGCGCAGCGACTCGTTCACCTGGGACGCGCACAAGATGATGGGCGTGCCGCTGAGCTGCTCGGTCATCCTTGTCAAGGAGAAGGGGCTGCTCCGCAAGCATTTCAGCGAGTCGGCGAGCTACCTGTTCCAGTCCGATGAGGATGAGCTGAATCATGGTGTGAAGTCCATGCAGTGCGGCCGGCGGAACGACTGCCTCAAGCTCTGGGCGGCGTGGCAGCACCTCGGCGACGAGGGCTACGCGCGGAAGATCGATCGGCTGTACGAGCTCGCCGGGTATTTCGCCGACCTCGTCAAGAACGACCCACGCTGCACGCTGAGCAAGAACCCCGAATCGGTGAATGTCTGCTTCGAGGTCACCGGCAAGCCCAGCGACCTGATCTGCGAGACGCTGCGCCAGCAGCAGAAGTCACTCGTCGGCTACGGCATCGTCGACGACCGTCGCGTCATCCGCGCGGCGTTCGTCAACGCGGATGCGGATGAGGCGGATCTCGACGAGTTCTTCGAGACGCTCGTGCGGGTCGCGATGTCGCTGCCCGACGGCGACAACGCGCTGACTTGAACCGTGCATGACGGAAAAGCCCGCCGCGCTGTGATGCTCAGCGCGGCGGGTGGAGAGAGAGTTTGAGTGTGTGAGAGTCTGAGTGTGATCGATCCGACAAGCGGATAGTCAGAGAAGGGTGGGTTCGATCTCTGATTTCGCATCGACTTTCGTCGCGGTATCGCCCTTCCTGAACACGATGACCTCGTGGCCGATCTTCAGCGCTTCATCTTTCGCGGCTTCCTTGCCGTTAAGGGTGAATTCGGTTTTGTCATCAACCTTCACGCTCACAACGCCCACCGTTGTTCGCACCTCGAACACGGAGCCATCTTCGGAGATGTTGCTGATGGATCCGGTTATCTGTGCGGGATCCCCGGGATCTGCGACTGTTCGGACTGGTATGTCGGTATGGCCGGAAATCGCCAGCGGTGCGGCGGTGGCAAGGCCGATGATCGATACGGTTGTGATCAGGCGTTTCATCGGGATCTCCTTTCAAAGGCGGCTTGCGATCGTTTCGTTTGCCGCGAGGGGATGAACGCTTGCTGTATGTCAGAACTTTCGCTCGCTCAGCATGAAGAACAATGAGCGGTCCATAAATCCGCGCTCATTTTTGCCTTCATGCGATATCGAGAGGGCGATGTCAGTTCACCGGTGCCGGGTACAGGGTCGGGGCGCCCGGCCCGACCGGCAGCCCCAACACGAACACCCAGAGGTAGAACAGCAGCGTCCATCCAATGAGGAAGAAGATCGAGTACGGGAGCATTGTGGCGACCATGGTGCCGATGCCGAGGTTCTTCTGGTAGCGGACCGCGACGGCAAGGATCAATCCGAAGTAGCTCATCATCGGTGTGATGATGTTGGTGGTGGAATCGCCGATGCGGTACGCCGCCTGGATGACCTCCGGGCTGTAGCCGATGGTCATGAGCATGGGCACGAAGATCGGCGCGGTCACGGCCCACTGCGCGCTCGCCGAGCCGAGCATCAGGTTGACGAAGCAGCACATCAGGATGAACGGGACGAACACCGCGGGGTTGTCGAGTTTCATCGCGACCAGCAGGTCCGCGCCGAGCACCGCGAGGATCTGGCCGAGGCCGGAGTAGTCGAAGAATGCGACGAACTGAGCCGCGAAGAACACGAGCACGATGTACAGCCCCATGCTCTTCATCGCGCCGGCCATCGCGTCGATGACATCCCGGTCGCTGCGCATGGTTCCGACGATCGCGCCGTAGACGATGCCGGGCAACACGAAGAAGATCAGGATCATCGTCACGACGCTGTTGAGCATCGGCCGGAAGATGCCGATGCCGGTCACGGGGTTGCTCGGGTCCAGTTCCTTCGGATCTCGGAGCACGCCCCAGCCGGGGAGCCAGTCGAAGAGCTGGGCGGCCCACCTCGGCCCGGCGAGCACGACGAAGCCGAGCGAGACGATCAGCACGCTGACTCCGGCCCATTTGAGCGCGCGGAATTCCGATGGCGTGACTCGTTCCAGCGTCGGCGATCGATTGATGTCCTCGTCGGCCATCTCCGGGTCGTACTTCCCGAGGCGCGGTTCGACGATTTTTTCGGTGACGAACCAGCCGAGCCCTGTGATCAGGAAGGTGCTGGCGATCATGAAGTACCAGTTCACCGCCGGGTGGACCTCGTAGGTGGGGTCGAGGAGCTGCGCGGCCTCCTGCGTGATGCCAGCGAGCAGGGGATCGACCGTTCCGATCAGCAGGTTCGCGCTGTAGCCGCCGGACACGCCCGCGAACGCCGCGGCCATGCCGGCGAGCGGGTGCCTGCCCAGGGAATGGAACAGGGCCATCGCGAGCGGGATGATGACGACATAGCCCATCTCGCTGGCGGTGTTGGAGACGACCGCGGCGAAGACGACGACCAGCGTGACGGCGGACTTGGGCGCCCCGAGCACCATCGCGCGGATGGCGGTGGTAAGTAAGCCGGATTTCTCGGCCACACCGACACCGAGCAGCGCGACCAGCACCGTGCCGAGCGGGACGAAGCCGGTGAAGTTCCGGACGAGTTCCTGGCTCATCCAGCGGATGCCCTCGCCGGTCATCAGACTCTTGACGGTCAGCATGATGGGGCCACGCGGCTGGACCGTCAGGGTCGCGCCCTCGAGACTCTGAACGACATACGAATCTTCGCCGATCGCCTTGACTTCGAGCGTTGTCTTGCTCAGTGTGCTGAGCGGGCGGTCCGGCCCCTCAATCACGAGCAGTTCGAGCGGGTTCTTGTGGGTGTTCGTGACCTTGAGAACGCCATCTTCCACGCCGGTCACGGTGAACTTTGATTTCAGCGCGATCGTGCGCGGATCTTCGACTTTGAGGTCGACCGCCGCGGTGATGCCGGAAACGAGCACGACCCCAAGCGCAAAGAGTGCGAACAGCGTGACCGGGTGCGGCAGGAGGTTGCCCATCCATTCCACGATTGTGAGAAAGCGCGCGAACACGCCTCTGGGGTTGGGTGGGGCGGGCTGATGCGGCGGGGGCGGGTTCTCGGTCATGCCGACACCA
>CBFGVX010000057.1:0-22585 GCA_965652425.1 uncultured bacterium | reverse complement strand
CCTGCGGCAAGTACAAGGGCACGAAGTACAAGGGCATCATCTGCGACCGCTGCGGTGTGAAGGTCACGCACTCGCGCGTCCGTCGCAAGCGCCTCGGCCACATCAACCTCGCCGCGCCCGTCGTCCACATCTGGTTCTTCAAGAGTCTCCCCTCGCGCCTCGGCACCCTGCTGGGCATGAAGACCAGCGACCTCGAGAAGGTCATTTACTTCCAGGACTATGTCGTCGTCGATCCGGGCGACACCGAGCTGACCTTCAAGCAACTGCTCACCGAAGACGAGCACCGCGCCGCCTACGAGAAGTACGGCTCGGCCTTCACCGCCTACATGGGCGCCGAGGCCATCCGTGAGCTCATCGAGCGCATCGACCTCGATGCCGACGCCGAGCAGCTCCGCAGCGACATCCGCGAGACCCGCTCCAAGCAGAAGCTCAAGGACTACGCCAAGCGGCTCAAGCTCATCGAGCAGGTCCGCGGCTCGGTCAACGACCCCGCTTGGCTCGTCATGGATGTCGTCCCCGTCATCCCGCCCGACCTGCGCCCGCTGGTCATGCTCGAATCGGGCAACTTCGCCACCAGCGACCTCAACGACCTCTACCGTCGCATCATCAACCGCAACAACCGCCTCAAGAAGCTGATGGACCTCAACGCCCCCGAGGTCATCATCCGCAACGAGAAGCGCATGCTGCAGCAGGCGGTCGATGCGCTCTTCGACAACGGCCGCTGCCGCCGCCCCGTGCTCGGCTCGTCCAACCGCCCGCTCAAGTCGCTGACCGACATGGTCAAGGGCAAGCAGGGCCGCTTCCGCGAGAACCTGCTCGGCAAGCGCGTGGACTACTCGGCCCGCTCGGTCATCGTCGTCGGCCCCGAGCTCAAGCTCCACCAGTGCGGCCTTCCCAAGAAGATCGCCCTCGAGCTCTACCAGCCCTTCATCATCCGCAAGCTCAAGGAGCACGGCCTGGCCGACACCATCAAGTCCGCCAAGCGCATGCTCGAGCGTCGCGATGCCGAGGTCTGGGACATCCTCGAAGAAGTCATCGACCAGCACCCCGTGCTGCTCAACCGCGCACCCACCCTCCACCGAATGGGCATCCAGGCCTTCGAGCCGGTCCTCGTCGAGGGCAACGCGATCAAGGTGCACCCGCTGGTCTGCACCGGCTTCAACGCCGACTTCGACGGCGACCAGATGGCCGTCCACCTGCCCCTGTCCGTCGAGGCGCAGGCCGAGGCGCATGTGCTCATGCTCTCGACCAACAATGTGTTCTCGCCGGCCAACGGCTCGCCCATCATCTCGCCGTCGCAGGACATCGTCCTCGGCGTGTACTTCCTGACCATGGAACGGCGCGAGGCCGAGAAGGACCCCGCGAAGATCCCGCACTTCAAGGACTCGCACGAGGCTATCCTCGCCTACGACCAGGGCAAGCTCGGCATCCACGACCCGATCCTGATCCGCCTGCCCCGGTTCCGCCAGCAGGTCACCAGCCAGGGCGGCACGCCCGAGCCGATGCCCAAGAACGGACGCATCGTCACCACCGTCGGTCGCGTCATCTTCGGCGACATCCTGCACACCGGGATGCCGTTCTACAACTGCGCCCTCGGCAAGCGGGGAGCCGCCCGCGTCATCGACGACACCTACCTGTACTGCGATCGCGGTGCGACCATCGACCTGCTCGACCGCCTCAAGGAGATCGGCTTCCGCTGGTCCACCCTCTCGGGCGTGTCCTTCGGCGTCACCGACCTCCGCGTCCCGGACAAGAAGCTCGAACTGCTCGCCGAGTCGCAGAAGAAGGCCGACAAGATCAAGAAGAACTACGAGCGCGGCCTGATCACCGCCCGCGAGCGCTACAACCAGATGCTCGACATCTGGGCGCACTGCCGCGAGCAGGTCACCAAGGCCCTGATCGAGACCCTCAAGAACGACCGGCGCGACCCCGTCACCGGCGAGTACACCTCGATCGAGAAGAAGGAAGGCATCGCCTACGCCAACCCGGTGTTCGTCATGTCCGACTCGGGCGCCCGCGGCAACACCAGCCAGATGCAACAGCTCGCCGGCATGCGCGGCCTGATGGCCAAGCCCTCGGGCGAGATCATCGAGACCCCCATCCGCGCGAACTTCCGCGAAGGGCTGACCGTTCTCGAGTACTTCTCCTCCACCCACGGCGCACGCAAGGGTCTGGCCGATACCGCGCTCAAGACCGCCGACTCCGGTTACCTCACCCGCAAGCTCTGCGATGTGGCCCAGTCGGTCATCGTCAACGAGTACGACTGCGGCTCCAAGCGCGGCATCACCAAGCGCGCCACCTACAAGGGTGAAGAGATCGATGTGCCGCTCTCGCAGCAGATCATCGGCCGCGTCTCGCGCCAGAACATCGTCAACCCCATCACCGACGAGACCATCGTCCGTGAGAACGAGATGATCACCGCGCAGATCGCCGAGAAGATCGAGCAGCTCAACATCGACTCGGTCGTCGTCCGCTCGCCGCTCACCACCGACTCCCGCTTCGGCTGCTCCGTGCTCGACTACGGCATGGACCGCTCGACGGGCCAGATGGTCGAGCCGGGCATGGCCGTGGGCATCATCGCCGCACAGTCCATCGGCGAGCCGGGAACCCAGCTCACGATGCGGACCTTCCACACCGGCGGCGTCGCGACCACCACCCTCATCGATACCGACCTGCGCGCCGGCCAGGGCGGCACCATCGAGATCAAGGACTGCAACGAGGTCGAGGTCGAAACCGAAGACGGCGGCAGCGTCCTCGTCTCGCTCAAGCGCAACGGCCAGATCAGCATCCTCGATGCCAAGGGCCGCGAACTCGAGAAGCACAAGATCCCCTACGGTGCGGAAATCCTGATCCGCAGCGGCGAACCGGTCAAGAAGGGCGATCAGCTCGTCCGCTGGGACCCGCACCGCACGCCCATCCTCGCCGAGAAGCCCGGCTTCGTGGAGTTCGTCGATATCGAGCTCAACGAGACCGTACGCGAGGACGACGCCGGCGCGGGCCAGAAGGTCCTCACCGTCATCGAGCACAAGGGCGAGAAGCACCCGGCGATCAATGTGGTCGACAAGGACGGCAATATCCTCGACTTCCACTACCTGCCCGCCAAGGCCCGCATCGAGGTCACCGACGGTCAGGAGATCAAGGCCGGCCAGATGCTCGCCCGCCAGCCCCGTGGCGCGTCCGGTTCGTCGGATATCACCGGCGGTCTGCCCCGCGTGACGGAGATCTTCGAGGCCCGCAAGCCCAAGGATCCCGCGGTGCTCGCCGAGATCTCCGGCAAGGTCGAGATCTACTCCGACAAGCGCAAGGGCAAGATGACCATCCGCATCGTTTCCGATGCCGGTCTCGAGAAAGACCACCATGTGCCTCAGGACCGTCACCTGCTCGTCCACTCGGGCGACAGCGTGAACGCCGGCGACCCGCTGATCGACGGCCCGCTCGTGCCGCACGACATCCTGCGGATCAAGGGCGAGGAAGCGCTCTGGGCCTACATGATCGACGAGGTCCAGAATGTGTACCGCGCACAGGGCGTGACCATCGACGACAAGCACATCGAAGTCATCGTGGCCCAGATGCTCCGCAAGGTGCGTGTGGAGAACCCCGGCGACACCGATCTGCTGCCGCACGAGGTCATGGACAAGGTCGCCTTCCGCCTGAAGAACCAGGAGATCGCCGAGATGGGACGCATCTCCGATCCCGGCGACACCGGCCTCGCGCTCAACGCGCTGGTCAGCAAGGTCGAACTCCGCGAGGCCAACGCCCGCGCTGAGGCCGAGGGCAAGCAGCCCGCCAAGGCCAAGCGTGCCAAGCCCGCGACCGGCCGGACCCTCCTGCTGGGCATCACCAAGGCCTCGCTCCAGAGCGAGTCCTTCCTCTCCGGTGCATCCTTCCAGGAAACCACCAAGGTGCTCACCGAGGCGTCGCTCAAGGGCGCGGTCGACGAGCTGATCGGGCTCAAGGAGAATGTGCTGTTGGGTCACCTGATCCCCGCCGGCACCGGCTTCCGCCCGTACCAGAACCTCAAGGTCAAGTACCTCGCCGAGCCGCCCGCCTCGACCATGCCCGACGAGGACTCCATGTACGCCGAGGCCGCCGAGGCGGCCGAAGCGCTCGGTGCCGACACCTCCGACGCCCGCCAGTCGCTGTCGGTCGAGATGGGCGATGTGCTCATCGGCGACTCCCGGATGCAGGAGAACTGATCCCCGGATCGGTCAACGAACAGTGAACCACGCGGGCTCGAAAGGGCCCGCGTTTTTCATTTGGAGTTGGTGCTGCAGATGGGTCAGGACGAGGCGGCGTCCGAGCGGACGAAGGTGCCCTTGGCCACATCCTTCACCACGCCGGGAAACTTCAGCACCCGCCCGTGGCACGCCACATACACGCCCGGAGCCGCCAGCTCGGTGGCCAGCAGCGACTCGGTCAGGTTCTGCAGCGCATCGCTGCGCTTCATCTCGAACGGGCGCATCGCCCCGGTCAGGACGACCGGCACCGTGAGCGAATCGCCCAGGTGCTTGTGCAGGGATTCACCGGTGATGCTGAGCGTGTCGGTGCCGTGCAGGATCACCACGCCGTCGCTGAGCGTCATCGCCGCCTTGGTGGCGTCGAGGATGAGCCGCCGATCGGCGTCGGTCAGTTCCAGACTGTCCTTGCTCAGCAGCTCGCGGATGTGCACGCGGGTGTCGGCCAGGCGCAGCCGGGCGATCATCCGCTGGACGATCGAGCCGCGATTCGAGAGCTGCTGGGCGACCTCGTCGTAGGTTTTCTCGATGGTGCCGCCGGTGGTGATCAGTTCGACATGACGCATGGCGGGCAGTGTACCCGCTCGCCGTGTTTTACCCGAGCCGCTCGCGCGCCGGACAGTCGCCGATGGGGACCGGCTGGCCGGAATGGTCCACCGCGACCAGCACGACCTCGGCGCTGGTCACATCGATGGTCTGGTCGGCTTCGGGCCGGAACGCCCGGACATTGACGCGCACGGTCAGCGAGGTGCGCCCGACGCGCGTGGTCTGGGCGTACAGACTCAGCACATCGCCGACGAGCACGGGCTTGTGGAACTCCACGCCGTTGAACGCGACGGTGACATAGCGGTGGTTCCGCTGGCGTAGCGCTTCCACGAACGCCGCCTCGTCGATGAGCGACAGGATGACCCCGCCGAAGATCGCCCCCTGCGGGTTCGTGTGGGCGGGCATCATGACGGTGCGGATGGCAACTTCGTCCCGTGGTGCGTCGGCGGTGCTGTTTGGTGTCTGGTTCACGCTGGAACAGTAGCACATGCAGCGGCTCCACCACGCTGTGGTACAGTTGACCCGACCAGCGAGGAGGCGCCCCATGCGACTGATCGTCGTTCGGCACGGGAAAACACATCAGGATCCTCCCGAGGATTCGCCGGGCCGCGACGAGGATCGAGTGCTGAAATCTCGCGGCGTTCGCCAGTCAAATTTCCTTGGCGAAATCTTCGCGCAACTCGAACATCCGCCCCGGCTGATCGTTTCCAGCGGCATCGAGCGGGCGATGACGACGGCGAAACTGATCAACGATCATCTTGGTGTCGAGCACCGCATAGACGCGGTCCTGCAGTTCGGACCGACCCCTTCGCAGGCGATCGAGGCGGCGATCGGCCACGCCCGCGATGCGGGCGTGGCCGATGATCCCGGCGGCATGGTCACGGTCGGGCATAACCCGCAGAGCGAGGGCATCCTCGCGCTGCTGCTGGAAGGGCCCGGAGGCGGCGGGTACCGGGTGCGGACCGGCGAGGCGTTCGCGCTGGAGGTGGACCCGGAGCAGCCGTTCGGGACCGCGCGGCTGCTGTGGTCGCAGCGGCTGGAGGAATAGACCGGGATAGGGTATTCTGTGTGCGGTATATGTTTGGGAGACGCCCCGATGCCCGATGACCGCCCCGATTCGTCCGACCCGAACCCCGGTCTGGTCCTGTTTCGCCCGAATGACGGGGGAAATGAGCTCCGCGTTCGCCTCGAAGGTGAGACGGTATGGCTGACGCAGGCGCAGATGGCGGAGTTGTTTCAGTCGACCCCGCAGAACATCACCATTCACCTGAAGGCCATCTACGAGGAAGGCGAGTTGTCGGAGGCAGCAACTTGTAAGGATTACTTACAGGTTCGCGATGAGGGCCAGCGGTCGGTCAAGCGAATGCTGAAGCACTACTCCCTCGACGCCATTCTCGCCGTGGGCTATCGCGTGCGTTCGACTCGCGGCACGCAGTTCCGCCAGTGGGCGACGGCGACTCTGTCGGAATACCTGACCAAGGGCTTCGTTATGGACGACGAGCGCCTCAAGGAAGGGCGCTCGCTGGGGCGGGACTACTTCGATGAATTGCTCGAACGGATCCGGGATATCCGAGCATCGGAGCGCCGGTTCTACCAGAAGATCGCGGATATCTACGCGACAAGCATCGACTACGAGCCGAACGCCGCGCAGACCCGCGAGTTCTACGCGACCGTCCAGAACAAGCTGCACTGGGCGATCCACGGCCGGACCGCTGCGGAGATCATCTCCGAGCGGGCGGATGCTTCGAAGCCCAACATGGGTCTGACGACCTGGAAGAATGCGCCGGGAGGACCAATCCGAAAGGGTGATGTCGGGATCGCCAAGAACTATCTGACTGCCGAAGAGATCGAAGCCCTCAACCGCATCGTCACGATGTATCTCGACTACGCGGAAGATCAGGCGCGGAAGCAGAAGCCGATGCACATGGCCGACTGGGCGAAGAAACTTGATGCGTTCCTGCGGTTCAACGAGCGGGACATCCTGACCCATGCGGGCAAAGTGTCCATGGAGTTGGCGCAGGAGCACGCCCGTCTGGAGTTCGGCAAGCACGACGCAGCAAGACGGCTGCGCGAAGCGAGCGAGCCGACGAGCGACTTCGATCATTTCATCGACGAAACGAAACGGCTTGAGGACTGATTACGCCCTCGCCGCGACCGGTCCGCGATCGAACGCGGGGCAGCGGTCGACGGCGTTCTGCAGGTCGGCTCGGGTCGCGTCATCGAGTCGGTCCATTACGCCGAGCGCTTCGTAAGTATCCAGCAGCGACTTCGCCCAGAGGCCACGGTAGACCGCGTCGGTGTCGATGATCGGGCGGCCGAGGATGTCTTCGAGCATGGCTCGGGTGTAGGTGGGCTTGCTCGCGGCGGTGGACTTTGTGCCGTACTGGTTGAGGTTGGAGGCGAAGATGCCGGCGGCGCTGACGGGGAGGAAGTCTTCGTAGCGGAGTCCCTCGTAGTCCGCGTAGCCCTGCTCGACGAGTTCGTGGATGTCGGTGGTGGTGATGCTGCCCGCCGCGGCTTTGCCGGCGGCGGTGGGGGAGTAGAGGCCGTAGACCAGCCCGGAATTGAGCAGCTCGGGCAGGGTTTTCGGGAAGTCGGCGAAGTGGGAGGCGTACTCGGTTTCCGCGGCTTCGAGGTTCGCCGGGCGACCGGCGGCGTTGCCCTTCGCGGCTTCGGCGTCGGCGAGGCAGCGGTCGTAGAGCGTGCGACCTTCGGTGGTGGTCGCGTAGAAACGCTGCTCGATCTCGCCGAAGCGGGCGGTGTGGACCGTGTCGACCGTCGAGCCGTCGGGGTTGGTGAATGTGACGGGTTCGGTCAGGGCCTTGTAGGCGTCCTGGCGGAGGAGGACGGGCGTGTCCCACGACGGGCCTTCGGTGGAGTCCTTGAAGCCCGAGTGATTGAGTTTGGTCAGGTCGAGGTCGGGTTGGGAGAGGCGAGCGGTGACCGAGTCTGCCGTGGCTTCGATGGCGTTCTGTGCCGGAGCGGTGTGCAGATAGGCATCGATCTCGGCGGTGCTGAGGTGCTTGAAGCTCAGCTTGAGGTAGTCGCGATCCACACGCTCGGCGAAACGGGTGAGCACGGTGACTGCACGCTCGCGGAAGGCCTCAGAGGTCATCTCGCCCATGCAGCGCTTCATCGCGGCGGTGTAGAGGTCCATGCACAGTGTGTTGGGCGTGAGGTGGTTAAGGTGGTGGGACTCGAAGCAGGCGATGTCGGCCGCGATCTTGAAGCCCGACTCGCAGAGGTCCGTGTAGAGCTGGTGGTCGCGCGCGGCGCCGGTCCATTTGAAGATGCGGTCGGTGGCGAAGCGGATGAGTTCGACCGCGTCGGATTCCGACAGGCCGCCCTGTGCTTCGGATTTTTCGATGAGGAGCTTCGCGCCGTCCGGGAAGACCTGCCGGGTGGAGAGCAGTTCTTCAATCCGTTTGCGGGTCGCATCGTCGAAATAATCGGTCTGGAGCAGCGAGGTGAACACACGGTGCTCGGGGCCGATGGTCGAGCGGAAGGCGGTGGCGACGATCGGCTGGCTCTTGGCACCGACATCGGTCATGTCGTAGTAGTTGTGCGGCTCCATCGCGAAGCAGGCGAAGAAGCGGGCGATCCAGCGGTACTCATCGTTGCGCCCGATTCGGATCGCGCCGTGGCGCTCGGAGCTGGTCTTTTCGAGTTGGGCATCGGAGACGGAGAAGCCGCGGAACATCTGCGCGAGCAGGTCGCAGACCGCGCGGTTGGTCACCTGGTTGACGAGCAGGGACTTGTCGTAGAGCGGCACTTCCTTGCCGAACATCGAGGACAGCTCGGCGAAGAGGCGGTTCTGGAGATCGATCCGGTCGGCGTAGGTGGTCATCGCGGCGGTCCTGCGGGGGTTGGTGATTCCCCGATTATACGCCCGATCTTGTGGGATTCTTGGGTGTTCGATCAGGACGGGAACCCGCCGCGGCTTGCTATTTCCGGACGCTGAGGAATCGTCGCCAGCGGGGCTGTGCTGATCGACCGGCTGCGCCGGGCACATTCGCGATCGCGGCTCGGTCGGTGCGTTCGACGGTGATGAAGCTCTCGGGTGCGAGTTCTCCGATCAGCGCGATCGTTTTGGAGAGTTCCCGGCGTTTGATGGCCAGGAACGCGATCTCGACGGGGCCGCTGCGTCCCTCCCCGGAGACCTTGGTGACTCGGTGGCCGTGCTCGCGGAGCTTGCCGGACAGATCGACATCGAGGTGGCGGTTGACGACACGGAGCATCCGGTGGCCGATGGCGATTTTTTCTTCGATGGTCATGCCGACGAGGGTTCCGGTCGCGAAGCCCGCGCCGTAGCCGATGAGCGCGTAGGGGTTGTTGAGGTACTTGATGACACCGCCGACGGCGAGGGCCCAGACGATGACCTCAACGAAGCCCATGACTGCGGCGACGAACCGATGGCCGTTGATGACGAAGATCATGCGCACGGTGCCGATGGAGACATCGACGATGCGTGCGAAGTAGATGAGGATGGGGATGTACCACTCCATCGGTGTGTCCCTGTCGAATCCGGGGCAAGAAAAGACCCGGTCGGTGGGACCGGGTCCGATCAACTGAATGTCCGGGCGGTGCTGGTCGGGATCAGTCCTCGCCCTGGGCCTTGGTGTAGGCGGGCTCGCCGTTGTACTCGGGGAGTCGCTCGACATGGATCCAGCGCCAGCTCTGGCCGATGCGCTGGAGCATGTCGATCAGGTCGGCCTCGGTCATGGCCTTGGACTTGTCCCGCATCACGAAGCGGCAGCGGTGGTGATCGACGCCGTCGAACGCCGCGGCGGCGACGGGGTACACCTGCGTGCCTCGATTGGAGATCATCTTCAGGGTGAGGTTGGAGCCCTCGGCGATCTTGTGGAGACTCTCGCCGATCACATCGGGCATCTTGCCGCTCTCGATGAAGATGTCGGCGCCGACATCGCGACGGCTGTTGACCTTCACGAAATCGAGATCCGAGGAAACCTTGGGCATGTTGATCGGGGTGTAGTCGCGGTCAACGAGCTTATCGGAACGCTTGCCGAGGTTGGCGATGACTTCTTCGGTAAAGCGCCTGGTGCCAACGGACGGGCGGCCCTGGGCGATGTCGCCGGTGAGGGCCTTGCCCTCTTCGAGGGTGACATAGAGGGCGTGCTCGATCTTATCGGCGGTCTCGAACTCGCCGAAGTGGCGGAGCATCATGACGGCAGAGAGCAGCAGGGCGGTCGGGTTGACCTTGTCCTGGCCGGCGATGTCGGGGGCCGAGCCGTGGACGGCTTCGAACATGACCGCCTGGTCGCCGAGGTTCATCGACGGGGCGAGGCCGAGGCCGCCGACGAGGCCGGAGGTGAGGTCGGAGACGATGTCGCCGTTCATGTTGGTCGAGACGATGATGTCGAAGGTCTCGGGGCGGATGACGAGCTGGTGGCAGGCGTTGTCGATGATGATGTGGTCGGAGGTGAACTCGGGGAACTCCTTGGCGACATCCTCGAAGGTGGACTTGAACAGGCCCTCGGTCTTCTTCATGATGTTCGCCTTGGTGGCGCAGGTGACGCGTTTGCGTCCGAGGGAGCGGGCGAGCTCGAAGGTGAGGCGGGAGATCTTCTCGCAGCCCTTGCGGGAGATGAGCTTGAGGCACTGGGCAACGCCGGGGGACTGCATGTGCTCGATGCCGGCGTAGACATCCTCGACATTCTCGCGAACGACGATCAGGTCGATGCCGCGCCCGGCGAAGGGGCCGCCGATGTTCGGCAGTTCCTTGCAGGGGCGGATGTTGCCGTACATCTCGAAGAGCTTGCGGAGGGTGACATTGGCGCTCTTGCCGCCGAAGCCGACGGGGGTTTCGAGGGGGCCCTTGAGGGCGACGCGGTTGGCGTCGATCGAGTCGATGGTGTCCTGCGGGACGCCGGAGGCGATGCCGCCCTCGAAGGCCTCCTTGCCCGCGACCGCGTCGTCCCACTGGATGTTGGCTCCGGCGGCGGCGAGGATGGCCTTGGTGGCGCTGGCGACCTCGGGGCCGACGCCGTCGCCGGCGATCATGGTGACTTTGTGGGCGGTGGCGGTCGCGGAGTTGGACATGGCGCGGATCCTTCGGGGATTCGGGGTTCGTGAGGGTTGTGGAAGGCCGGGCGTGGGTGCAGGAAAGCGGCGGCCCGGGGATGGGCATGGTACCGCAAGACGGGCTGTGGCTGGGCGGGTTTGGGGCTGCGGACGGAGCGTTTAGGCCGGGCTTTGCGGGTCAGTCCCCGTGCTTCTCGCGCAGGCGGGTGCTCAGGCGGAGCAGGAGCTGGGTCCGTTCGAACTCGTTGAGAACCTCCTGCAGCACTTCGCGGACCGGATCGGCCGGAGGATCGGCGAGCACGACGCCCGCACCGGCGCCCGGCAGGGCCTTGCGGGCCATCGATCGGTAGCGGCTGAGGGTGCGGTCGCCGAAGCGGGCGACGGGTTCGAAGTCCTCGGCCATGAAGAAGGTGACCGGTATGCGATATCCGGCGTTAACCTGCATAGCCATCTGGAGGCGGGGGAAGTTATTGCGATTGACGAAGCGGAGTTCGATGAGCGGGCTGGCCTCTGCGATGCGCTGCATGGCGGCGCCCTGGAGTGCGCAGTCGCCGCACCAGGTTCCCGTGAGACACAGAACATTCATCGCGCGGGTGAAACCGGCGACGAGGGTTCGCTGTTCGTCGGACAACTGGAGCTGGCTGTATCGGGTGTGCCACTGCTCGGCGTGTCCTTCGGGTTCGCCGCTGGCGACGAACTGTTGGTAGGAGTCACCGTTGTCGAATACGGCACGGAGCGGATCGGCAGTAAACATTGGAGGGACCTCGGATCGGATGGCGATTCAGTCGTTGTGTTTCTGGCGCAGGCGGGTGCTCAGGCGGAGCAGCAGGTGGACGCGCTCGACCTCGTCGAGCCAGTCCTGGAGCGTGCCGGCGAGCTCATCGTCGGGGATCGGGGCTCCGGGGACCGCGCAGGCGGCACCGAGCTGCTTCTTGGCGATTGCCCTATAGCGAGTGAGCGAGCGATCGCCGTAGAGCGAGACGAACTCGAAATCCTCGGCCATGAAGATGGCCATGGGGACGCGCATCCCGCCGCAGATTTGGATCAGCTTGGCGAGGTCGGCGTGCTGATCGCGATCGACGATGCGCAGGTCAACTTTCCCGTTCGAGGCGGCGGCGATCTTCTGGAGCAGGGGGATCTGCTGGACGCAGTCGCCGCACCATACACCGGATGAGACGAGGATCTTCATCTCGCGGGTGAAGCCAGCGATGAGGGATTCCTGGTCAGCGGTCAGGCTGGCCTGATCGTAGATCTTCCGCCAGCCCTGCTGCTGGGCATCGGTGCCCGTGGCGACATAGTCGCTGTAGGCATGGGCGGCGTCGAACTTGGATTTCAGGAAGGGGGCGCTGAGGACGGCACCTGTGGCTGTGGACATGGTGTGGTGCTCCGTTGGAGGGGAGGCCGATGATAGGCGCAAGCGCCGGTGAGTTCATCGTCTCGGTGGCGGACCTCCGCAAGCTGGGTGCTGCAGGATTGCACCTCGATCAGCCGAAAAGCCCGGTACCAAAGACCAAACCCATGACGAGCCGGAAGGCGTACCAGACCGCGGTGTTGATCACGGCCACGATCAGGCCCTCTTTGAACTTGATGCCGCCCATACCCGCGATCAGGCCGCCCAAGATCAGGATGTTCATCGGGATCGTGATGGCCAAAAGAAGCAGCCATGATTGAATGTCGAGGGAGGACGCGAGGATGTACTCGGCCAGCGAGGAGATGATCGAGAAGATCAGGGCGATGCCGAAGGAAGTCTTGAACTCGATGTCGCGGCTGACGACGAGCTGGGCGATCACGGAGATCACCACCGCCTGGATCGAGACGATGATGATCAGCAGGCAGATGAAACCAAACAGGGCGAACATGCGGGCACTCCTCCGAGAAAGCAAGACGGATCGGAGCGCTGCGACACCGGACCGGCCTTGGGTTGAGGGCCAATGTAACGGCGTCTACGGGAATGTCCAGAGAAAAATTTGACGAAATTTCTGCTCAATACCGCTCGGAATCGTCCGCCGGCGAGCCGCCCCATTCACTGGATGAGCGTCCGTTGATGGTCGTACCGTTCTGGATGCCGTCGGTGACGCCCTCGATGAAGTCGTGGGGGAAATTGAGTTTCGGCTTGCTGAGTTCGTCGAGCTGGCGGATCTGATCCTGGGTGAGCGTGACTTCGAGGGAGCCGAGGTTGGCGTCGAGCTGCTCGGCGTTTTTTGCTCCGATGATGGTCGAGGTGACGCCGCAGCGCTGGCGGACCCAGGCGAGGGCGACCTGCGCGGGTGTTGCCGGCTTGCCGCCGACGCTGCGGTCCTTGCCGATCTCCTTGAGCTTGTCGACGATGTCGAAGGTGGTGTCGGTGAGGTAGCGCGAGTCGGGCTTGTAGCGCCCGCCGCCGGTGTCGCCGTCGCGCGTGTACTTGCCGGTGAGGATGCCGCCCTTCAGCGGCGACCACGGCGTGACGCCGAGGCCCAGCTCGCTCGCCATCGGGAGCAGTTCGCCCTCGACGGTGCGCTCGACGAGCGAGTACTCGATCTGCAGCGCGATGAGCGGGGCCCAGCCCCGGAACTGTGCGATCATCTGGGCCTGTGCGACTTTCCACGCGGGCGTGTCGCTGAAGCCGATGTACAGCACCTTGCCGGAGGAGACGAGGTCGTCGAGGCCGCGCATGGTTTCCTCGATCGGCGTGTGGCGGTCCCAGAAGTGCAGCCAGAGCAGGTCGATGTAGTCGGTCTGGAGGCGGCGGAGCGACTGGTTGACCGACTCCATCATGGCCTTGCGGTGCGAGCCGCCGCCGTTGGGGTCGTTGCGGTACATGTTGCCGAGCCACTTGGTGGCGAGGACGACCCGGTCGCGTTGCGGGAACTTGCCGCCGCCTTTGTGCTTGAAGTAATCGCCGAGGATCTGCTCGGAAGCGCCTTTGTTGTAGATGTTGGCGGTGTCGATGAAGTTGCCGCCGGCGTCGAGGTAGTGGTCGATGAGCTTGAACGACTCGTCGGCGCCGATGCCGAAGCCCCACTCGGTGCCGAATGTCATCGCGCCCATGCACAGCGGGCTGACGCGCAGGCCGGAGCGGCCGAGGGTGACATAGTCGGTCAGTGCGGGCATGGATCGTTCTCCTCTGGTCGGTAGTAGGGTGTGGGGAGAACGATAGGCGATGCGTCGGGCCGCTGTCAGTCGCCGGGGCCGCCGGGACCGGCCGGGCCGCTGGTATCGTGCAGGCGCGACTCGATCCGTCCGAGCGTGTCGCGGATTTCGGACAGGACCGCGAGCGTTTCGGACGAGGATGCATCGCCTTGAGCGGAAGCCGGGGGTGCCGGGCGGTCGCTGATGTCCTGCGAGCCGACGACGCGATCGCGCTGGGCGAGCACGGCTTCGCGGAACTCGCGCGAGTCGCGGATGCCGACGAGCGAGACGAGCGCCCCGCCGCTGGACCCCGCGTTGCCCGCCGTTTCGACACTCATCGATTCGAGGTCGAGGTAGCGCATGAGCGGGCCCTGGTTCATCTGCATGTCCGTGATCTTGTCGAGCGGGATGGCCTTCTCGGTCCGGAACAGCAGCCCTTTGCTGATCTTGAGCTTGCGGGCGGTGAGAATGCATGAAAGCTTCTGAAAATACAGGGTGTAGTACCACTGGCTGAGCGCCCACACGCCCAACGGGACCGCCAGGAGGATCAAGGAGAATCCGAAGGTCGGGATCGCGAGCGCGAGGGCGATGATCACGAAGATGATCGCAGAGCCGATGGTCGCGCTGAGCGTGTGGTACTTGATCGCCTCGGGGGTGAACGACGCTTCCTGGAGGATTCGTTCTTCGCTCACGGGTCGATCCTTTCGGTCGGGGGCTGGCTACATCTCTCCGGCTACTCTTTCCGGGTTTCGGCCACGAACTTTCGCAGGGTCTCGAAGGCCTGCAGGGGGCTCATCCGGTCGAGGTCGAGCTTCTTGATCTCTTCGATCACCGGGTGCGGCACGAACTCGGTGAACAGCCCGAACTGGCCGGAGGGGTCGGCGCGCTGCGTGCGCGTCGCGGGCTTGCCCGAGTCCGCCGCGGCGGTGGTTTTTTCGCCGATGGAATCGTGGCTGACGCTGAGCGAGGCGAGCAGGTCGCTGGCGCGGCCGATCACCGCGCCGGGCAGCCCGGCCAGCCGCCCGACATGCACGCCGAACGATCGGTTGGTGGCCCCGGGCAGGATGCGGTGCAGGAAGACGATCTCGTCGCCCCACTCGCGCACGGAGACATGGAAGTTCGCGACGCGCCCGGGCAGGCGCTCGGCCAGATCGGTCAGCTCGTGGTAATGCGTGGCGAATAGGGTGCGCGGCGGGGTGTCGCCGGAGGCGAGGTACTCGGTGATGGCCCACGCGAGCGAGAGACCGTCGAGCGTGGAGGTCCCTCGACCGATCTCGTCGAGGATGATCAGCGAGCGGGGCGTCGCGTTGTTGAGGATGTTGGCGGTCTCGGTCATCTCGACCATGAAGGTGGACTGGCCCCGGTGCAGGGCGTCGTCGGCGCCGATGCGCGTGAAGATGCGGTCGGTGAGGCCGATGGTCGCCGAATCGGCCGGAACGAAGCTGCCGGTGTGGGCGAGCAGCGTGATCAGCGCGACCTGGCGGATATAGGTGCTTTTGCCGGCCATGTTCGGGCCGGTGATGAGCGCGAGCGGCGGGTCCGATTCGCTCTCTTCGACGCGACCCAGCGAAGTGTCGTTGGGCACGAATCCGTCCCCTGCGATCTCGTCCAGCACGGGGTGGCGCCCCTGCACGATGTGGAGCGTGGGCTCGTCGGTGATGGTGGGTCGCACCCACGATCGAGCCGCGGCACGGTCGGCGAAGCACAGCAGCACATCGAGCTCGGCGACAACTCCCGCGAACGCACCGATTTCGCGGGCGAGCGCGATCACCCGATCACAGACCTCGTGGAACAGGTCGAGTTCGCGAGCGACGGCCTTCTCCCCTGCGCCGAGCACCTCGTCCTCGAACTGCTTGAGTTCGGGCGTGATGTAGCGCTCGGCGTTCTTGAGCGTCTGCTTGCGCGTGAAGATGTCGGGGGCGCGCTTCGCCTGGCCGGCGGGTAGCTCGATGTAGTAGCCGAAGACCTTGTTGTAGCCGACCTTCAGCGAGGGCAGGTTGTGCTCGTCGATGAGCTGCTTCTGGTACTCGGCGAGGAAGGTGTTGGCCTTCGCGCGGACGGTGCGGGCGCGGTCGAGGATCTCATCGACGCCGTCGCGGAACAGCCCGCCGTCGCGCAGGTGGGCGGGCGGGTCATCCACGCAGCGCGAGGCGATGTCGGTGGCGATCGGTTCGAGCTTCTCGCGCAGCGTCTCGATCTCGCCAAGCGCGGCGGAGAACGCGTCCGAGCCCTGCAGGGACGCCGTCAGCGGCTCGATCCGCCCGAGGGACCGCCCGAGCGCGACCAGATCGCGGGGCGTCGCGCGGCTGAGCCCGACCCGTGCGGCGATCCGCGCGATGTCCTGCAGGCCAGACAATGACTCGCGGAGTTCATCGGCGACGGCCCGGTCCTCCATCAGCGTGGAGACGCAGCGCTGCCGGGCCTCGATCTTCTCCCGATCGCACAGGGGCGAGCACAGCCACTCGCGCAGCAGGCGCTTGCCCATCGCGGTTCGGGGACCCGTGCGCCCGAGGAACACGCCGAGCAGGGAGCCGTCGACCTTGCCGCCGCGCACGGTGGATTCGATCTCGAGCGAGCGGAGAGACGCCGCGTCGATGCGCAGGTGGTCGGTGCGCTGCTCGCGGATGGGGGCGCTGAGGTGCGCGAGCGACTTGCGCTGCATCGCGATGGCGGTCGGGGTCGCGCCAGCCGGCGGTTTCGAAGGTGAGTCGTCATCGGACAGCGCCTGCGTCTCGCGCAGGTAGCGCAGTATCGTGCCGATCGCGCCGATGGCCTCATCGTCATCGGCGAGGCCGAAGCCGCCGAGCGAGGCGACCTGGTAGTGGGAGCGGATGGCTTCGAGCGCCTCGCTGGAGCGGAAGTGCCAGCCCGGGCGAGGCGTCGCGGGCACGCCGAGTGCATCGATGAGCCGCTTGGCGCGATCCGGGATCTCGCCGTCGGCGGTCGAGGCGACGAGCAGTTCGCTCACGCCGCGCAGCGCCAGTTCATCCAGGGCATCGCGCACCGCGCAGCCGCTGACGACGAAGCGCCCGGTCGAGAGCTCGACGGTGGCGATGGCGACGCGGTCATCGGGGTCGTGGCCCATGCCGAGGAACGCGATGCAGGCCAGATGGTTCGCGCGGCTGCCGTCGAGGTGCTCGTCGTCGACCAGCGTGCCGGGGGTCAGCACGCGCGTGACCGCTCGCTCGACCACGCCCTTGGCCTCGCGCGGGTCCTGGATCTGGTCGCATATGGCGACCCGGTAGCCCTGCTCAATCATCCGCCGCAGGTACGACTCGACGGAGTGGTGGGGGACCCCGGCCATCGGCTGACCGGGCGAGCGCTCGGTCAGGGTGATGCCCAGGGCCTTGGAGCAGGTGACGGCGTCCTCGCCGAACATCTCGTAGAAATCGCCCATGCGAAAGAAGAGGATGCAGTCGGGGTAGCGCTGCTTGAACGCCTCGAACTGGCGCATCGCGGGGGTGAGTTTCTTGCCTTGTTCAGCGGTCTTGGTGGGCATGGGAGGAGCCGAGTGTACCGCCGGAAGCGGGCAGCATGCAGGGCCAAAAACGACCGACGGCCCGGCGAAAAGCCGAGCCGCGTGGGTCAGTGGAGCGGATGAGGGTCGAACTCACAACCTCCTCGATGCGACCGAGGCGCTCTCCCAATTGAGCTACCGCCCCAGATTGAGCCCGGCGTGCCGGGTAAATCGGACCGTCATTGTAGCAATCATCGGTCCTGCTGTGCGAACCGGTCAGAAAAACGAACCTTGCCATTGAGAATGCGGTATCATTAGCCGAGAGTTCACCTTTCTGGAGATTGCCGGTGTACCGAAGAGTTGTGGTCATGTCATTGCTGGTGGCTATGGCCACCGTGGCGGGTTGGCTCGGCGGGTGCGGCGAAGCGGAGCGGGTGCGACCCGAGGGTCCGACCCGGATCGTGGTCTCGATCCCGCCTCTGGCGTGGGCGGTGCGGGAGCTCGCGCCCGCGGATTCGGAGATTCTTGTCCTGCTGAAAGATGGGCAATCCGAGCACGGGGCGGGGCTGACCGCTTCGGATGCCCAGGCGCTCAGCCGCGCCGATCTGGTGTTCCTGGTCGGCTGGGGCCTGGAATCGAACGCAGAGCGCGTGGTGCACAACGGGCCCCAGTGGCAGCGGGTGCTGCGTTTCTCAGAGGTCATCGAGAGCAGCGATATCGCGGTCCCGGTCTCGAGCGAGCCCTGCACCGATCCCTCCCACAACCACGGTCACGACCACCATCATCACGACTCCACCGATCCCCATGGCTGGCTCGACCCGGTGGCGATGGCCGAATGGGTCCGGGCGACGGGAGAACTGTTGGGGGCCGAGGAGGCGCGGATCGCGGCTCTGGTCGCCGAATGCCAGCGTATCCACGCCGAATACGAAGAGCAGCTCCGCTCGCTGGAGCGCCGGCACATCGTGACCCATCACAACGCCTACGGCTGGATCGCCGAGCGGTATGACCTTGAGGTGGCCGCGGTCATCCGGCCGAACGAGCTGCTGGAAACCACCCCAGGCGAGTTGAACGCCGCGGTTGAGGCGGTCCGGTCGCTTGATATCGGTGCGGTGTTCATCGAGCCGCAGTTCTCCGGAAGGGCGGCGAACCGGCTGCGTGAGATCACCGGAGTGCGTCTGTTGCGTCTGGATCCGCTCGGCAGCGGGGATTGGCCGGAGATGATGCGGGCGAACCTGTCGTCGCTGATCGACGGGCTGTCCTCTGCCGCGGCCTCGCCTGAGCCGGTACCCTCTGGCGCGTGAGCGACTCCCCCAACGGCAATTCGGCAACACCAGGCGAGGGACCGGCGATCACCTTTGAGGGCATCGGCTACGCCTACCCCGGTCAGCCCCCAGCCCTCGAGAACATCACCCTCCGGGTCGATCCGGGCGAGCGACTGGCGATCATCGGCCCCAACGGCGGCGGCAAATCAACCCTGCTCAAGCTCCTGCTCGGAGAACTCACGCCACGGCGGGGCAGGATCCGCGTGTTCGGCATGGATCCGCAGCAGGCCCGCACGCATCGGCTGGTCGGGTATGTCCCCCAGCGGAGCGAGGCGGAACGCGGCTTTCCGGTGAGCGTGCGCCAGGCGGTCATGATGGCGGCGACCGTCGGGCTGGCCCCGTTCATGCGGGTTCCTCGTGGAATCCGCGAATCGGTCGATCGATGCATCGAGCGCGTCGGGCTTGGCGATCTGGCCGAGCGTCCGGTGGGTGCGCTGAGCGGCGGGCAGTACCAGCGGATGCTCCTGGCCCGTGCGCTCGCGGTGGAGCCGAAGATCCTGGTGCTTGATGAGCCGACGGTGGGGATCGATGCCGCGGGCCAGCAGCAGCTCGCCGAGGTGCTGCAGACGCTGCACCGTGCGGGCGGCCTGACGATGCTGATCGTGAGCCACGATGTCCGGGCGATCGCCGGGGTGCGGGACGAGGCGGGCGTGGCGGAGCCGTTCTGCGATCGGGTGGCCTGCCTGCGCCGAACTCTTCATTTTCACGATTCACCGAAGGGGATCACGCCGCAGGTCTTGGCGCATGTGTTCGAGCACGACCTCTCGGCGGTGTTCGGCGCGGTGCATGTCGAGGCGCACAGTGCGGCCGACTGCGAGGATCCGTCGCATGCGAATACGCACCATCACACGCACCACGGCTCATGCTCCGATGACCATGCTCTCGACCACGGGGAGCGGCCATGAGGACTTTCGAGTATCTCATAGGGCCTGGCGCGACGATGCAGCCGGCGGCGATCGCGGCGGTGGCGGTGGCCCTGCTGTGCGGTCTGCTCTCCCCGCTCGTGGTGCTCAAGCGCATGGCCTTCATCGGTCAGGGGATCTCGCATGCGGCGTTCGGTGGGGTCGGCGTGGCGGCGGTGCTCGGTCTGTTCACGGCGAGCGCGGCCGGGTCGGGCATGCCGCTGGGGGCCTACGCGGTCATCGCGGGGTTCTGCGTCGCATCGGCGCTGCTGATCGGATCGCTGAGCCGGCGCAGCTCCGTCAGCGAGGATACCGCGATCGGTGTGCTGCTCGTGGCGACGATGGCGCTGGGGTTTCTTCTGCTCCAGGTTCACCGGTCCAGCCCAGGGTCCGCATCCATCAGCGTCGAGAGCGTGCTGTTCGGTGATGTCACGACGACGGGCCCGGCGCAGGCCGGGCTTGCGTGGGCAGCGCTCGCGCTGAGCGGTGTCTGCCTGTGGGTGGTGCGGCGGCCTCTGCTGTTCTGGGCGTTCGACGAGCCGATGGCTTCTTCGTTGGGCGTGCGGGTCGGACGGGTCCATGCGCTGCTGATGGTGCTGCTGGCCCTGGCGATCGTGATGACCATGCAACTGGCCGGGGTGATCCTGGCGACGGCGATGCTGGTGCTGCCGGGGGCCGCGGCGATCCAGCTCTCCCGGAGACTGGTCCCGGTGTTCGCGTGGTCGATCGGGCTGAGTCTGCTGGGCGTCGTTCTCGGTTTGGTGCTGAGTTTCGAGACCGACTGGCAGCCGGGCCCGAACATCGCGATGGTGTATGTCGCTCTCTTCGCGATCGCCAGAACGGCCGCGGTCCTGCGCCGTTGATCTGACCGAATGTTTCGGCGAGGATTGCGAACCGGCCCCCTGTCGCGACGATAGAAGCAAGGGCTGCCCGTGCGGACGGGTCTGGGTCCGATAGTTCATGCACCCGTTCTGAGAACCGAGCAGCGACCGTGTCCGACACCCCCAGCCGCAGCACCGCGGGACAACTGCTGAGCATCGTGGCATCGGGGTGGGGACGACTCGCCCTCACCTTCCTCGCGGGTGTGATCATTACGCCGCTGATGATCCGTGAGTTCGGGCTGATTCGGTTCGGCATGTTCATGATGATCGTTCAGCTCACCGACCTGACGGTCTACACCTTCCTCTCGGCGCTCTCTCGCTCCATGATTCGTGAGTTGTCCGCGTTGAGAGTTCGGGGCGAGCATGAGCGGTTCACGAGGGTGTTTTCCAACGGAGTCGCTCTTTCGACGAGTCTGTTCCTGCTCATCGCGTCGCTCGGTGTGCCGCTGCAGTGGTTGGGCGTTGAGGTCCTCGACTTTGCTCCAGAACTCAGCGTTGATCTTCGCAACTGCATCCTGGCGACCGCCTTATTGAGCGGTCTATATATCGGGATTACCCCTTGGCAGGCGCTCGTGATCAGCTCGGGGAAGATCGTTCAGCTCAATATCTTCATGCTCATCAATCGCCTGTGTGATCTGATCGCGATACTGGTGGTGCTTGCGATCAGACCTCCGGAGATGTTCATCACCTTCGTGTGGTTGCGAACCGGCATGCGAGCGATGTCGCTCATATCGATGTCTGTGTACGGTCGCGCCATTACTCCGCATGGCCGTTTCCGGATTCGAACCATTTCGGCTGGGGTTCTGAAGGATCTGGTGCGCACCGGAGGATGGGCGATGGGCATCCCGGTCTCCCAGCTTTCGTTTTATGAACTTGATCAGATACTTCTGAATCTTTTTGTGGGCCCGTTGTACAACGCCATCTACGGCATCAGCAACCAGATCCGTGGGTACGCCAGGATGGCCGGATCGTCGATCATCCTCGGAACGGACGCCCTCGCCGCAGATTTGCAGGAGCGGGGGAAGATCGAATCGGTTCGGAATGTGCTCGACGCAACGGTGCGTTTCCCGTTGGTCATCACCGGCTGCGGGGCGATTCTGCTGGCGGTCTTTGCAGAGCCCGTGATCTCGCTCTGGGTGGGCGATGCGATACGCGAGCATGTGCAGGAAGGCGGCCTTTCGGCATCAGAGATCGTCGCGATCGTGGCGAACTTCGCGACGCTGATCCTGATCGGTACCGTGATTGCCGAGCCCCATTACACCGCGGCAAGCGTGCTCTACGGAATGGGACACCTCAAGCGGTTCAGCCCTCTCCTGCTGATCAGTTCGATCGTCAAAATCGGCCTCGCCGCGGCGTTGCTCGCCTCCGGCATGCCGGCGATCTCGGCCATCGTCGTGACGGTTGTTCTGCAGCTTCTGGTCTACGGCATGTATTTCCCGTGGCTGATCGCCGATGTGTCCCAGCGGTCGATGCTCGAGCTGCTGCGGAGCGTGTACCTGAGGCCGCTGCTTTCGCTGGGCATTTTCTTTGGCATCGCGTACTCGGTCCGCTCGCTTGTCGAGATCGACTCGCTGCTCATGCTCGTTGTGGTGCTCGGGGGCGTAGGATCCACCTACCTGCCTCTGGCGTATTTCATCGCTTTGCGTCCTGCTGAGCGAGAGCGACTGGTGGGTATGGTCCGAGGGAGGTTGCTGCGGGGTCGGGGTGGAACCAAACCTCAGGTGGTCGGTCAGTCCGAGTCCACCGCCGAGATCGACAGCTCGATCAGCACACCGCGATGATCGCTGCCCGGCACCCGAAGGGTTTCCCAGCGGTGCACCGTGATGCCGGGCGAGACTAGCGCGCCGTCGATCGGAGTCCGCGCCAGCCAGGGCAGCGACGACGGAAAAGTTCCGTCCCATATCCGGAGCGGCTTGGCACGGAGCAGTCCGAGATCGCGGGTGACCCGAAGCGAGCGTGCGCTCGTCGGTGAGCAGTTCAGGTCGCCCACGATCAGCGACGGTACAGATGACTCGCGCATCGGTTCGCCGAACTGCGAGAAGTACGCTCCCAGCCGATCGAATGTGTTCTGGCCGAAATTCCAGGTCAT
>CBFGVX010000056.1:0-22736 GCA_965652425.1 uncultured bacterium | reverse complement strand
TGTTGTCGAACTTGCTCTTGGTGACGCTGTCGTTGACATTGATCGCCGGGAAGGGCAGTTCGCCCTTGTCGGCGAGCTTGTACAGACGATGTACGCCCGTGGTGGTCTCTTCGGACACACCCTTGATGTGCGGGATCATGCTGCGCCAGAAGGTCGGGTCATCCAGCAGCTTGTCCTTGATGAGCTGGAGCACGACGCGCTCGTCGGGGGTCGGGCCCTTGGAGGGATCGGGGAGCGTTCGGTCCTTCTCGTAGGCGAGTTCGGCCTTCGCGCCTTCGAGGATGAGCAAAGTCGCATCGCCGCCGTCATCGACGAGGATGTAAGGGCCCTGGCTGCCGTTCTCGTCCTTCGGGAAGGTCAGGGCCTGGAGGGTGCACCACCAGTACTCTTCGAGCGTCTCGCCCTTCCACGCGAAGACGGGAGTCTCGCCCTTGCCCTCGCGACCGACGGCGACCGCCGCGGCGGCGTGGTCCTGCGTCGAGAAGATGTTGCACGAGGCCCAGCGGACATCCGCGCCGAGGTCTTGCAGGGTTTCGATCAGCACGGCGGTCTGGATGGTCATGTGCAGCGAGCCGGTGATCCGCGCGCCCTTGAGCGGCTGCTTGGGGCCGTACTCCTCGCGGCAGGCCATCAGGCCGGGCATCTCATGCTCGGCGATGTCGATTTCCTTGCGGCCGTAACGCACGGTCTCGGGAGAAATGTCCTTGACTTTGTAATTCTCGGTGCCGTGAAGGGGCAAGCCGGTGTTCATGAACTGCTGCGTCGCTGCGGTGGTCATTCGGAACTCCTATGAGGTGATGGAACGAGTGAAGAGATTTGGAACAGGTGAGTCCGCCGCGACGAAGCGACGGATGCTGGATCAGGTCCGCGCGGTCAGGGCAAACAACCCCGGACCGCGGGCTTCTGGCAATCCGGGAAGCTGCACGGCCCGGCAGGATTGGAACCCTGCTTTGCGAAAGTCGCTTGCGAGCGATTCCGGATCGAAACCGAGATGGGCATGGCCCATGGTGTGCAGGTATTCCTCGTGCGTGTGAGGAAGCATGTCGATGACCAGAGCGATGCCGCCGGGCTTGACGATGCGGGCCATTTCCCGAATCGCCTGCTCGGGTGACGCGAGGTGGTGCAGCACCAGCACGCAGGTCGCGGCATCGACGGAATGATCGGGGAGCGGCAGATCGTTCAGATCGCCGAGTCGGAAATCGATGTTGTCGCAGGTGCTGAGTCGCTTCTGAGCGGCATCCAGCATCGGCTGGGACTGGTCAATCGCGATGACTTTGCCAACATGCCGGGACAGATGTTCGGCGGCATTCCCGGTGCCGCAGCCGAGGTCGGCGACCACCCAGTCGGGAGGCAATAGGGCAAGCAGGCCGAGCTGGGTGAACCCGCTGCCGAAGAGCTGTGTGCGGATGTCGTCCCACTCTCCGGCGATGCGCCCGAAGTAGGCCTGGCTGTTGGCCTGCCGGGCATGAAGAACGGACTCGAGTCGCCGGTCGTCCTGATCGAGATCGGCCTGAGGGGCTGCTTCCGGCCGGATGCTCAGCCAGACGCTCCGAGAGGTCTCTGGCAATTCATCGAGGACCAAGCGGTACAGGGTGGCGGTTCCCTCGGCTCGCGAGCGGATCCAGTCTGCCGAACGAAGTATTTTCAGATGGCGACTGACGGTGGACTGCGGGAGTTGGAGAACTCTGGCAACCTCCCCAACGCTGAGTTCGGCCTTTTCGAGCACGCGGCAGAGCCGCATGCGGGTCTGGTCCGCGATCGCATTAAGGCGTTCGGAAGCCGAAATGTTCTGCTGGAGGGTATTCATCCGTATATCCGGATGAAGTGTAGAAAGGAATCCGTTGTCCGGCAAACGGTGGCTCCCAGAATGCGGGAGAAATTCACAATCGCAGCCGAATATGCCGTATCAGCGGGCTTCGCGGGGCGGCAACGCCATGGAGGGGCCGGGGATCTCGCCGAGCGAGCGGATCGCCGAACGGACCTCTTCGTTGGCGGGATCGAGGAACAGGGCCATTCGATACCGGGTGAGGGCCTGGGCGTTATCGCCTACTGCAAGATAGAAATCGGCGAGGGCCTTTTGGTAGATCAGGGATTGCCCCCGATCGACCGTCGCCGCGGATATCAGGGCGACTTCGGCGGCATCGGCGTCGCCCGCCTCGGCCAGCAACTGGCCGAGCAGCATCCAATCCTCGGCCTGCCCGGTTTCGTTGGCGCGGCCGCGAAGCAGGGATTCCATGCCGGCGGTGTCGCCTGATCGGAGCATCGCCGTGGCGAGCAGCTCGATCGCGGTTCGGTCGGTGGGGCGGGTTGAGTAGACCAGTTCGGCCTGCTCTCTGGCTTCGGCGTACCTGCCAAGGCCGAGGAGGGCTCTGGTCAGGCCGATGCGGCCCTCGACTTCGCCGGGGCGGCGGGACACCGCATCGCGGAATTCGGTGGCGGCGAGGGTGTAATCCTGATTTTCGAGGGCTTCATTCCCGGACTCAACCACGACGAATACGGGCCGTTCTTTGGCGCATGCCGCCAGAGAGGAGCACATGCACAGGGTGAGCAAGAGGGCGATTCTGCTGCGGGACGAAGTCTGCATCGGCGATACACTCCCAGTTTGGTGCTGGCTTTCTTGGGCCCGGCGGGGGGCGGAGTTAGTGTACCTGAACTTGTTGGTTCTCGGATTCGACTTTCCCGATCGATCTCACCCTCATGCCAGACCCTCCTCCAGAGCCCCGGTCGTCGGTCTTCCTGAGGCACGACCTGCCGGAGGGTCAGAGCCACATCGACTGGCTGATTGCCCCCGCACGCGGCGGGTTTGACCCCGACGATCGGGTGCTTCTCTCGTGGCGGATGTCCATCGACGCCGCGACTCGGCTGGCAGAACCGGGTGGATCGGCCTTTGACTTCGTCTGTGTGCGCATGGTGGACCATCGCCATCGGTATCTGGACTACGAGGGTCCGGTGAGCGGGGGGCGCGGGGATGTCTCGCGTATGGCGGTTGGTGGGGCTGCGGTGTTTGACGACGGGGACGAACGGTTCCGGTGCCTGCTGGCGATGGGGGGAGTCTGGCGCCTGACGGGGGTTCGGATCGGACCCGCGCCAGCACCCGAGGATGCCGGACCGGCCCCGCTGGGACTTTGGAAATTCTCAGCGCAGAACGCGGCGGACTGAGTAAGGCGGGAGTACGCTTCGCGCCATGTGTGGAATTTTCGGCATTGCCACGGTCAACGGTGCGTGGACTTCGCTCAACGACGAGGAGGTTCGTGTCCGTCGCGACATGCTCCGCCATCGCGGACCCGACGACGAGGGTCTTTGGCGGGGCGGGAAGGTCGGCAGCGATGCCGGGAGCGTGGCCCTCGCGCATCGGCGGTTGTCGGTGATCGACCCGTCCCCGGCGGGACATCAGCCGATGACCTGGGGTACGGCTACCGACGGCGGCGTGCGGTTTGTTCTGAGTTACAACGGCGAGCTGTACAACGATGCCGAGATGCGCAAAGCGCTCGCGGATGCCGGTGTGCAGTGCCGCACAGGGTGCGACACGGAGACTGTGCTGCTGTGTCTGGCGAATTTCGGCGTGCGAGCGCTGGAGCAGTTTCGCGGCATGTTCGCGCTGGCGCTCTACGATCGCGAGCATCACAAGCTGCTGCTGGCGCGCGATCCGTTGGGGGTGAAACCGTTGTACTTCGCGATCGGCGAGGCGGAGGACGGTCGGCAGGAGATCGTGTTTGCTTCGGAGATTCCCCCGATCATTGAGACACCAACCGTGGGTGTGCGGGCGAATCTCTCAATGATCAGTGCCTATCTGACGACAATTCGCACGGTGATCGGCAGCACGACGCTGTTTGAAGGGGTCTACGCCGTACGCCCCGGTGAGTTCGTGGAGGTGAACCTGAACGGCGATTCGGTGGGGGCGCAGCTCCATCGCTACTGGAGCGGGCCAGCGGAGATCGACGAGCCCATCAGCATGGAGGTCGCTTCGCAGTGGTTCGCCGGCACGCTGACCGAGTCGGTGCGGCGGCACATGCGATCGGATGTGCCGATCTGCTCACTGCTGTCGGGTGGCATCGACAGCACGGTGATCTCCACGCTGGCGAGACAGCAGACCGATTCGCTGCGGACCTACTGCGCGGGTGCGGAGCGAGCGAGCGACGATGAGGAGGGCGATCTGGATTTCGCCAAGCGGGTCTCTCATGTGCTCGACACGCGTCACGATGAGGCGGTGGTCAGCCGCGGCCTGTTCCGCGAGCGGTGGCCGGAGATGGTGCAGCGGATGGGGCTGCCCCTGAGCACGCCGAACGAGGTGGCGATCTTCACGGTCGCGGAGCGACTGCGATCGGATGGCTGCATTGTGACGCTGTCCGGCGAGGGGGCTGACGAATTGCTGGGCGGGTACGCGCTGCCGATGACCAACGCGATGCGTCATGTCACCGCGTCGCGGAGTGGGGGCACTGAGGCCGGAGGCCGGTTCGAGCTGGAGTCGAACGCATGGGTCCCGCCCGCGATGAAGTCTGCGTTGCTGCACCCTGAGATCTGGTCGGCCTTGGACGAGGACGGCGGGCTCTACGGGGCGTACGAGCGGGAGATGGCCGAGGCGGCCGACGAAGCGGGGGGGTACGGTCTGAAATCGCACCTGCGGCTGCAGAGGCGGCTGAACCTCACCGGGCTGCTGCAGCGGCTCGATTCGGCCACGATGCTCGCGAGCGTGGAAGGGAGAACGCCGTTCGCGGATGCGGTCGTCGCGCGGCTTTGCGAGTCGCTGCCGATGGAACTGAAGTTTCGCTGCTCCAGCGAGAAGGTTGAAACCAAGCGTGTGCTGCGCGAATCCTTCGCGGAAGCGATTCCGTCCGAGGTGGTGTGCCGCGAGAAAGCGAGTTTCCCGCTGCCGTTCCAGCAGTGGGTCGACGATCATGCTGAGCGGCTGCGCTCGAGTCCTTTTGCGAAGGAACTGTTCACCGACGCGGGCATCGCTTCCGTGTGTGCGGACCCGAAACGGTTCTGGCAGTTGTCGTGGCCGATGATGAACATCGCGATGTGGGGCGAACGCTGGTTCGAGTGAACGAACCGGATTCACGGATTACATCGAGAGACCTTCGAAGACGATGCGGGTCTTCTCGCGGTTGGGATCGGCCTCGGGTACCGCCGAGAGCAGCGCCTGGGTGTACTTGTGCTTCGGGCTCTCGATGACTTCCTCGCGGGTGCCCTCTTCCACGATCTTGCCCTTGTACATCACGGCGACGCGATCGCAGATGTGCTGGATCACGGCCATGTCGTGGCTGATGAACAGGTAGCTGAGACCGAGTTCATCGCGAAGGTCGGCGAGCAGGTTGAGTATCTGCGACTGGATCGACACATCGAGCGCGGAGGTCGGCTCATCGCAGACGATGAACTTGGGCTCGAGGGCGAGGGCCCGGGCGATGCCGATGCGCTGGCGCTGGCCGCCGGAGAATTCGTGGGGGTAGCGGTCGGCGGCGAGACGGGGCATGCCGGACTTTTCGAGGAGTTCCTCGACGCGATGGCGAAGCTCGTCCTTATCGCTGACCAAGCCGTGGACCTTGAGCGGTTCGCCGACGATGGAGGCGATGCGCATGCGGGGGTTCAGAGAGCCCGCGGGGTCCTGGAAGATGATCTGCATCTGCTGGCGGAGCGACTTGAGCGCTTTTCCGGACGCGTTGAACACATCGGTGTTGTTGAAGGTGACTTGGCCGGAAGTCGCCGGGATCAGACGGAGCAGGGTTCGTCCGACGGTGGTCTTGCCGCAGCCGGACTCGCCGACGAGGCCGAGGGTCTCGCCCCGCTTGACATGGAACGAGACACCGTCGACGGCCTTGACATAGCCGGTGGTGCGCTGAAGGAGACCGGTTCGCACTGGGAAGTGCGTTTTGAGGTCCTTGACATCGAGCAGGACTGGCCGGGATGTGGGCTTCGAGTCGGTCGTATCGATCATCCGAATATCCTAGCGGCTGCCCACGGGTTGTGGAACCGCGGCTTCGGGGCGTCGGTGGAGGGTTCGGGTGCAGTTCTGCGGCGGATCGGGCCGATTGGCATACACTGGAGCCGGCGTCTGGCAAGTTCGATGGCGTGTGATCGAACGGGGCCAAGCGAGCAGAGGAAGGCGAGGTCGAACGGTGCGAGGGAAGAACAGAAATCGGCTGGGCTGCACTGGACTTGGCCTGATGGGGATGGCTGTGCTTGGGTGTTCGAGCGTGCACACGGATCTGTACCTGCTCCCGGAGCAGCCGTCTTCCACAGGATTGCTCGGCGAGTTGACCAGACCGGACGCGGTGCGGATCGGCAGAGGGCAGCTTGTCATCGAGTACAGCCCGGACCTGGATCGCGTGACCCTCTTCGGGGTTCGCAAGGGACCGAATCTGCTGCACACGGTCGGGATAGACCGGGAGCCGGCTGAGGACGGTTCGTACACCTTCTTCGGTGGCGGGTACACCTGGGTTGCTCCGCAGTCTGGTGAGCACGGATGGACCGACGCGGACGGTGAACTTTCGGTGTGGCCTCCGGACCCCGCCATGGATTCGGGGCCGAGCCTGATCGTCGGACGGACACCCACGAAAGTCGTCGTGGAGAACCCGGTTGCTCGCGATGGCCTGCGTCAGCGAAAGACGATCGGGCTGAGCGCCCCGCACCACGCCACGATCGAATACGAACTGGTGAATGAATCCGAGGAGACTCTGCGCCGCGCTCACTGGATCAACACGGCGGTTGCTCCGGACGGAATCATCGCGCTGAAGCTTCGCGATGGCGATCAGGTGGCCCAGATCTATTCGGATTCCAGCGATGGTGCGGATCGGTTTTCCGATCTCTTGAGCCCGATCGGCGAGGATGGCTGGGCGGTTCTGAAACTGTCGAACGCGGATTTTCCCGATGGGATCAAGGTGTACACCGACGGACCGGCGGAGATCGCGGTCTGGGTTGCGAACCCGGACTGGCTGATCAGCAAGGGGTTCTGGTTGCACCGCTCGCTGGGTGAACCGCTGAGCACCGAGCAGCGAAGCGAACTGCGAGCGATCGGCGAGGGCCCGGTCGCGGTGTATCTGAACAGCGGGCTTGGGATCGTTGAGGCGGAGCTTTACGGAGCCGTGGTCGATATCGAGCCGGGTGCATCGGCCAGTTCCACCGAGATTTGGCGTGTGTACGAGGCACCGACTCCTCGGACCTCGTTCATGAGCGAGGAGTTCCTCCTCGCACCGGAAGCCAGGACAATCTTCAGCGATCGCTGAAGAAGGACGACAATCGATCAGCGTTTGGACCACGCCGCGAGATTTTTCAGCACGGTTCCCGCGACCCAACCGGTGGGGGTCTGGACGAAGACGCGTGTGTCCGGTTCGTGATGACCCCATTTGACCATCGCGAAGCAGAGGATGTCGTCGCCGAGCATGGGCGAGCGGCACGACGAGGTCACCCCGCCGATCGGCTTGGCGTCCGCGGGCGGTTCCGTGGCGTTTTCTGAGTACGGCGTGATGGCGCAGCCCGTGTACGGCTGGTTTCGCTGATCGTCCGGCGCGGCGGCTCGGTCGATGCGGATGCAACGCAGGATCTGCTTCGGGTGGCCGAGCGACTGCATGCGGGCGACGACCTCCTGGCCGAGGTAACAGCCCTTACGGAAGTTCACGCGGCTGTCGAGCAGCGCGCTCTCGTGGGGCAGATTCGTCGTGCCGAAATCGATCTGGAACAGCGGTGTGCCCGCTTCGATCCGGGCGATGTTGAACGCGTGCCAGCCGGCGTGCCGCAACCGGTAAGTGTCGGTGGAGGGGTCGTTGTGGTGGCCGTGTTCCGTGCGGGCGTGCTGGGCGAGTTCGTCGAAGACGGCAAGCAGGTCATCGGCCGCGACGATCAGGTCGATGCCGATCTCGCCGGTCGGGTCGGAGCGGGAGGCGATGACGGTCCGTCCCGCGATCCGGACGGCGGTGGCCTGGTCGGGGCGGAGTTCGGCGACGGGCGGCAGGTCCTCGCGCAGCGGCTCGGCGTGATCGGCGAGCAGACGGGCGGCGGACGGGCCGTGCAGGGCGAGCCGGTGCGTGGATGAGGTGATGTCCTCGAAGGCGATGTCCTCGCTGAAGACGAAGGCCTCGAGCGTGGTGACGAGGTTCGCCGCGGCGAGGATGTCGACATCGAAGTACATGCCGGCGGGCTGGAGCCCCTGAGCCGCCGCAGTGGATTCGCCAAGTTCGATCAGCCGCAGGTCGGCATCGATGCGACCCTTGCGATTGAGCCAGAAGGACGAGATGGCCGACCCAGCGGGAAGGGGCGAGCCGCCCGGCTTGAGTTCCTGCGTGAGCATGCGGTTGAGGAAGTCGATGCGCTCGGTTCCGGTGACGCGGATGGTGGCGCGGTGCGGGAGATCCAGTAGCACCGATCCTTTACGGATGGCGGCGTATTCGGCCTCGATTTCGCCGTAGGTTTCGACCACCCTCGCCGAGGGTCCGGTCCCGTCGGGCGTGCCGAAGTCGAGGAAAGAGGCCTGCGCGTCCTCGTGTCGATTGTTGAGCGGGCTGAGGTGTGCCATGATGGGAGATTCCGAGGGCCCGGGGAATGAACTGCGGGCCCGATCCTACCCTGCACACGCCGAGGCGTCCGGCGTTCTTTGCCGGACAAGAGAAGGAGACCGCTGGTGGCTGAGAAACTGAATCTGGATCTGCTCAAGAGACTTTGCGAAACCCCGGGCATTCCCGGGCGCGAGGAGCGCGTTCGGGAACTGATCATTTCCGAGGTCGATGAGTTGTTTGATGAGGCGTGGGTGGATGCGCTGGGCAATCTGATCTGCCGCCGTTTGCCTCGCAAGCAGGTGACCAAGGGCGGCAAGAAGACGCTGCAGACGGTGAAGGCCGAGACCGCGGAACATGAGGCGGTGCGGCTGATGCTGGCCAGCCACATGGACGAGATCGGGTTCTATGTCTCGCACATCGACGACAACGGCTTCGTACGGCTGAATCCGGCTGGTGGCTTCGATACGCGAAACCTGTTCAGCCGGCGCGTGCTCGTCTGCACACAGAAGGGCGACTTCAAGGGCGTGATGAATCCCGGCGGGCGTCCGATCCACATCTCCTCGGCGGATGAGCGAACGAAGGTGCCCGAGGTCAAGGAGTTCTTCGTCGACCTGGGCATGCCCGCTTCGAAGGTCAAGAGCACCGTGCGGGTCGGGGACATGGTCGTGCTCGATGAGCCGATGGAGGTCATGGGCGACAAGGTTGTTTCAAAGGCCCTCGACAACCGCTTCGCCTGCTGGGTCGCGATTGAGGCGGTTCGGGCGATCCACGAAGCCAAGAAGCCGCACGAGTGCGACCTGTTCGTGGCCTTCACGGTGCAGGAAGAAGTCGGTCTGCGGGGTGCGAAGGTCGCGGCGAACAGCGTGCAGCCGGATTACGGCATCGGGCTGGATGTGTCGCTGTCCTGCGATACACCCGGCGTGCCGAAGGAAGAAAGCGTGACCAAGCAGGGCGAGGGTGTCGGGCTGCATGTGATGGACGGTTCGTTCATCAGCGACCATGAGATGATCGACCAGCTCGAAGAATTGGCCAAGAAGCACCGGATCAAGTACCAGCGGACGATCCTTGCCCGTGGTGGACAAGACGGGGCCGCGCTGCAGCAGGCCATGAGCGGCGCTCGTGCGGCCGGCCTGGTGTGCGGCACGCGCTACATCCACACCGTGACTGAAATGATCGACCAGCGTGACCTGGCGGCGGCCCGCGACCTGCTCGCGGCGTACATCCCGACCGTGAAGTAAACCCAAGGGAACATTCGTCAGGTAACGAAAAAGGGCGTCCCGATCGGGACGCCCTTTGCGTTGCGCTTTCGCGGCTTCGGATCAGCGATCCGATTCGGGGATGCCCATGCCGCTGCGGTCAGGGCCTGCCGGACGCTGCGGGGCACGGTACGGGTTGGCCTTGATCTCCTCGAGCACCACCTGGATGGCGGCGTCGAGCTGCGGGTCTTCGACGGTCATCGGGTCGCCGTCGTCGATCATCAGGGCCGGGTCATCGATGACCTCGATGTCCGGATCAACGCCGTGGCCCTCGATGCCCCAGGTGCCGTCCTTCTCGTAGAAGCCGAAAGTCGGTACCGCGGTGTAGCCACCGTCGATCAGCGTGGGGTTGCCCGAGATGCCGACAAGGCCGCCCCAGGTCCGGGTGCCGACGAGTTTGCCGAGGCCGTTCTCGCGGAACAGCCAGGGGAACATGTCGCCGCCTGAACCGGCGAGGCCGTTGATGAGCATGACCTGCGCGCCCTGGTGGGAGTCGTAGGGCCACGGCCAGTCCTTGCCGTGACGACGGGCCCAGTAGTTCGTGCGGGGGCGGTTGAGCAGTTCGATGAAGCGGGTGGGGATCTGGCCGCCGCCGTTCCAGCGCTCGTCGATGATCAGGCCTTCCTTGTCGATCTGGCCGTAGAACTGGCGGAACAGGTCGTTCTGGCCGTCCACGCCCGTGTTGGGTACATAGATGTAGCCGACCTTGCCGTCGGTGACCTCGTCTACATAGCGGCGGTTCATCTCGATCCAGTCGCGGTAGCGAAGATCTGTGTCCGAAGACATCGGCCTCACGACCACCTCGCGCTGGTTCTCAGAGCCCCAGGTCGGCTGATCGCTGACGGTGAGCACGGTCACCTTGTTGGCGAGATCGACCATGGACGCGTAGAAGTCCTTGGTGGTATCGATCTCCATGCCATTCACGGCGAGGATGTAATCGCCGACTTCGGCTTTCAAACCCGGCTGGCTGAGCGGGCCGCGGGCGTCGGCGTCCCAGGCCGCGCCCTCGTAGATGCGGCTGATGCGGTAGGCCTCGTTCCCTTGCTCATCGCGATCGAGCGTGAAGTCCGCGCCGAGCAGGCCGACACTCACCGAGGGCTGCGATTCGCCGTCTCCGCCCCAGTAGTAGGCGTGGCCGACATTCAGCTCGGAGATCATCTCGCGGATAAGGAAGCTCACATCTTCGCGCGTGTTGGCGTCGGGCAGCATGGCGGCGTAGCGGTCGTATACACCCTGCCAATCGACGCCGTGCAGGCCCGCATCGTAGAAGAAGGTCCGCTGGATGCGCCATGCATCGCGCAGGATCTGCTCCCACTCGTCGCGCGGGTTCACCGTGGCCTTCATCGAGCCGGTCGGCACGGGCTTGGCGAGCGACTGACCCGCCGCAGCGTTGATGACCGCGGGGCCGGCGGGACCGACCACGCCGAGCTTCTTACCATCGCCGGACATCGAGTACTGCCCCGCGCCGGCCACGACATTCTTCACGCTGGGGTCATCTTCAGAGATGTCGAAGAGTTTTATCGAAGGCATGCCGCTCATGGCCATGAAGATGAGCTGATTCCGATCGTTCACCGAGAGAGCGTTGTAGTTGCCCGGTTCGACGGGCAGCAGCATCGCGCGCGACTCGAAGCCGTCGAGGTCGATGCGGACCGGCTCGTCGGAGGTGTCACTGCCCCCCGATCCGGCCATTTCTTCTTCGGAGAGTTCGCGGGTGGTGCGTGTGACCGACCATGTTCCGGAGACTCCCATCTCAACGAGTTCCCATGAGCCCGAGAGAGAGTCGCCGTTCACGGTGCCCTTGAGGATCGAGGTCATACCCTGCTCGGTTGACTTTGAGTAGAACTCGCCGGTCGAGGCGTTGAATCGCAGTTCGCCGTCGAACTCATCGCTCTCGCCCATCACTTCGGCGGTGCCGGTGATGTTTCCATCCTTGTCAACGAGGAAGGTGAGCGTCAGCGGGAGGGTGTCTTCGGGCATGCCGATCGCCGCGAAACCGCTCATCGTGCCGGTCCACTTGCCGAACAGCGGGTGCTCTGTGTCCCAGTTGCTTTCGGTTTCTTCCGCAGCTTCGTCGTCTTCGGCCGCTTCATCGCCGTCGGCGTTCTCAGCGTCGTCTTCCGAAGCGTCCTCGTCGGACTCCTCGGCTTCCTCCTCCCAAGTCTCTTCGTCGAGTTCCATCAGCATCGGGTTCTCGACCTCCGCGTGCAGCGGGACCGCGAGGATGCGGTCGCTGTCGGGGTAGATGAAGGTCGAGTCGATCGCCGAGTACTCGGGCGAGAAGTTCATCGACGAGACGAAGTACAGGAACTTGCCCTGCCGATCGAACGCCGGCGACTTGGCGCTGAAGAATCCACGCGTGACCTGATGCAATTCATCGTTGTCGATGTCGTACAGGTACACCGCGTTCATGCCGGATTCGAGCGCGAGCGCGGTCGCGATCCATTTTCCGTCGTGCGAGAACGAGATCGAGGGCGTGTTCCCCCAGGAATCCTGGAACATTTCCTTGTGCTCGCCGGTTTCGACATTCAGCAGGTACGCGGCACCGGTGTTGTCGGTGAACACAATGTGCTTGGAGTCGGGGGAGAAAGTGGTCAGGTATCGCCAGTTCGTGCCACCGGAGGTCAGTTGGCGGGTTTCGCCCTTGCCGTCGGACTGTGTGATGTACACCTCGTACTCGTCCGACTCATCGGAGAGGTAGGCGATCCAGCGCCCGTCCGGGGACCAGATGGGGTTCCGCTCGGCGACACCGCTGGTGCGCGTGAGGTTCCGGGCGATGCCCTTGCCCTCCTCGGCGGGAAGCGTCCAGATATCGCCGCGGGCTTCGACGACGACCTGCTTGCCGGTCGCGGAGACCGATCCCCCGGCCATGTAATCCGAGAAGTCGACCATGCGAGGACGCAGGGTCGGTCGGTCGCCGGGAATCGAGACCTCGACGGTCCGGGTCCGGTTGTTGGACAGATCGAGCAAGACCAGGTCGGAGCCGAGTTGGCAGACGATCTCGCCGCGCCCGCGCTGGCCGGGCCCCATCGCGGGGAACTTGATGTCGTGCTCGGTGTTCTTCGTGATCTGCGTGCGTTGCTTGCTGGCGATGTCGTATTTCCAGATGTTGAGCCGGTGCTCCGGTCCGTCGTCGGAGAGGTAGTACACGCTCTTGCCGTCGGGAGCCCACATGGGCTGGGTATCGGTTCCGTCGAAATCGGTCATCCGAACCGATTCGTAGGTTTCGAGGTTCAGCAGCCAGATGTCCGAGGCCATGCCGCCGCGGTAACGCTTCCAGGTCCGGAAGTCGCGGTTCTGCGGCGTATACGCGAGCCACTTCCCGTCCGGGCTGAGGGCCCCGGCCGAGCCGTAGGGAATCGGGAACTTCTCAGGCGCTCCACCCTCCGCCGACACCTTGAACATCTGAGGCGCGCGGGTCATCCCGGTCATGCCGCTCGAACTGAAGATCACGGATGATCCATCCGGAGTCCAATCCGAGAGCAGCTCATTGGCGGGGTGGTAGGTCAGGCGAGTTGCGAGCGCGGTGGGGGTGTCGCCCTCCACGGGGATCACATAGATATCGCGCCCGCCGTCGTAGTTGCCCATAAAGGCGATGGCGTCACCTGCGGGGTTGAACCGGGGGAACATCTCCGGCCCGGGTGGGGATGCCAGCTTCTGAGCGGTGCCGCCTTCGCGCGACACCAACCACAGGTCGTTCGCGTAGGAGAAGACGATGTGCGTCCTCGATACATCGGGGAACTGGAGCAGCGTGGCATCGGGTCGAATCTCCGATGCCTGCAGCGTGGGGGAGTACGCCGCCGCCGCGAGAAGCAGGGCAGGGGTCCAGTAGCGTTTCATGTTGGTCCTCATCTCCGTTGTCTGGGTCCGCGCCGGGATGACGCGCTTGTGTGGCTTCTTTGGGAACCGCGCAGGCGTGATTACAGGCGGCCGAGGAGTTCTCTGACCGCCGCCTCGAGCTGCTCATCGGCCTCGATGCTCTCCGCTTCCGGGGTCTGCTCGATGACGATGTCCGGCATCGCGCCGTTGTTTTCCATGTCCGTCCCGTCGGGCAGGTACCACCCTCGGAACGGTTGGCGGACGCGGGTGCCGTCGACGAGCGTGAACGCTCCGGTGGAGATCACGCCGCCGTAGGTCTGCTGCCCGACGAGCGTGCCTCGACCGAGTGTCTTGAACGCGTGCGAGACGATCTCGGCGTTCGAGAAACTCTTCTCGTTGCACATCATGCTCATCGGCTTGGTGTAGCGCTGGATGAACAGGCGGTCGCGTGGGTACCCGTCCGTGTAGGACAGATCGCCGTTGCGGGCCACGGTGTACGCGTGGGGACGGACCATGATCGAGGAGAGAACGAGGTCCGCCGTCGAGCCGCCGCCGTTGTTGCGAACATCGACGATCAGGCCGTCCTTGCCGTAACCCGCGGCGAACAGGTCCCGCTCAAACTCTTCCAGCGAAGACATGTTCATGCCCCGGATGTGCAGGTAGCCGATCCGGCCGTTGGACAGCTCGTCGACCTTGCGGGCCCGGTCGAGCTGCCACTGGTTGTATCGCAGATTGGTTTCCTGGCCGTACGAGATCGGGGTGACGAAGAGATTGAATTCGACCATGCCATCGGTGGCTCGGTCGGCCAGCCGTTCACGGCGCGCCTCGTCGAAACTGTCGAGTGGACGGCGTACAGCGATGATCGTCTCCTCATTGATCCGCCCACGCAGAAGTTCCTCGTATGAGATGCCGGGATCCACATCGACGAAGTTCACGCTCACGATGTGATCGCCCTCGCGAAGCGCCATCGGGCCCGTCGAAACGGGGGACTGGTGGAGCACGCGATCTACCCGGATCGAATCGCCGGTGTGCGTGTAATCGATGCCCAGTCGGCCGTACGAGACCCGGATATCCGACGACACGCGCGACGGGGGGGACACGCCAAGGTGCGAAGCGTTCAGCTCGCCGAGCATCCGGTTGGCCACATCGGCAAACTCATCGGAAGTCCTCGCGCGAGCGGCGAGCTCACCGTACCGCTGGGTGAGCTGCTCCCAATCAAGACCCTTCATGTCGTCGTGGTAGAAGGTCATGCCCATGGTGCGAGCCGCGTCCTGAAACTTCCACTCGGACTGCTCGGCGAGATCGATCTTCATGTCGAAAGCGATCGGGTGCAGCGTGTCGCCACCTCCGCCGGCGTTGACCGTCCGGGCCTGGCTGCCGCTCACCACGACCACTTTCTTGCCGTCGTGCGAGAGCTGCTGCACGCTGCCCGAGCCGGTGAGTCGCTTGCGGTCGCCGCCCTTCCAGTCGATCGACCAGATCCCGGATGACCCGTCGACGACGCCCGAGAAGATCAGCCGGTCCGCGGCCGGTGTCATCTCAAGGTTCCACTCCGAACCAGGCAGCGAGGTCATACGGTCGAGCCGCAGGTACGCCGTGCGGAGTTCCTCTTCCGTGAACGGTGCCGGGCCCTTGGCGACCGGGCGTTCGTATTCGCCGCTTTCGTGCTTCTCGCGGAGCGCTCTGAAGTCGATCGGATCGACCGGCTTGATCCTCTTTGCGGCGTCGGCGGCCTGCTTGTAGTACTCCTCGAGTTCCTTGCCTCTCAGCGCGGTGAGATCCTCGTCCAGGTACACCCGGTACACATCGTTCTCGTTGTCGGCGCGGCTGGAAACGAAGCTCAGGATCCGACCGTCGTGCGACCAGCGCGGCATGTAGTCGTTGTCGGGGTGCATGGTGATGTTGACGGGGCCGTAGCTGCCGTCCACCGGCATCACATGCACATCGGTATTGAAATCCATGTCGTTGATGGCGTAAGCCACATAACGACCACAGGGAGAGAACCGCCATTCCGAGCGCATATCCCAGGTTTCGATCAGGACTCGCTCTTCGCCTGTCACCAGATGGTGAAGCATCACATCGCTCATGTTGCGCGTGAAGGAAAGCTGTGTGCCGCACGGCGTTGGTGTGACTCGTGCGTCGTTGTGCTGGGTTTGAAGGACCGGCGCGGTCTCGAAGCGGATGGCGTCGTGCCAGCGTTTGGGATCCAGTCGATTGGGCAGATCTTCCGCTTCGGTTTCATCTTCAGCAGCAGTTTCTTCGGGCTCACCGGCTTCGGGATCGGCCTGAGGTGCTGCAGCTCGGCTGGCGGACCACTCTCCGCCCATGCCCATGCCCGGCGTTTCCCAGCGACCGCCCATGGAATCGCCTTCCACTCGGCCCGTCAGGATGGTCATTTCGCCATCGACGCTGAATTCGGCGCGGAGCGTGCCGGAAGTTTCGTCGAACTCGGCCACACTGCTCGTGTAGACGCTCCCCATCGTTTCGATCGTGATGCCGAGCGTGTCGCCATCACGCCTGAACCGGATGACCAGCGGAAGCACATCTTCCGCGCCGGTCACCGCCGCCATACCCGTGATCTGGCCGCTCCATTCTCCGGCGAGAGGACCTCGATCGATGGTCCCGACCGCGGCGGGGGGTGTTGTCGTGGTCTGCTCGGGTTCGAGAGCCGCACCCGCAACGCCGAGGTCACCCAGTGTGTCCTCGATGGATTTGCGGAGTTCGCTGCGGGTCAGCGTCACCGTGGCTTCGTAGATGCTGTGCGTGCCATCGGAATCGGAGACGAAGTACAGCCGCGTTCCGTCGGGTGACCACGCCAGATCCGTTTCCCGCGCGGGTGTCTCAGTCACGCGTCGGGTCGGGCTATCGTCATCGACATTCCGCACGAACACCTCGCCGTAGGCGATATAGGCCATGACCTGGCCGTCCGGGGAAAGACGGGCCTCGGAGACCTCTCGCCCGATGGGCTTGATCTCGAAGTTCGTCAGCTCGTCTTCTGGGGCGGTGATGCGAAGAGCCTCCGGGGTCGCACCGTCTCGTGCCAGGTTCAGCGAGTACAGCGTGTCCCAGACATGCAGCACAACGCCGGAGCCGTCAGACGCGGCGCTGAACGACTGCACATCCATGCCCTCGAAGTTCGTCAGGCGAACGGCCCGGCCGTCTGGATCTCCGATTCGGATGCGGTAGAGGTTGACCGTGTCGAGTTCGCGATCGCTCAGGAAGAGGATGTCGCCGGAGGAAGTCCACGCGGGCTGGCCGTCGTTGCCTTCCCATGTCGTGATCTGCGTGAAGGTGCCGCGCTCTCCGGATTGAGGGAGGGTATAGACCCATACATCGCGGTCATCCGGGCCTCGGTAGTGCCGCCGGTCCCAACTCGAGCCGCCCCGTTCAAAGGCGATGTACCGACCGTCCGGAGAAGCGGCGGGCATATTTCCGAAGGCATCGTGCAGGCGGGTGATCTCCCCACCCTCGATGGACACCCGGTATGGGCGCAAGGCCCTGTACACATCGCCCTCTCGGGAGGCATGCCCGAGCAGGTGCTGGCCGTCGTGCGAGAAACCCATCAGGCCAAACGAACGATCAGAATGGGTGACCTGACGGATGTCGGTCCCGTTCGGGTTCATGAGGTACAGGTTGGTGTACCCGTCTCGATCCGATTCGAATGCCAGCGTTCGGCCATCCGGGGACCAAGCGCTGCGATGCTCATTCATCGGGTGAGAGGTCAGCCGAGAGGCGCTGAGTTCAATCCCACCGGCTCCACCGTTCCTCGAGGGCATAGGGGCAATCCAGAGATCACCACGCCACGAGAACACGAGCTGAGAACCATCCGGGCTCAGCGAGGGAAATCGTGGAAGGTCGACATTCCCAGCCAGTAGTGCGGGTGAGCAGACCAGTGTGCCCGAGAGAACAGCGAGAGTACGGGCAGCACCCGCGAACGGTGAACGCATAACAGACCTCCGAAGCAAAATGAACCACGGCGGCAGCGGACGCCGCCTCGACAGCGTCCCGACTATACCGATGGTCCGGGAACGCGTTTCCGGGGGCTCAGGAAGTCCTTTGCAGATATCCAAAACGGCAACCGCACCCCATCGAGAGGTTGTGGGGTGCGGTTTTCTGTGATCTGTATTGGTATTAAGCGTTCAAGCTGTGAGTCAGCAGGTATTTAGGCGACCAGCGCGTTGGCGCGTTCAATCTCCTGGATCACCTGGCGGACCTGGAATGGCTTCTTCAGGAAGCCATCGAAGCCCTGCGAGCGGAGCGACATGGCCTGTCCGTCGGTCAGCTTGCCGCTCATGGCGATGACCCGGGTAATGGCAAGGTCATCCTGGCCCCGTACGAACCTGGCGACCGAAGTCGCATCGCTGTCGCCGAGATGGATGTCCAGAAGAATGACATGAGGTCGGAACCGTTCGCATTCGAACCCGGCCTCGAAGCCGTTGACCGAAGAGCGGACCTCATAACCGGCCTGATCCACGAGGACCTTCTGGAGCGTATCGACGATCTCGCGATCGTCGTCGACCACCAGAACACGGGGTTTTCCGGAGTGGACACCGTCCATGGGGATGCCGTGATCCTTCATGAATTGGACGAGACTGGAGACCGGGATCCGCCGGTCTTTCGATCCGGGGATCCGATAACCCTTGATCTGGCCCGAATCGAACCATTTGCTGACGGTTCTCGGGGCGACATTGCAGATCTTTGCCACCTCACCGGTCGTGAGGACATCTTTATCGAGCAGTCCCATAGGTTTGGATCCCGTTCTCTTCCTGCGTGGTATGGGGACCGACGGTCACAGATCGCCGGTACAGGCCTGACCATCGGTTCATCCGGAGCCGGGCTTCACGCCGTTCTCGGAGTTATGGCGCAATTCAGGCGCGTTCGGACCGTTCCGAAGGAGCACCGATTCCTGCGGTTTGATCGGGGAACACCGGCCATCCTGGCATCGGGGACGGAAACTGGGCGTCATCCATCAGGGAGAGGCGGCCCCGGACTCATTGACACTTCAAAGCGAATCCGCGTAGATTGCGGAACTCGCGGGCCGATCCCGCCGGATATGTCGTTCCACCGGTATGGCCCGTGCCTCCGGATGACCCCGACCGAACACCTGATCCCTGTTCGTCGCACCGCGGCGGCGGATCTTCCAAGATCAGCACCGATAAGAGGAGCAGCCTGTGGCCTTGTTCGTGAACGCGTCTTCAACCGTTGCTCGCCTGGCCGGAGCGGCCACCGTTTCCGTCGCACTCCTCCTGAATGCGTCGGCGTCCGCTCAGAGTGCTCCGTCGAACGCCCAATTGCTCGACGATTTCAACTTTTTCGTCAATACCGCCAATGTCGAACTGGCCGCCGCCAACGCCCGGGCCCTTCTGGATCGCGGGCTGACTCCTGAGGAATTCCTTGGTGTCGTCGAGGATTCCGCTCAACTGGAGTCCCGCTTTGAAGCCGCCTACCTTCGGGCGCTCCGCTATCAGGAGCTCGAAGACCTCGCCGCCGAGCTGTACGAACTCTACGAGGAAGGCCGGCGGGCTCGGTCCCGTGATCTCGATGAGATCGACCGGAACATCGCGATGCTGACCGGGAACGCCCGGGCCAAGCAACTGGCCCGCGGACGCCTGATGGAAGCCGGGGAATACGCGGTGCCTTCCCTGCTCGCGCCGCTCATGCAGGACGGCGATCGCCTGCTTCAGAGCGAGGCCCAGCGTCTGCTCATCGACATGGGTCGCGATTCGGTCAAACCGCTGGTCGCGGCATTGCCCGGTGTTGCCCCGAATGTTCAGGAAAAGATCTGCCTGATTCTCGGCTCGATCGGGTACGAGATGGCGGTTCCGTACCTCGCCGATCTGGCATCCGGCACCTCGTTGGATGCAGTGCGAGATTCTGCCAATCGTGCTATTCGCCGAATCCAGGGTTCGAACGCCGCGGACCAACCGGTTTCTACGCTGTACCGCGATCTGGCAGCGTCGTACCTCACCGAATCTGCGAGTCTGACGAGTTTCCCCGGCGAGCGTCACCAGTTGCTCTGGTCGTTCTCTCCTTCACTGGGCCTGCAGCCAACGGCCATCTACACCGAGGTGTACCATGAGGCCATGGCGATGGACCTCGCGCAACGCGCTCTGAAGCTGAACGATTCGGACATGCAGTCTGTCGCGATCTGGCTCGAAGCAAACTTCAGCCGCGAACTTGACCAGCCCGAGGGGTACGACAACCCTGCGTACGCGCCCGATCGTCGCGATGCCCAGTATTACGCGGTCGCGGCCGGATCGACCCCGGTCCAGATCGCTCTGGGCAAGGCACTCGACACGAACGACACCGTGATGGCCCGCCTGATGATCGGGGCGCTGAACGAGTCCACAGGCGGTGCGACCCTCTGGCAGGGCCTCGGCACTTCCCGCCCATTGGTTGACGCTTTGAGCTATCCCGATCGGCGTGTGCGTTACGACGCCGCCATGACCATCGCCGCGGCGGATCCCCGCACCGGGTTCTCCGGCTCTGAACTGATCGTGCCAACCCTGGCGAGCGTGGTCGGCGATGCTGGCGATCGCTACGCCCTCGTAATCGCTCGCGACGAAGAGCGCCAGCAGCAGTTCGACGCGGTTCTTGCGGATCTGGGCTTCATCGTTCTTCCCCCGGTCCCGAACCTGCAGCAGTCGTTCGCGTTCATCTCGGATATCCCCGGTGTGGATGTGATCATTTCCGACATCGACGACGACGCCGGTATCGAACTCATCGAAGAGGTCCGTCGCACCGCCAGACTCCAGGCCACCCCGATTATCGCCCTGATGCCCTTCGAGAGCGTCAACCGTTTCGGCGGACGGTACTCGAACGACGACCTCACCCGCATCGCTCGTGATGGACTCGGATCTTCCGAACTCGAAGCGACGGTTCAGGCCGTGGTCTCCCGTGCATCGGGTGAACCGATGGGCGAGGACGAGGCCGCGGCGTATTCCGACCGTGCCCTCGAACTGCTCGAGCAGCTCGCCGTTGGTCGCAACACCGTTCTGAATGTCGCCGATGCAGCTTCCTCGCTGATCGGCGTGCTCCCTGTCACCTTCGATCAGACCCAGCTCGATGTGGCGAGCGTGCTGAGCCACATCAACGAGCAGCGGGCCCAGATCGCCATCGTGGATGCCGCTCTGAATTCCGATGGTGATCAGCGGATCGCTCTGATCCGCATCGCCTCGTCCTCCGCGAAGCGCTTCGGAAACATGCTCGAGGATCGTCAGATCCGCAGGGTGATCGATCTGGCCGAGAACGCGTCCGGCGATGAAGCTACCGCCGCCGCGGCGTTTATCGGATCTCTGAACCTTTCCGGCAATCGGATCGTCCCGCTGATCCTCGGAAACAACTGATCCTCCATCCGAATCTGGATGTTTTCAGCCACGCGTGCCATCGGCACGCGTTTTTTATTGGGCGAAGCGGGATGACAGAGAAAGCGGGGCGAAGCGTGACGGCTTTGACGCTGGTAACGATCAGTTTTCCTCATCTGACGGTGCAGCGCTGAAGAGCCGGGGTGGTTGCGTCGATGCGAGTGTTCGGCTGCCCGCTGTACGGAGCCGCGGACGGGGTTGGGTGAACCTCGTCGGTCCGATCCCGTGTGGGTGAAGGACAACGCGTAGCAATGAAACCGCACCAGCAGGCAGGTACACCGCGCGAGCCAGCGGCCCGAACGCGCGATCTCGGGAGCTGGCGCCTGTCTGAGGAGTATGAAGCATGCGTAAGCGGATGAACGGTTTTACTCTTGTTGAGATCCTTATTGTGGTCGTGATCCTCGGCATCCTTGCCGCGATCGTCGTGCCCCAGTTCACTTCGGCCTCGCAGGCCGCCGTGAAGGGCGCGATCCAGAGCCAGCTCCAGACCATCTCCAGCCAGGTCGAGCTGTACCGCGTGAAGGAACAGGGCTCGTACCCCGACTTCTCCGGTACCGACAACAGCGGCTGGGGCGATCTCGTCTCGAGCGATTACCTCAAGGAAGAACCCTTCAACGGGTTCACTCGCACCAGCACCATCGGTGAAGACACCGCCCAGCTTGCCGAAGGCGATCAGGGCTCTGACGCCGACGCCGGTTGGGGCTGGTCGACCACCGAGTTCGAGGTCTACGCCATCGGCTACGACCCGGTCAACAACCTCCTCTCCAACGAGGACGGCTATGTCGAGTTCACCCCTGGTGACGACGACTGATCCGAATCGGTCGGGAATCGGCCACGGCTGAGTCCCTTCGAATCATCGCGGCCGGTCTCCTGAGAGGGGGATCGGCCGGTTCCGTGACGGTCCGGCTTGGGAAGTTCTGGTTCGCGCACACACACGGGTGGACTCATGATTCGTCATCGCAACAACGCCAGTCGTGCCTTTACGCTCGTGGAAATCCTGATCGTGGTGGTGATCCTGGGGATTCTGGCGAGCATCGTCGTGCCCCAGTTCGTCAGCGCAACCACCGAGGCCACCAAAACCCACATCCAGCGGAACCTGCAGGAAATCGCCAACCAGGTCGAGCTGTACAAGGGCAACAACGCCGGTGCCTTGCCGACCAGCGACCCGGACAACCCCTTGCAGGCCGGCTCGTGGGGCGTGCTGGTCTCCGGCGACTACCTGCGTGAGGAGCCGAAGAACTTCTACACCTCGAGCAGCGACATCGGCGAGGGATCCTACGAAGAGTCTCGCGTCCTGACCTCCACGGCTGTGGTGGGGTGGCTGTATGAGGTCAGCGGACGGGACCTGATCATCTACGCCGCGGGATATGACGCGGTGAACGACCTGCTCTCCAACGAAGCCGCGCCGTAAAGCTCTCAGAACGGGTACGCCGTGCCTCTCCCAGCCCAGCAAGAATTGAAACGGCGTATGGCCCACGCTCGGCGCGGTCTCGCGACCGGCGAGACGCTGGTGATGCTGATCGCGGGGACTCTCCTGTGCACCGCGAGTTTTTTCCTGGTTCCTCAGGCCATCCAAGGCATGACGGTGATGTCGCTGCCCGCCGACGAGCCGCCCGAATCGCCGGTGTTGCTGACCACCTTTGATGCGGTCCGTTCGCTGCTCGGAAAATGCCATGAAATCATCGCGGTACACGCTGATGAGCGCAGCGGGCTTACGGCTGTGGTGGTATGGCATCGTGACACCGATCTTGACAACGCGATCGATCCGACGGAACTGCTGGTGCTCACGCACAGCCGGTTCCTCGGGCAGGTCA
>CBFGVX010000055.1:0-22827 GCA_965652425.1 uncultured bacterium | reverse complement strand
CCCGCGAAACCTCCCGCATCACCTCTTGACAACGGCTTGCTCATAGATGGCACCCGATCCACTGTGGTGCGAGACTCGGGGGCGGCTGGCGTCGCTACAATCGGCCCATGGCGCGACGAGTTGTGATTACCGGGATCGGAGCCGTCACCCCGTTTGGCGTGGGGATGGAGGCGCTGTGGGAGGGGTTGTGCTCGGGGCAGTCGCGGCTGGGGCCGATTTCGCGGTTTGATGCGGGCGGGTTTCGGTCGTCGCTCGGGGCCGAGGTTCCGGATTTTCAGGCCAAGGACTATGTGCCCAAGGCCTACCGCAAGGCGGTGAAGGTGATGGCCCGGGACACGGAGCTGGCGGTCGGGGCGGCCCAGAACGCGCTCGAGTCGGCGGGGCTGGTGACCAAGGGGATGGCGGCGCATATTGAGGATGGGGCGGAGGTGACCTATCCGCCGCAGCGGGTGGGCTGCCAGATCGGGGCGGGGCTGATCGCGGCTGAGGTGCCGGAGCTGGCGATGGCGATGGTGACGGCGACGGAAGACGGCCGGTTCAGCTACGAGCGGTGGGGGGCGGACGAGGAAACCGGCGCTGGGATGGACAACCTGACGCCGCTGTGGATGCTGAAGTATCTGCCGAACATGCTGTCGTGCCATGTGACGATCATCCACGATGCGCGGGGGCCGTCGAACACGATCACCTGCTCGGAGGCGTCGGGGCCTTTGAGCATCGGCGAGTCGCTGCGGGTGATCGAGCGGGGCGATGCGGATGTGTGCTTCTCGGGGGGTGTGGAATCGAAGCTGAACCCGATGGGGATGATCCGGTTCGACCTGACGGGGATTCTGGCGCACACCGGCGAGTCGGAGGACGGGGCGTCGTTCGTGCGTCCGTACGATCCGGACGCGACGGGGACGCTGACGGGCGAGGGCGGCGGGATCCTGATGGTGGAGGGGCTGGACGCGGCGGAGCAGCGGGGGGCGACGCCGATCGCGGAGATCGCCGGTTTCGGCGCGGGGCATTCGCCGGTGAGCGGCGATGCGCAGCGGCGCTCGGTGGGGCTGGAGGTGGCGATTGAGGCGGCGCTGAAGGAGGCGGGGATCGGCCCTGAGGAGATTGATGCGATCGTGCCGCAGGGCCTGGGGCATCGCCCGGCGGACGAGGCGGAGGCGGCGGCGCTGCGCACGGTGTTCGGCGAGCGGCTGGGGGATATCCCGCTGGTGACGGTGACGCCGGCGATCGGGACGCTGGCGGCGGGCGCTGGGGCGATCGGGGTGTGCGTGGGCGCGTGGTGCCTGCGCGAGCAGCGGTTGCCGGCGCGGATCCATCGCGGTCGGCCGGCGGACGGTCTGGACGCGGGCAGTGCGCCGGCGCGCGGGGCGGAATTGCAGCATGTGCTGGCGTGCACGGGCGCGATCGGGGGCCAGAACGCGGCGATCGTGCTGCGTCGCTGGTCGGGCTGAGCGGGGCGCTGCGGGGCGGGGTGGGTTTTCGGTATGGTGTAGCACGCAGGTCCGGCCCGTGGAGGCCGCAGCAGACATCTTTCATTCTTCCTATCTGAGCCACGAGGAACGCTCTCTATGACCAGCCACGACGGCCGACGCAAGCCAACACTCCGCAATGACGAACTCGACCCGGCGCTGACGGAGGTGAGCCGGAAGGTGATCGGGTGCGCGATCGAGATCCACAAGGCGCTGGGGCCGGGCTTTTCGGCGTCGGTGTACGAGCGGGCGCTGTCGATCGAGCTGAAGGACTGCGATGTGTCGCACGAGCTGCACTTCAGCTTCCCGATCCATTACGGGGGGCAGGACATCGGGCATCACGAGGTAAGTCTGTTCGTGGACGAGCGGTTCGTGGTGCAGATTCTGGCGGAGGACCGCGAGGTTTCGGGCTACGATCGGACGGTGCTTCGTTCGCAGCTTCGTGCGGCGGACCTCGAGCTGGGTTTGATCATCAACTTCGCCCGTCGCCGTCTGAAGGACGGCGGGCTGGTGCGCGTGCTGAACCCCGACAAGCTGGAATCGCTGCGGGGCGATGACGACGGAGACTACGAGGACGAGGATTGAACGCAGCGGGCGTTTCCAATGTGGGTGCGCAGCGCCGTGTCGTCGTGACGGGCATGGGCTGGGTGACGCCGCTCGGCTTCGATGTCGATTCGGTTTGGACCAAGCTGCTGTCGGGTGCGAGCGCGATCGGCCCGGTGACGCATTTCCCGGCGCAGACCTTCCGGACGAACTTCGCGGCGGAGGTGAAGGGGTTCGACCTGGCGAACTTCTTCGCCGACCCCTCGCCCCATCGGCACGCGCAGCGGAACAGCGCGTACGCGCTGGCGGCGGCGGCGATGGCCTGGAAGCAGGCCGGGCTGGGCGACGCGGGCAAGGCGGGGCAGATCCACAACGGGTTCACGAAGGCCGACGGCTTCGATGAGCGACGGGTGGGGATCTATCTGGGCGCGGGCGAGGGCATCCTGGATTTCGACAGCTACGCGACGGCGAACATCGAGGCGTGGGACGCTGAGAGCCGCTCGGTGGACTTCCGGAAGTGGGCCGAGCGGATCTACGAGCTGTTCGACGCCAACGAGGAGATGCAGCAGGAGCCGAACATGCCGGTGACGCACCTGGCCGAGGCGTTCGGCGCGTGCGGACCGGCGTTCAACTGCATGACGGCGTGCGCGGCGTCGACGCAGGCGGTGGGCGAGGCGTTCGAGATCGTGTCGCGGGGCGATGCGGACATCATGCTCGCGGGCGGGACGCACTCGATGATCCACCCCTTGGGGATGACGGGGTTCATCCGCCTGACGGCGATGAGCACGCGCCGGGACGAGCCGTCGTCGGCGAGCCGGCCGTTTGATAGCACGCGGGACGGGTTCGTGATGGGCGAGGGCGCGGGGATCTTCGTGCTCGAGGATCTGGAGCACGCGCTCGCGCGCGGGGCGACGCCCTTGGCGGAGGTGTCGGGGTACGGCTCTTCGGCGGACGCGTACCGGATCACGGACATCCAGCCCGAGGGCAAGGGTGCGATCGCGGCGATGGCGGAAGCGCTGGAGCAGGCGGGGATCGATCCGCACGCGATGGATGCGAGCGGCCGCCCGCTGGTGCACTACATCTCGGCGCACGGCACGGGGACGAAGGAGAACGACTCCATCGAGACGAAGGCGGTGAAGGGGCTGTTCGGCGAGAACGCGAAGAAGATCCCGTTCTCGTCGGTGAAGTCGATGATGGGTCACCTGATCCAGGCGGCGGGCGCGGTGGAGCTGATCACCTGTGTGCAGGCGATCCGTTCGGGGTTCGTGCCGCCGACGATGAATCTTTCCAGCCCGGACCCGGCGTGCGATCTGGACTATGTGCCGAATCGTGCGAGGGACCTGAGCGAAGCGGGGGGCGTGGAGGTGGCGATGTCGAACGGTTTCGGGTTCGGCGGGCAGAACGACACGCTGGTTGTGCGAAGATATCGGGGCTGACCGGTGGCGCGTCGCTCCCGCGCCAGCAAGGGCCGCGGGCCGACGCGGCGCGAACGCCGCGAATCGGAGGCGGGCGGGCGTGGTCCCCAGGCGGGATCGGGTGAACCGGCGGATCTGACGCATCTGTCGAAGCGCAAGCAGCGTGCGGCGCGCAATATCGCGCGGCAGGCCGAATTGGAGCGCCAGCGCGGCGGGCCTGCGAGGCCGTGGTACATCGAGCATCGGCGGCGGGTGGTCAGCGGCGCGGTGGTGGCGCTGGCGGCGCTCTGCACGCTGGTGATCGGGGTGGGCTGGTGGCTGGCGGGTCACCCGCCGGAGTGGTGGGATGAGGTGGATACCGGCTCGGCGGAGGTGGTGATGACCTCGCGGGCGGTGGAGAACTGGGCGGTCTCGACGATGACGCGCTCGCGCGATCCGGGCGAGCCGTGGGCGGTGACGCTGACCGAGGACGATGCGAACGCGTGGCTTGGCGTGCGCCTGCCGCTGTGGGTCGAGAGCGAGCGAGGCGAGTGGCCGGAGGGGATCCGGAGCGTGCGCGTGCGGTTCCGCGATGGTCTGATCGTGGTGGGCGCGGATATCCGCGAGCCGGGCAGCGAGACAGCGCGGGTGGTGGCGGCGGCGATCCGGCTGTCGATCGACGGGGACGGCGCAGCGCGGGCCTCGATCGAGTGGACGCAGATCAACCGGCTGAAGCTGCCGGGGTCGGTGGGGGTGAGCCGCATCAGCGAGTGGATCGAGAGCGCGGGGGACGAGGAGGCGGCGGATCGGATCGCGTCGCTGATGCGCGGCGACCTGAGTTCGGATTCGCTGAGCTGGAAGCTGGAGGACGGGCGGCGGGTGCGCGTGCACGGCATCCGGATCAGCGACGATCAGGTGGAGCTGACCTGCACGACGGTCCCCGCGCGCCGGCTCAGCAGCGGGGGCTGAGCGGCGATCAAAGGGATTTGGGCGAATCCGGGTTTACTTGACCTTGCGGAGGTATTCGCTGACGCGCTCGGCGACGCCCTTGCCGACGCACTGCACGAACAGGCGGTCGGGCGGGAGGACATCGACGACGAGGGCGGTGCCGCCGGAGGCGAGGACGCTGATGCTCTGCTCGGGCTTTTCGGCGTTGGTGAGCAGGGAGCGGACCATGGTCTCGAGGGTTTCGTGCTCATCGCGCGAGACGAAGAGCGGGTCGCGGCTGTTCTGGTGGAGGGAGGCCTCGGCGTCGATGTCGAGCCAGCGTTCGACGGTGGCGAGGTCGAAGGCGGTGAGGTCGAGCACCTCGCGCCAGGACTTGCGCGGGACAAGGGCGACCTCGTTGATGTTCAGGGCGTGGAAGACCTCATCGCAGAGTCGCGGCAGGTTTTCCGCCGGTGCTTCGAGCGTGTGGTCGGCCTGGTCGGAATCCGGAGATTTCGCCCCGACATGCAGCGTGCAGCGTCGATCATCCACGATCGTGAATTGCACCACCCCGTCGGTCTCTTCGGCTTCGACACCGAGTTCTTCGATCACGGGCAGGGCCTTCGCGTAGGCGAGAAAATCCACCGGTCCTCCAGGGTCGGGCGACGGGTTGCCGTCGCGACGCATTCGAAACGGCTCGGTGCCGACGATCGGCACGGGCCACCGCAACAATCTATCGACCCGGACCGACCCCGATCAAGAGTGAAACGGAAAGCCGGTCGATGAAAGGGCGACGCGCCCGGGTCGGGCTACACTAGGCGCAGCGGTCATGGCCACGACGAATATCCCCATGAATCTGACACCGGAACAGGCGGCGGACGCGATTCGCGCCGGCGGGATCGTGGTTGCGCCGACCGAGAGCGTGTACGGGCTGGCGGCGGACGGGTCTTCGAGTTCGGCGATGGATGCGCTGTGGTCGATCGGCGATTCGGGGGCAAGCCGGCAGCCCCTGGCGTGGCACATCGGTTCGGTTTCGGTCTTGAGCGAGGTGTTGGGGGTGATCGGTCACACGCTTTCCCCCGCCCAGAACAGGTTGGTGACGCGGTTGTGCCCTGGGCCGCTGCTGATGGCGATCGAGATGGGGGCGGACGGGCTGCGGGAGTTTCGGCGGATCGTGGGTGTGGGGGAGGGGGTGGTCGACGACGGCGCGGCGGCGCTGGTGCGGATCATCGACAATCCCCAGTCCGCACAAGCCATCCGGGATTCGCAGCGCCCGATCGTGATGCGATCCATCCCCGGGGCGGGGATGCCCCGGACGGAGGACGAGGCGGTGCGCGCGATCGAGCGAGCGGGCGGATCGGAGCTGGTGGCGGGGGTGATCGGTTCCGAGGCACGCCCGATGGGCCGGTCCTCTACACTGGTGCGGTTTCTTTCCTCGGGCGGGTACCGCGTTGATCGAGAAGGCGCGTACGCCGCCCGCTACATCGATAAGCAGCTCATGCGAACGATTCTCTTTGTGTGCACCGGGAACACCTGCCGCTCGCCGATGGCAGAGGCGATCGCGCGCGGCCTGATCGAGCGCGAGCCGCTGGATCTTCCGACGCAGGTGCGTTCTGCCGGTGCGTTCACTTCCGGGGGCATGCCCGCGACGCCCGAAGCGGTGGCGGCGGTGGAGTCGCTCGGCTTTGCGATGCCCGCGCATTCCTCGACGGTGCTGACGCGCGAGCTGATCGCGCAGGCCGATGAGATCTACGGCCTGACCGCCTCGCATGTGGAGGCGATCCGCTCGATCGATCCGTCTGCGGCGGGCAAGGTGCGGCTGCTGGATCCGGCCGGTCAGGATGTCCCCGACCCGATCGGGCATGAGCAGTCGGTGTACGACCGGACGGCGGAGCATCTGCGCCGTCTCATCGAGCAGCGGCTGGCCGAGCATCATGCGGCGTCGGGGCGGGAGTCCTCGCGATGAAGCTCGCCATCGGATCCGACCATCGCGGGCGCGACGCCGCGCTGCATCTGGAGAATCGTCTGCGGAGCGCGGGTCACGAGATCGTGGCGCTGAGCATTCCCGAGAGCGGTGCGATCAGCGATTATCCCGACCCCGCGCTGATCGTGGCGACGGCGGTCTCGAAGGCCAGCGCGGACCGGGGCATCCTGATCTGCGGGACGGGGCTTGGCATGTCGATCGCGGCGAACAAGGTGCGCGGCGTGCGCGCTGCGGCGGTGCACGACGAGATCACGGCGGAGCTGTCGAGGTCGCACCTCGATGCGAACATCTGCTGCCTGTCGGCGGACCTTCTGGGCATCCGGCTGATGGAGAAGATCGTCGATCACTGGCTGGAGCTGGAGTTCGAGGGCGGTCGGCACCAGCGCCGGGTCGAGAAGATCGCGCAGATCGAGGGCGACGCGGCCGGCTGAGATCAGCGATCGTTTTCGTTGAGCAGTTCTGAGGTCAGTCGTTCGATGCGGGCGCGGATGTCTTCGTGCGCGCCCCAGCTCGGCTGGAGTTTGAGGCGGCGGATCTCGCGCGCGATGGCGGGTGTGCGCGAGCCGTCGGCGTTCTGGCGGGCGAGGATCTCGAGCATGCGCATCGAGGCGTGCCAGTAGGCGCGGGTACCGCGGTCCTCGACGGGCGTGGTGGCGACGAGATCGCGGTAGGTCCCGAAAGCCTTCGCATCGTCGTCGCTGCGCATCGCGGCCTCGGCGCCGATGATCGAGAGCCACGCGCGGTCGGCGGGGTGCTCGACGCGGGCGCGGGCTTGTTCGGCTTCGGCGGCGAGCCGTTTCAGGGTTTCCTCGTCGTCGGTGTGGAGCGCTGCGGAGAAGGCGAGGATGGCCAGGCGCGTGTACACGCCGCTGCGCTGCGAGAGCACGGTGCCTGCCTCGATCGCGGATTGCGCGGCGGGGATGGTGCGGTCGGAGGCGGGGATTGTGCCGCGGATATCGAGGTCTTGGGGGAGGTCGCGCGAGGCGAAGATCGCGGCTGCGAAGACGGTGTTGTCGGTGACGGGATCGGCGAGCGGCTGGCCGGCGAGCAGGGCGGCGCGGGTGGTGAGGACTTCGTGGATCCAGTTTGAGGAAGGCGCCGGCTTGATGGTGCGCAGCGCGGCGAGGTCGGCCTGCGGGTCGGAGAGCGCGGCGGCGCGCATCATGATGATTCGGTTAGTAGCGCCGCCCGCGCGCTCGTAGGGATCGGCGAGGCGGGCGAGCAGGTCGATGATGTGCTGTTCTTCTTCGGGCGAGATGGTCGGTTGATCGAGGACCGCGTTGATCTGGTTGCGCACGAGCCGATCGAGGAGGACACTCGCTGAACTGCCGAGCGCGAGGCGAGCGTCTTCGTCGGCGGCGCCGGTTCGGGCGGCGATGTCGAGCAGTGCGGTAGCGCGTTCGACGGGATCGCCCTGCATGACCGCGCCCAGCAGGTCGAGATTGGACCGGGAGGCGTTGGGGCGGGCCGCGAGGACCTCGGTGAGATCGCGTTCGGCTTCGCTTGCGTCTTGGACCGGCTGAGACAGATGAACCCGCAAGAGGAGGCCGATCTGTTCGAGTGCGGATTCGCCGAGCACGGTGTCGGACGCGAGGCGATCGAAGCCGAGGCCGAGATGCGCGAGTCGATCTGGGGCGATGAGATCGGTGTCTTCGTGGTTGATCGCGCGGAGCTGTACAGTCAACGCGAGCAGCGTGAGCGGGCCGAGATCACGGCCTTCGAGCGTGGCATCGGGATCAGTCGATCGCGTGGCCTCGGCGATGCGCAGCGCCGCCTGCGCGGTCTGGCTGAGCCGGGTTGGGTTTGCACCATTCAGGAGCGCCTCGCAGCGCTCGATCGGCTCGATCCATGAGGGATCATCGAAGCGGTTGTCGCGTGCGAGGTCGAGGGCGAGGTTCGCGAGGCGATCGGCCTCGACGCTGAGCAGGCGTGCGCGTTCGTCGGGTGTGGAGGCGCTCGCCGCGGCGATGGCGGCGAGGCGCAGGCGGAGGCGCTGGGCCTCGGCCGGGTCTTCGGGCATGCTGTCGCGGGCTTCGACGGGCGAGCGCGCGGTGGCGACGAGCAGGGTTTCGAGGGCGGCGCGGGTCTTGGCGAGTCCGGCGATCTGTTCGGTGAGCAGCGGGTCTTCGCGCATGGCGTCGCGCAGGGCGCGGATGGACTCGATGGCGGGATCGGGCTGGTTCAGGCGCAGCGATGCGCCGGCGATGATGAGGGCGCGCTCGGCGGCGGACCAGGCCGAAACGGATTCGGCCTGCATGGCGATGCGCTGGGCTTGCTCGAGGGCGCGCCGGGATTCGTCGCTCGATCCGATGGCCGGATCCACGGCGACGGCGTAGAGGAGCAGGCCCCGGGCGCGGGCGAGGGGCATGAGGACGGTGCCGAGCTGGACGGCCTCTTCGATGCCGCCCTGGTTGGTGCGATCGGCCTCGCGGAGGCGATCGTCGATGACGGGCTGCATCGCGCTGAGCAGCGCGGCGAGGTTCCGTGCATCGGTGCGGAGGCGTTCGCGTTCGGCATCGGTCGGCACGCCGAAGAGCGCCCAGCGGAAGGCCGGGTCGGACCAGGGAGGGAGGGCGCGGAGGAGTTCGGCGTCGAAGGCGCGGCAGAGGTCGGGGAGGGAGTCCTCGTGCTGGAGTTGAATGGCGCGGACGCGTTCGGCGGGGGATTGGACGGGCGACTGCTCAGGGGATTGCGCGAGAAGCGTGCTCGCGCTGAGCAACGAGGCCGTGAGAGCGAGCGGGAGCCAGAGCCGGGACGAGGGAGTCATGGGCACATCCTACTCCGCGCTCGGGCGGGCAAAGCGGACGCGCTCGAAGCCGTTGCGGGTGACGGCGTTGTACGCGCCGAGCGTGTGCTCCCAGCGGGTTGCCGGCTCGGGGGCGACGACGATCTCGTGGTCGAGCGTGAGCAGGTCGCCGGCGAGGGCGGCGAAGGCCTCGGAGAGTTCGTCGTAGGAGTTTGCTTCGGGGATCAGCGGCGAATCGGTGCGCAGGGCGTACTGGTCCTTGCCGTCGCCGAGCGAGCGGACGCTGACGAGGATTGGCTGGACGGGCAGCGCGAAGGGGTCATCGGCCTGCTCGGACTGGCCCTGGCCGGGCAGGTCGAGCGCGAAGGCGTCTTCCTGGCGGGCGAAGTCGGCGGTGAGCATGAAGTAGAGCAGCAGGAGGAAGACGACATCGATCATCGCGGTGAAGTTCAGGATGATTGAGGCGCGCCGGACGCGGGCGTGGCGCTGCAGGGTTCGGCGCTGGCCGAGCGGCTCTTCGCCGGAGCGCTCGATGACGGGCTCGCCCCAGCCGAGGTTGTGCAGGTCGATGCGCTGGCTCACGGCAGGTCCTCCGTGAGGGTGAGCAGGTGGACGCGCGTCAGCCCCGCTTCGCTGACGGCCTGCAGGACGGGGTGGACGCGCTCGTAGGGCTCGGTGCGGTCGGCGCGGACGAGCACGACGGGGTCGGCGGTGCGTTCGCGTTCGCGCACGAGTTGGCGGGTGAGCGCGCTGCGGCCCGCGCGGTCTCCGGAGAATTCGAGCGTGCCGAGGCGGTAGGCGGGGGTGTCGCCCTCGGTGGGGACGACATTGATGACGAGGACGGCGTCGCGCGGGGGCGCGGTCGCCGCGGCGTTCTGGATCTCGGGCAGTTCGAGTTCGACGAGGCGGGCGCGCTGGATCTGGCTGACGAGCATGAAGAAGATGATGAGCAGGAACACGACATCGATCATGGGCGTCATGTTCGCCTCGACCCCCGCTGCACCGCGCTGGTAGACCTTGGACTTCACGCGCTCGTGTTCGCCTTGGGGGTGTTGGTGGTCTTGCCGTTCTCGGCGGGCTTGAAGCGGTTGATGAGTTCTTCGGCTTCGCGCGTGGCCTCGACGGTGAGCGCATCGATCTTATTACGCAGCAGGGCGTAGCCGGCGAGGGCGGGGATGGCGACGACGAGGCCCCAGAAGGTGGTGGTGAGGGCGGTGCCGATGCCGGCGGCGAGGCCGACGGGGTTGGGCGTGCCGCCGGAGGCGACGATCTCGCGGAAGGCGAGGATCATGCCGTAGACCGTGCCGAAGAGGCCGATCATGGGGGCGACGCCGCCGATGACATTGAGGGGTTCGACGCGACGGAGGCGCTTGATGGTGAGTTCTTCGGCGGTCTGGTCGAGGCCGCGGATCATGGAGCCGAAGCCGCTCTTGGCGTCGAGCAGCGCGGCGTGGAGGACGCGGGCGAAGAAGGACTCATCGTCGGAAACGGCGCGCAGGCCGCTGTCGTAATCGGCTTTCTCGAGGGCGGCGCGGGCGGCCTTGAGGGTTGGCTCGGGCAGGATGTTCTCGCGCTTGGAGTCCATCGCGATCGAGATGATCAGGCCGATGCAGAGCGCGGAGAGCGCGAGCAGGAGCCAGATGATGGCGGTGCCGAGCAGCTCGATGTTGCCGGTGTCGGCGTGGCGCTGGACGAAGAAGGCCTCGAAGAGCGAGGTGGTCTGTCGCTGCGGCTCGTCCTGAGCCAGCGCGAGGGGGCCAGCGAGGAGGAGTCCGACGGCGCACGCCGCTGCGTTGTGTATCCGTTGCATGCTGCTCCGGTGGGGTCGGGTGAGGTGGTGCGTGTGGGTGTTTGCGGGTCAGGGGGCGAGCAGGTCGTCGAGCTGTTCGCGTGAGATCACGGTAAACGATTCGCCGCGGGGAGATCCGTGCTCGCGGGCGATGGCTTCGAGGACTCCGGCGGAGTCGAGGTCGATGAACTGGATGGAGTGGATGGAGAGGCGGCGCCGGCCGGTGCGGTCGTTGCGCGGGTTGAGGCGGTTGAGGGTGGCGAGGATCTGCTCGCGGCTCTGTTCCCACGCGCCGGATCCGGCGCTGGCGCGCGAGAGGATGAAGATGGCGCCGGTTTCGGAGGCCTGGAGGAGCGCGACGGCCTGTTCGAGGGCGGGGACCGGGTTGCCGCGGCCGGACGCCTGGACGCTGTCGACCCATTCGCCGACGCCGTCGCGGTTCTCGCGCAGGGCGCGGATGAGGCGCCACTGTCGCTGCATGGCGGGGTTGGCGGGGTCGGGGGCGACGACGAAGCCGTTGTCGGTGAAGAGGATGACCTGGAAGCGCTGGGTCGCGCTGAGCTGGTCCATCGACTGTTTGAGCATGGCCTTGACGCTGGGGAGCGAGCTGACCATCGAGCCGGACGCATCGATGACATAGACGACATCCTGGGCGTTGCCGGCGCCGAGCCCGGCGAAGCGGACCTCGGGGTAGCGGCGCTGCATGCGGGCATCGAGTTCGCGTTCGAGTTCGCCCTGGGTGCGCTCGGTGGGGGGCTGGGGCTGGTTCGAGGGGGGAACGACGGGGTTCATCAGGTCGGGGCGCGGCGGTTCCAGCGCTTCACGCAGCGGCTCGGGGCGCGGCAATTGCGGCAGGGTCGGCTGATCGGAGGAGGTGTCCTCGTCCTGATCGTCCGGGCTGTTGGGGGCCATGGCCGGGTTGAAGAAGCTGGTTTCGACGGGCGGGGTCTCGGGCGGCTGGGGGCGGGAGACCGACCAGACGAGGAAGAGCCCGGAGACGATCAGCGCACCGTGGAGCGCGAGCGACACCGCCCACGGCAGGGCGAGGCGGACGCGCTCGGGGGTGTGGGCGCTGGGGCGTTTCATGCCACCAGTCTACTCCGATGAGCCGTCGTCTCCATCGAAGCCGGAGCGTCGGCTTGAGCCGCGGAACATGAGCGCATCGAGACTGAGTTTGCCGGGTCCGAGGATGAGCAGGGCGAGCGAGGTGAGCAGCACGACGAGGTGCAGCATGAGGCGCATCCAGATGACGGTGGCGCTCTCGGGATCGACGATCTGCGGGTCGGGCATGAAGCCGAGCACGCCCTCGTGAGCGGCCCATGCGGGGCCGAGCTCGAGGACCCAGAGAGAGAGTGCGGTGCAGATCGCGAGAAGGAATGCCCACACTCGGGTAAAGAAACCGATGGCGACGGCCCAGCCGCCGAAGGCGACGATGAGCGCGAAGGCGATCGAAGAGACTTTGACCCAGAGGCCGCCGTTCGCCACGGAGGGAGGGAGGACGGAGCGGTAGGGTGTGGCGGGATCGCCGTCGTCGACGGGCTGGGCGGCGTCGAGCGCGGTCAGACTGACGAGCACCCATCGGCGGGACTGCTGGGTGGTGCCGATGAACTGTTCGGGCCGGTATTGAGTGGTGGCCGGTGTGCGTGCGGAGGTGTCTGGCTCGGTCTGGGGCTGGGTGCTGCGACGAGTGAGCGAGATTCCCGCGAGCGGGGGCGGTGCGGGGGGTGTGGGGTCTGCCTCGGTGTCGGGGCGGTCGGCTGGGGGTTCGGGCTGTGGTGTCTCGATGCTGGCGGGGGTTGGGGTGCGGATTTCGGCGTTGGCCAGGCGAGCGGTCTGCTCGGGGGTGAGGTCCATGGTGCGGAGCATGGGCGTGCCGATCCAGATGAATGTGGCGGCGATGCCGGTTCGCAGCAGCAGGGGGGCGATGTTTGCGCTGAGTGCTTTGCCGAGTCCCATGGAATGTTCCTCTCCCGGATTGGGTGGGAGTTGTGGTTCACCGAGTTGTTTGGAAACGGTGGTCCGTTCGTTCACGATGCGTGCGATCATCATGCTACCCGAGAGAGCGGGGCGGATCGTTTGGGATTTTCGCCGCCCCACCGGTCAATCCCGAAGCTAAGATGCGGCTGCTGCGGGCGTGGCGGAACTGGCAGACGCGCGGGATTTAGGTTCCCGTGTCTTAAACGACGTGCAGGTTCGATTCCTGTCGCCCGCATTTGGTGATGGTGTAGGGTTGGTCCGCGAACCGGGCCGGGGCGCAAGATCTGCCGAAACGAGGCGGTTGCAGCGCTTTTTGCAGGGTCCAGCGCGAGTTACCCGCTCGACACGGGGCGATCGGCGGCTATCTTCGAAGATCGAAGTGTCATGAAGGTCTCTCCCCCCTCCATCCCGATTCATCTGGCCCGCGTGTACGGCGTGCAGACGCGCCCGACGGTGCAGCCAGTGGCTCCTGTTGCGCGGCAGAGCACGCCTGCGCTCGATCTGTCTGATCGCGGGGTGGACCGGGCGCAGCTGAGCGGGCGGGTCGAGAGCGTTCGGCCGACCGAAGCCGGGCGCGCGGAGCGATTCGAGTCGCTGGTCGGGGCGCGGGTTCCCGGCGGGATCCGGTTCACCGAAGACGGCGCGGAGCCGACGACGAACCTGGCGGACCTGCGTCGGTCGGACTCGATCCGTGCGGTGCTGGAGGCGAAGAGCGCGCCGGTTCGCGATGCGTATGCGTCGGCGGCGATCCCGATGTACCGCAATCCGGCGATGAAGAACGCCGCGGCGGCCAGCATCGCGCAGGCGCGTGGTTCGCTCGATCTGCGCGGTTGAGCGCGCTCAGCCCAGGTGTTGCAGGAGGATGTTGAGGTCGTCGAGGTTGATGACCCCGTCGCCGTTGAGGTCGCCGTCGCTGGCGTCGAGTCCGAAGCTCGACAGGAGCAGGTTGAGGTCGTCGAGGTTGACGACCCCGTCGCCGTTGGCGTCGCCGGGGATGGTCGGGCGGCCGAGGGTGATGACCAGGTCGCGGCCTCGGCCCCGGACGAGGACGGTGTTTCCATCGTCGCTGACATCGAGGGCGTTGAGGAGCGGCGTGCAGCAGGGGATGGAGATGCCGCTTTCGACGGCGGCGCTTCTGAGGGTTCGCATGCCTCGCTGCTTGGTCCAGTAGAAGGCCTGGTCGTTGAACCCGCCGACGACGACGGATCCGTCGGCGTTGGTGCGGACGGCGCGGGCGAAGGGTATGGATGGCTCGCCGATGGGGTCGAGGCCGTCGAGGACCTCAAGGACGCCGTTTTCCCATCGGAAGTGGAGGGCGAGGTCGCCGGACATGATGCGTCCGACGACGACGGAACCGTCCTGGTTGACATCGGTGGCGTAGCTTGCGGTGGCCCAGGATGGCATGTTGGACAGCGGGTGGGCTTTGGAACCGATCCAGCGCACGGCCTGATGGATGCCTTCTTCGTTGGTGCTGAAGCCGACGACGACTTCGCCGTTGTGGCTGACGGCGACGGCGGTGGCTTCGCCCCCGGATCCGGTGAGGGTGTCGAGGATCTGGAGCTGGCCGCTGCGTATGACGAATGCGGCGTGGCGGGTTTCGTTGATCATCGCGCGACCGACGAGGACGGTGCCGGAGGAGTCGGAGCCGCCGAGGAGGACGGGCGTGATGTTGCCGACGCTTTCGGGCATGACATGCAAAGGTTCGCCGTTGTACCAGACGCAGGCGCCGTTGAGATAGCGACCGGGTGGGTTCGGGAGCGAGGCGAGCCCTGCGATGACGCTGCCGGTGCGGTTGATGGCGTAGGCGAGCGCGTGTGGCGGAACCGTGCCGCTGCGGGCCGGTTCGGCGAGCCAGGAGAGCTTTCCTTGGTGCCATACGGCAGCGCGTGAGATTGGTGTGGTGTTTTTCTTGTCGGTGTGCCATTCGCGACCGACGACGGTGTGGCCATCGCCGGAGAGCGCGGCGGGGTAGAAGGCGCGGGTGGTGTCTGGGGTGACGGGGCGTTCGAGTTCGATCCACCCGGGTTCTGGGGGGTTTACGATTTGTTGTGTTGCCGCGGTAGCCATACCTGCGACCATCGCGCTGGCCGCGAAACCAAAACCAATCCGAATCATGCAGTGGACTCCATTCGCCGCCGGGGTTGGTTGGTGCCGCGTACGGAAGTGCGGCACCCCATGTGGATCGAACGCTCCGGGGCGTGGTGGATAGCTCGCGTCATCGTGACGCATGGTGGCGATTGCATACGCAATCACAAGACCGCGGTTGCACGGACTTCGGGTGAATTCTGCGGATCGGCATTCGCGGTGCGAAAAGGCCTAAAAATTTTTAAAAAAAGCGCGCGAGAATAGTCTGGCCGTGTGAGGGTGAACGCGCATGCACCGCGCAGGAATCCACCAGAATGCGCGGCGAGCATCAGTCCAGGACGGCGCCCTTGGAGCGATAGAAGGTGCCGACCTCGATGCGCGATGCCTTGGTGTATTTGCGCTGCATCATCTCCGACCAGCGTGCGGCGGATCCGGAGCGCGACTGCATGTAGTGCTCGTATGCGGCGTCGTAGTCGGCGATGTGTTCGAACACCTGTTCGTCGCTCGGGTATCCGTTCTCGAACAACACGCCGTCGAGGTCAATGCGGGGTCGTGCGAGCGGTTGCTCGGCGGGGGTGCCGACGCACAACCCGAACAGGGGGTAGACGCCCTCGGGGAGAGCGAGGAGAGAGTCGACCTGCGGGAGATCGTTGCGCAGGCCGCCGATGTAGCAGATGCCGTATCCCATGGATTCGAAGGCGATGCAGGCGTTCTGCGCGAAGAGCGAGGCGTCGATGACGGCGACGAGGAACGCTTCGAGTTTGGCGTCGTAGGGCTCGCCGGCCTGCGCAGCGAGGAGACGGTGGCGGCGGACATCGGCGCAGATAACAAAGAATGCTCCGCAGTCCACCACCTTCTGCTGGGGACCGGCGAGCTCGGCCAGAGAAGCCCTGATCCGGTGGTCCGTGACGCGGATGGCCGAGTAGGCCTGCACATTGGAGCTGGTGGAAGCCATCTGGCCTGCTTCGAAGGCGCGCCGGATGTCCTGATCGGGGACGGGTTGACTCGTGAAGCGGCGGATGGAGCGATGGGCGAGCATGGTTTCGATGGCGGATGGTGCAGAGGCCTGAGTCATGTGCATCTCCGATGATGGTGTGGTCGATTACCTTATCCCGTTGATGGAGACCTTGATCGGGGTGGGTGTGTCTGGGAGCGATTCGGATGAGGCGTGCTGTGGAAGCCGTGATGGTGCTGTTTCTGATGATGGTGCAGTTCGGCTGCGCTGGGCCGGAGGGTGCGGTCTTCGAAGTGGTTGATGGGACCGGCGATCCGGTGGTCGGTGCGCACGCGCGGATCATCGTGCTCGACGCGGGGGCGCCGCTGCCTCTGAGCAGGCGAGCTCTCGAAGAGGCAGCGCATGTGACGGCTGCGACGGGCGGCTTCACCGATCGGCGGGGGCGGGTGGCCTTGCCGGTGGTGGGTGATCGGGAGCATCTGATCGAAGTGGAGGGGCCGGTTCTTGGAGTGGAACGGTCCGGTGAGGGGTTCTGGGTGTGGGTGCTGAGGGCGGATGGTTCGGTTGTGCGGTCTGGGCAAGTTGAGGACGGGATGAGGATGCGTCGGGTGGATTGAGGTCTGCGGGTTTGCGCCCGGCGAAAGTGCGGGGGATCCGTGAGGTGTGGCACAAGCGAGGCGGCGAGATTGCCGATTATGCCGACGCGGTGACCCGGTGTTGTGCCGCGCCGAGCGATATTGGATACCCGGAGTCGATGGATGCTGCGAGTCCCGCTGATTCAGGCCAAGCCGGGGATGCAACTGGCGACGCCGGTGCTGCATCCGGACCGACCGGACACGATGCTGCTGCGTGCGGGTTTCGTGCTGGACGAGCGTTCGATCGAGCGGATGCGGAGCATGTTCCTGCCGGAGATCTGGATCGAGTATCCGGACCTGCGTTTCATTGAGAAGTTCATCAGCCCGAGCATCGCGCGGCAGCGCGGCGCGACGAGCAAGGTGCTGACGAGCGTGATGGAGCGTCTGGGCGAGAACGCGAACGCGAAGCTGGACTACTCGGCGTATCGAAACACGGTGCGGGACTTTGCGCAGAGTCTGATCGACGAGCCGGATGCGGCGTTGTATGTGCAGGCGATGAGCGACGGGAACCGGCCGCTGCTTCGTCACTCGACGGACACGACTTTTCTGTGCCTGCTGATGGGTCTGAAGCTGGACGCGTACCTGATCTCGCAGCGGAAGCGCCTGGCGGCGCACCGGGCGAAGGAGGTGGTGTCGCTGGGGATCGGTGCGCTGCTGCACGACATCGGTTTGCTGCTGATCGACGAGGCGGTGGTGCAGCGGTTCTACGAGACGAACGACGAATCGGACCCGGAGTTCCGCAAGCATGTTCAGCTGGCGTACGACCGGATCAACGGCGAGCTGGACGCGCCGGCGGCGGCGGCGATTCTGCATCACCACCAGCACTTTGACGGTTCCGGCTTCCCGGTGCGCGACACGGGGGGCGAGAAGGCGCGCGGGCTGCGGGGCGAGGAGATCCATGTCTTTGCGCGGATCCTGACGGCGGCGGACCTGTTCGATCGACTGCGCTACCCCGGCCAGCATAGCGCGCCGATCCCGACGGTGGCGGCGCTGCACAAGCTGATGCAGAAGCCCTATGTCGATTGGATCGATCCGGTGGTGCTGCGAGCGCTGCTGGCGGTGGTTCCGGCGTACGCGCCGGGCACGGTGGTGAAGCTGAGCAACGGCGAGCGAGGCGCGGTGATCGACTGGAACCCGCTGGACCCGTGCCGCCCGATCGTGCAGCAGATTTTCTGTCTGGACGAGTTGTGTCAACGGCTGGATCGTCCGGCCATGGGCACGCGGTATGTGCTGTCGGAGCGTCGGGACCTGAGCATCGTGGAATCCGATGGGGTGGATGTGAGCGGGTACAACTTCTATCCGAAGCACGAGACGGAGTTCGCCCTGTTTGAGGGAGAATCGTGCGCGGCATGATATTTCGCGATAGATCGACGCATTTCATTGCAGAACGGATAAATATCGACGCAATTCATTGACTGAAGCCCTTGTCGTGCATAGGGTTGGCCCCGGCTCGACACGCGGTATGTTTGGCTTGTGATCGGTATTGCCGGGTGGTCTTCTGCGAAAGGCACGCTCCGGCATGGCAACGATTTCGAGCGACGGTCAGTCTCTGCTCATCGACTCCAAGCGTCACTGGATTATCTCCGGGACGGTGGGGTATGCGGGTGTCCCTCGGGCGTTGTGGAAGTCGCGCCTGCGCCAGGCGCGGGCGGCGGGGCTGAACACGATCGTCGTGCCGGCGGTGTGGGGCCACCATCAGGTCACGGCGAAGACGCTCGACTTTGACGGCGATCGGGATATCAGCGCGTTCATCCGCGAGGCGGGTGCGCAGGGGCTGCATGTGATCGTGCGGGTCGGGCCGGTGGTCGAGCGCGGGCTGGACCTGGGCGGGATGCCGTCGAGTCTGCTCGGATCGCTGGACGCGGCGGAATCGCTTCGCTCGGACGGTCCGGAGTTTCTCAGTGCACTCTCGACCTGGATCCGGGCGCTGTGCCAGAAGATCTCGCCGCAGCAGGTGACCGAGCGCAAGGACGGCGCGCCGTCGGGCGGGCCGATCATCGCGGTGCAGGCCGAGCACGAGTTTTCGTGCGCCGATCCCGAGCTCGCGGAGAACTATCTGGGCGCGATCACGCGCTACCTGCGCGAGGGATCGATCAAGACTCCGATCCTGAACACGAACAACCTGATGGTGTCGTTCGAGGGCGAGATCGAGACCTGGTCGGGGTACGCGAATCTGCACTCGATCACGCGCCAGCTGCGCGCGGCCAAGCGCGACCAGCCGCGGATCATCGGCGATCTGCGGACCGGCACCGAGCCGCGCTGGGGCGAGGAGATGCCCAGGCACAAGTCGGCGATCGCCGTCGAGCGGACGCTGGCGGAGGTGCTCGCGGCGGGGGGGCAGTTCAACCTTTCGCACTTTGCGCGGGGCGGTAGGTTGGGGTTCACCAGCGCGACTGATGTGGCGGCTTCGACGGCGGGGTGCGATCTGATCGACGAAGCGGGGCGGCAGCACGAATCGCTGGCGACGGTGCGCCGGCTGTGCACCTTCGCGTCGTCGTTCGCGTCGGTGCTGGCGGCGACCGAGCCGGACTTCCAGCCGGCGATGCTCTCGCCGTCGTCGGTCGCACCGCCGGTGATCGATGAGGAGACGGGCGAGCGGGCGGCGGGCAAGGCGCAGACGGGCGGGTACGCCGTGGATTTCTGCCGCGGCTCGCAGGGGTCGGTGGCGTTCGTGTTCGGCGACGATACGACCGCCTCGAAGCGCAGGCCGGCGCTGCTGACGCTGCCGGATGGGACGGATCTCGAAGTGGACATGGGCAAGTCGGCGGTGGCGTGGGTGCTGCTGCGGACGCACCTGTTCGGGCGCGCGACGCTGGATTACTGCTCGCTGCGACCGCTGGCGCGGTTCGGCGAAGTGTTCGTGTGCTTCGGCAGCGCGGGCGGACGGGGCGAGCTTTCGATCAACGGCACCGTCGCGGAGCTCGAGGTGCCGAAGGGCAAGACGCCGACGATCGAGACGATCGAGGGCGTGAAGGTGGTCGTGCTGAGCGAGCAGCTCGCCGACGCGGCGATGCTGGATCATTCGACGGGCGAGCCGCGCCTGGTGATCGGCGCCTCGTCGTTCACCGACTCGGGCGAGCCGGTTTTCGCGAACGGGCACAAGACGGTACTCGCGATCGATCGGAAGGGCGAGATGGCCACGCTGAGCGCGCAGCCGGCGGTCGAGAACGGCTCGAAGATCACGCTTGGCGAGTGGGAGCGGGCCGACGAGACGCCGCACACCAGCGGGAGCGCGGACCAGTTCGTGCTGATCGACGGGCCGACGAACATGGATGCGCTGGGCGTGCCGTCGGGCTACGGCTGGCTGAAGATCGATCTGAAGAACGGCGCGACGAAGAAGACCAACTGCGCGATGCTGGAGTCGGGGGACCGGCTGCACCTGTACTTCGGCGAGGATGAGGCGGTGGTCGTCGGCGACGGGCCGGGGGCGTTGAGCCGCGTGCTGCCGCTGCCGCTCAAGAAGGGCGAGCAGACGGTGGGTGTGCTGGTGGACAACCTGGGGCGGGCGTCGGGGCGGTCGGACCTGCGCCGGCCGAAGGGGCTGTTCGGGCATGTTTACGCGAGCAAGGCGTTCAAGGCGGGCAGCGCGACGGTCGAGACCGGCGAGCCGCTGGACCTGATGGCGCATTTTCGCCCGATGCTCAACGCGTACCGCGGTGACCGGACGAGCGCGAAGCGGCTGTCGTGGTCGTTCATGCACCGGCGCAAGTCGCCGCTGGCGTTCGTGCTGGAGGAAGTGAAGTGGCACGGGGCGGTGGTGCTGAACGATGAGCCGGTCGAGCTGATCGAGCCGGGCGTGCCGATCCGCGCGGTGTTCGACAGCGATGTGCTGCGCCAGGGCAAGAACACGGTGCAGATCGCGCTGCTCGAGCCGAGCGAGGTGGTCGAGAAGTCGCTGACGGAGATCCGCAAGCAGGCCTCGTGGTACGAGTTGGCGACGAATGTCACGGAGAAGGCGAGCTTCTCGTTCGCGCCGTGGGGCCCGCCGGAGGATGAGCGGTTCGAAGCGGTGGCGAAGGGCACATTGAACGGAGCCGCGGCGAAGAAGCAGCGGGGACGCCCGGCGTGGTGGCGCTGCCGCTTCGAAGCGCCGAGGCAGGATCGCCCGCTGATCCTGGATCTGAGCGGGCTGAGCAAGGGGCAGGTGCTGCTGAACGGGAAGAACGCGGGGCGGTACTTCGTGCAGACTGCCGACGGCAAGCCGGTGCCGCCTCACCGGGAGCTGTGGCTGCCCGAGTGCTGGCTCAATGAGAAAGAGCAGCCCGCGAACGAGCTGCTCATCTTCGATGAATCGGGATTCTCACCGGACAAGGTGAAGCTGGGGTACGCGCCGGTGGGGTGATTACTCGGTGTCGTACTCGGCGAGGAAGAGGGCGAGGTCTTCGGCGTTAACGACCCTGTCGCCGTTGCGATCGGCGCGTGGGGCGCTGTTTTCGTAGGCATCAAGGAAGGCCGTAAGGTCGTGGGCGGTCCGCTCGCCGTCGCGGTCGAAATCGCCGGGGATACCGGATTCGGCGATGGGGAGAAAATGATCGAGAGCCATGACAAGTTCCTCCCCGTCTCTCCACTCTACAAGCAAATCAAGATCCGAGCCATAGTTGGCTTGTGAAATCGAGCGTAGGTCGACTGAGACTTCTGTGAACATGTCAGCGCCCCGGAAGTACTCGCCTATGACGACGCGTTGCCACTGATTCCCGCTCCAGACTGCCGAACTAACCACAGCACGATCGACTCTCGCCGTGACTTCGTCGATAGGCACGAGAAGAAGAGTCCCACTCCAGATCCCTTCGGAAGGCGACCATTCGCCAGCCTTCAGTGATCCGTCGAGAAGCGTGTTGTCACTAAATGTGCTAGGTGATATGTTGGGCGTTGCGGCATCCAAACAGGCCAAATATTCTTTATGTGCTGCTTGCTTACAAGCCGTCGTTAAACTGTCAGCCCAGTTCCCACTCGGACCGAAATGGTGATCTCGTTTTCCGCATACCTGTCCTAGTGTAGAAGGTATTTGAAACTCGCAGTAATTGTCTCTGCGGTTTTCGTACTGATCCAAGCATTGCTGGTTAGTTGGCAGAACCTGAGTTTGGGTCCATGTATCATGGCAGATCTTATTGCTGCACCTTTCGTAGGCCACGACGCCTAAAAGCAGGCAATCGTAGAAGGCCTTTTCATTTGGACTGCTGTCAAGACAACTGAACACATTCGCGCAAAAGACTTCGTCCCAACAACTCATAGGTGTCTGTGTGCATTCATTCGGATTGCTCGGGTCTGTGGCGTGGAGCACGCCTGTGCTACCAGCAACGACACCTACTGTGGCAGTTATCGCAATTGAAACCGTGTTTCGAAACACCATGGGCTCTCCTTCGTATCTCTAATTTTTCGGGCTGGATTAAAATTTTTACCCAGTTGTCAAGGTAAATCAAACCTTACCCCCCCCCCCCCCCCCCCCCGGACTACAAGAACAATTTCGTAAATCTGACGGAAAAATTGGCCTATATCCAGGCAGGTCATTTTTTACTCGGCCGCCCCCGCTCCATCCGGTGCATCAGCCAGTCCGTCGCGTTCGGGGCCGCCGTCAGCAGGCCCGCGATCAGTTTCACCGGCGTGCTGGTCCAGACCTCAGCGCGCGGCCTGCGCAGGCATTTGACGATCCCCTTGGCCACCTTGTCGGCGGGCTGCATGAAGATGGCGGGCGTGTTCTCGGTGAGGGACTGGCCGCCGCTGCGCTTCGCGGCCTCGTCGAAGAACTCGGTCTTCGTTCCGATGGGGTGGACGCTGGAGACGAAGATGCCCTTGGGGCGCAGCTCGGCGTTCATGGCGCGGGCGATGTGCCACTGGGCCGCCTTGCTCGCGCAGTAGGGGCCGAAGCGGGGAACGGTGAACTTGCCGATCGAGCTGGAGCAGATGAGCACATGCCCTGCGCCCGCTTCGATCATGCGCGGCAGCGCGGGGCGGATGGCATTGAGCGTGCCGAAGAAGTTGGTCTCGAAGATCGCGCGGACGCGGTCCTCGGCGGGGTCGTCGGTCAGGCACTCGTGGACGGGGGTTTCGAAGCCGTAGCCGGCGTTGGCGTAGACGCTGTAGATGGAGCCAAACGCTTCGACGCACTTCTCGACGGCGCGGGCGCAGTCGTCGGCGGAGGTAATGTCCGCCGCGAGCGTTTCGGCGGTGCCGCCGGCGGAGCGGATGCGGGCGGCGACCTGCTGGAGTTTGCCCTCGCGCCGGGCGGTGAGGAGGACGGGCATGCCGGCTTTCGCGCAGGCCTCGGCGGTGGCGGCGCCGATGCCGCTGGATGCGCCGGCGATGAGGATGGGTTTGCCGGTGAGGTCGAT
>CBFGVX010000054.1:0-23139 GCA_965652425.1 uncultured bacterium | reverse complement strand
CCATGGGCATGTCCAAATCATGGGTTGGGTGGGTCTTTTTGTCATGGGCATTGGCTACCGGCTTCTGCCGCGGATCTGGGATGGACCGGAGGTTGGGTCACGGTTCGCGTACGCAACGCTCGCTCTCGTCGTTTTCGGGATCGTGTGCCGCTCAGTCGGGATTGGAGTGCACGGATGGACGGGAGCGGAAGCCCTGCACACGATCGGGGTGCTGGCCCAGACGATTGGCGTGGGAGCGTTCGTGGGGGCGATGTTGCGGTCGTGGCGGATATCAGCGACACAGTTGACACCCGGTAACGCGTTCGTATTCAGCGCACTCGGTTGTATGGTGATCCAAGTCCTCGCTGGCGGGTGGCACATGACCGAGCTCATCCGTGCGAATAGTCGGGAAGAACTCCTTTATCAGATTTCAACCTACCAAGCGCCTTTGCGTGATGTGCAGATCCACGGCATGGCGATGCTCATGATATTCGGTGTTGGTCTGCTGCTGTTCCCCGCACTGTTTGGGTTCCGGGATATTCCTACTCGGCGAGCTTGGGTGGCTTGTGTTCTACTCGTCAGCGCGATCGTATTAGAGGCAGGCCTGTTCCTTGCTTTCCGGTTCACCGAGAGCCGGGCGTTTGCCGGCGCGATGCTGGTCCCCTGGCTCATGCTGCCGGTCGGTGCGGCGATCCTGATCAGCGGTTGGCGCCCCTTCCAATCGGCTCGACCGGGACGGACTACCGATCCGGCTCGGAAGTTCGTACTGGCGGCGTTTATCTGGCTCTTCGTATCGTTCGGGCTGCTGCTCACAATGCCGCTGTACCTCATCCTCTCTGAGGGGACCTTCAGTCACGCTTATCACGGTGCGATCCGGCATGCGATTACGATGGGATTCATCTCCATGATGATCGTGGGGATGGGGTCGAGGCTCGTGCCGCTTTTCAAAGGTGAGCAGGGGGCACTGCCGTTGCTCTGGATGCCGTTCCTGCTTCTCAACCTTGGCTGTGCACTGCGAGTTGGGCTTCAGATCACCACAGACTGGCATGATGGAGCGTTCCCGATCATCGCCTTGAGTGGCGTGCTGGAAGTCATCGCGTTGGCATGGTGGGCAACGGTCATGATTGGAATGATGATCAGAAGGCCAAATTCCGTGAAGACTCAGACCGACTCCATGCCCGCGTTTCTTGCCTCCTATCACACAGTGGGGCAGACCATCACCTGGTTCCCAGAAACAAAGAAGACCTTAGCGGAAATGGGTTTTGCACCGATCCGGAACCCATTTCTCCGGTGCACGCTGGCGCGTCGGGTCACGCTCGCGCAGGCCGCTGCGATCGGCAAAGTGCCTCTCGTGCAGCTCCTTGATGCTCTGAATGAGCAAATCGGAGCGAGAGTGCAGGATACCGAGACGCCGCCGTTGTGTGGTGGCTGTTGCTCGGATTGCACTTCACAATGCCTGAATAGTGGGGCGGCTCCTGTATACTCCATGGAAGGAGGCGATCGATGAGCAAGGAAACGCTGAAAGCCACAGCAGCGGGGGTGTTGGCAACGCTCGTGCTCGGTTTGTTCGTGTTGCTCGGCTCTCGTCGGCTACAACATTTTGACGCGGCTCTCGTGGCCTACACATTCGCCACCGTCTTCGCCGTATTCGGGGTCGTTTATCGTTACGCGATGTGGATCCAGCGCCCGCCGACGGCGGTGTACTTTCGCAGGGGCTGGCAGGTCTTCCTGAATCCGAAGTGGATGGGACGGAATGTGGTCGTCCTGTTTAAACGCTTGACATCCGACTTCGCACTCAACGCGTTTATCTGGCGGAGAGGGCGCGGGCGATGGGGGGCGCACTGGCTGATCATGTGGGGGTGCCTGCTCGCTGCAGCAATTACCTTCCCGCTGGTCTTTGGGTGGGTCCATTTCGAATCGCCGCTCAATGACTTCGACAGGTACACGATTTTCGTTTTTGGCTTTTCAACCATCACGATTCCAGTGGATTCGTTCGTTGCATTCATGATCTTTCACGGGCTGGTGTGGTCCAGCTTCCTCGTGATTCCTGGTGTGATGCTCGCTTTCCGCCGGCGGATGCGCGACCACGGTGCCGCAGCCGTCCAGCAGTTCGGGGAGGACATTCTGCCTCTGCTGCTGCTCTTCGCCATCAGCATCACCGGGTTGGCGATCTGGGCGAGTTACAAATTCATGGGGGGCTACGCTTTCGAGTTCCTGTCGATTACCCACGCTGCGACAGTTATTTTTACTCTGTTATGGCTTCCCTTCGGTAAATTTTTCCATATTTTCCAGCGTCCCGCCCAACTTGGCGTGGCGTTCTACAAAGATGTCGGCGCCTCCATGCCGCCCGCCGAGTGTGCGCGTTGCGGCCAGGGGTACGCACCACAGATGCAGGTCGACGACCTGATCGAGGTCCAAAAGCGACTCGGTTACCAATACGAGATGGATGCTGTGTCAGGCGCGGACCACTATCAGCGAGTGTGTCCCCGCTGCCGGCGAGCCATGCTTGCGCTCGCTCAGGGCAGCCTCTGGGCTGAAACACGACAACAGTTCCCAGCGGGATAGCCGATCTTCATTACGGGACAAAGATTCGCCATAACATCTACCTATTGCCGGAAGATCAATTCACCATGGCAAAGCAGCCGCTCCCAGAACTGAAGATCATTGAACAGTACGGGCCGCACCTCTCGGATATGGCCGGCCCGGCTCTCGACCCTGGCGCTGAGCCCGATAGACTCGTAAAGACGCACTGCTGTTTCTGTGGCCAGCAGTGCGGCATCCAACTCAAGGTGAAAGATGATCGGGTCATCGGCTTCGAACCTTGGGAAGACTTCCCGTTCAACAAAGGGATGCTCTGCCCGAAAGGTGTGAAACGATACCTCCAGGGAGGGCACCGGGACCGGCTGACGACCGCGCTACGCCGAGACCCCAGCGCTCCCGGAGGTTTTGCGGAAGCCTCCTACGAAGACTGCATCAAACGAACGGCAGAGGCCATCGATCGCATACAAGGCGAACACGGCCATGACGCGTTCGCGGTGCTTACCGGCGCAAGCCTTACAACCGAAAAGGCATACCTGATGGGCAAGTTCGCCCGCGTGTGCCTGCGTACCGCCAACATCGACTACAACGGTCGGCTGTGCATGGTCAGCGCGGGAGCGGGCAACAAGAAGGCCTTTGGGATTGATCGGGCCGCCAACCCGTGGGAAGACATCCCCAAAGCTGAGGTGATATGGGTCAGCGGAGCCAACATCGCCGAGTGCGCCCCGATCACCACGAGCTATATCTGGCAGGCGCGTGAGAACGGTGCCAAAATCATCATGGTCGATCCGCGAATCACGCCCGCGGCCCGCACCTGCGACTTATTCCTGCCCGTCAAGCCGGGTCGCGACATCGCGCTCTTCAACGGCGTTTTAAATCGCATGATTGAGCGAGATTGGATCGATCACGATTTCATCGAACGATCTACCGTGGGGTTTGATGCCGTAGCGGAGCATGTGAGTCAGTGGACTATTGAGCGCACGGCCGAAGTCACAGGTATCGCGCCCAAGGCCATCGAGAAGGCCGCAGAGCTCTGGGGCACAGCGAGTACGAGTTTTCTCATGCACGCCCGAGGCATAGAGCACCACAGCCACGGCGTGCAGAATGTGCTCGGCGCGATCAACATGGTCCTCGTGTCGGGCCGGATCGGCCGCGAGGGCTGCGGGTACGCAACAATCACCGGGCAGGCCAACGGGCAGGGCGGGCGTGAGCACGGCCAAAAGTGCGACCAACTCCCTGGCGGGCGTGATATCGACAACCCGGAGCACCGCGAATACATCGCCGGGGTCTGGGGTGTGCAACCCGACGAGATCCCGGGCAAGGGCGTGGATGCCTACGAGATCATCCGCAAGATCCACAAGGGTGAGATCAAGGGGCTGCTTTCGATCTGCTTCAACCCGATGGTTTCGCTGCCCGACAACAACTTTGTGCGCGAAGCGCTTGAGAAGCTCGACTTCTATGTCGCCATCGACTTTTTCCTCAATGAGACCGCCCGCCACGCCGACATCGTGCTGCCCGGCTCTCTCCAGGAGGAAGACGAGGGTGTCATCACGCAACTCGAAGGCCGCGTCATCAAGATCAACAAGGCGGTGTCCTGTCCGGGCGACGCCCGCCAGGATTGGCGGATTATCCAGGATATCGCCGCGTCGCTGGGGCGGCCCCATGGCATGACTTTTCAGAATCCTCGCGAGATCTTTGAGGAGCTTCGCACCGCCAGCAAGGGCGGTGTGTGCGAATATTCCGGAATCACATGGGAGAAAATCGAGCGTCAGTACGGCGTGTTCTGGCCCTGTCCGAGCGAGGATCAAGACGGCAATCCGGTCGAGCACACCGGTACGCCCCGCCTGTTCGAACCGGGTTCGTGGAACCCGATCGCGCGCGGAGCCGGCCCGTTCTACTTCCCCGATGGGAAGGCACGGTTCAATGTCGCGCCATACACACCGCCCACGGAAGAGGTAGACGAAGACTATCCCATTATTCTCACGACCGGGCGTGTCGTGAGCCAGTTCCTTTCGGGTACGCAGACTCGCCGGATCGGCCCACTGGTCCGACAGTATCCTGAGCCGCGCATCGAAATGCATCCCCGCCTGGCGGACCGTCTGGGCGTGAAAGACGGCGACTGGGCAACCGCCGAATCTCGACGAGGATCCTGCACGCTCCGCGCGATGGTCGTCGAAACAATCCGTCCTGACACCGTCTTCATCCCGTATCACTGGGCCGGGCGGAAGAGTGCGAACCAGTTGACGATTTCGGCTCAGGACCCGATCTCCAAGATCCCGGAATACAAAGTATGCGCCGTTCGGGTTCGAAAGGCAGACGGCCCGCCCGATGCTTTCGCCGGCGACGGGGTCCAGCACGACCTCGACCGGATCGCAACTCTGCCCGATGGCACGCCCTCCCCGGTGTTCCGCCAATCCTGAAACTGTACACGCTCGAAGTAGAGCCGCCCTCAAGTTCGAAAGCAGCCAGCATGCCTGTGCCTGACCACCACGAATTCTTCATCGATCCCAATCGTTGCATCGGCTGCCAGGCCTGCGTGCAGGCGTGCGCCGAGTGCGACACGCACAAGGGGCATCCGATGATCCACCTCGAGTACATCGAGCGGTCAGAATCGACGCAGACCGTCCCGGTGGTCTGCATGCACTGCGACTCGCCGACATGCGCAGAGGTCTGCCCCGCCGACGCCATCAAAAAGACCGAAGACGGTGTCGTGCAGAGCGCACGCAAGCCCCGCTGCATCGCTTGCAACAACTGCGTTTACGCGTGCCCCTTCGGTGTGCCCAAGATGCAAACCGACTTCGATTTGATGATGAAGTGCAATATGTGCTACGACCGCACAAGCATCGGAAAGAAGCCCATGTGCGCCACCGTTTGCCCCAGCGAAGCACTCTTCTTCGGGACACGCGAAGAGGTCGAGGCCAAGCGCAAGATGTCTCGGCCGGTCAACGAGTTCAAATTCGGACGCCAGAACATCACGACGAAAGTCAACATGATGGTCCCGAAAGACTCCACGCATGAGCATGTCGATGTGACCAGTCAGATGTATGGCGAGCCCAGCGAACCGCGCAGTGTCCGGCTCCATGTTCTCACAGACAGTCTCTATGATCCCAACGAGGCCTGATCAACGGAGAGATCACCGATGGCACGCAGGAAACAAAGCGACTCAGGCCGGACAGCGGCCCCGGACGGTCGTCCACTGGACCAGCAACCGAAATGGCGGCAGGATTTCCCGATCGATGTCGATCGGGACAACTATGTCGCGCGTCGGGACTTTACAAAGTTCATGGTGCTGATCAGCGGATCATTCGTGGTCGGCCAGGTATGGATCGGGCTGGATAATCTATTCCGCCGAGCGACAGGCAAAATGCCCATTACGCCCGTCGTCGCGATGTCGGATCTGCCCGTGGGTGGCTCGTTGAGCTTTCGATATCCCAAATACGAGCATTGCATCCTCGTCCGTCCTGACGAAGATACGATCGTTGCCTTCAACAACAAGTGCACCCACCTGCACTGCCCGGTGCGACCGGTCGTAGAACGCGGGGTCTTCCAGTGCCCGTGCCACAGCGGGTATTTCGACCTGCTCAGCGGCCGACCGATCAAGGGCCCGCCCCGGCGTGCGCTGCACCGTATTACGCTTGAAGTCCGCGAGGGCATGATCTATGCCACCGGAGTGGAGATCGGAACGACATGATGCCTTCCACTAAGCCAACCGGCCCCACTCGTGGTCGTCCTGTTCCGATCCAACAGCGATCTCCGATACTCTATGGCGTTCTTTGCTTTGTACTCCTTTTGGTCATTGTGCAACTCTGGTTGTTGACCGCGACGATGCACGCATACCTTGATGGCGATCCTGCACTGATCATTCCGGGTGGAGTAGCGAGCATCGTTTGCCTCCTATTGAATTTGGGCCTGCTGAGATATCTGTACAAGTTGGAGCGGTAATGGAAAGCAGCGTCTCGATATCCGATGTTCCGCCAGTGGAAATGGCTACCGGAACCCCGGGCGCTTTTCCTGAAGGCAATGCATATCAGTTGATGCTGGCAACCGGGGCGTTCGCCGTTTGCTTCGCCATCTTCGGCTCCATCTCAGCGATGATGCCCATCTTACGGGAGAGACTTTCTCTTGAGCCCTGGCAAGTCAGTGTCGCGATCGCAACGCCCGTACTGCTCGGCAGCTTAGGCCGCATCCCCTTGGGCATGCTCGCCGACCGCTTCGGTGGACGGCTGGTGTTTAGCATCGTGATGTTTGCCTCCGCTTTATCTGTGATTCCGATGGCAGTCGTGGAGTCGTTCGAAGCACTTCTCCTTATTGGATTCTTCGTCGGACTCTCGCTGGGCAGTTTTTCCGTCGGTGTTGGCTTTGTAAGTGGCTGGTATCCACCCCAAAGGCAAGGACTGGCCATCGGCGTCTACGGCATGGGGAACATCGGCCAATCGTTGGCCGCTTTCGGTGCTCCAGTCATCGCAGGGCTCGCCGGCTTTATCTGGGGGTTCTGGGCCTTCGCGGCCATCGCGACGGTCTGGGCGATACTGTTCAGTCTGACAGCGAAGAATCCCCCGCAGCCGCGAGTGAAGAAATCTCTGCAGCAACTGTTCTCCCCGCTGAGCGATCGGATGAGTTGGGTGCTCAGCATCTACTACTTCATCACCTTCGGCGGCTTCGTGGCGATGAGTATCTACCTGCCAACATTCCTGACAGATATCTTTGGGCTCGATCCGACAGACGCAGGCCTGCGTACGGCTGGATTTGTGGTTCTGGCAACCTTGCTCCGCCCAGTCGGCGGCGCGCTTTCTGATCGTTTCGGTGGTCCTCGCGTTCTTGCAGTAGTCTTCCCTGTTACAGCTTTCCTCGCTTTATTCATGACGATAGAACATATCGTTCCGTTCACGATCGCCGCCCTCGGCATCGCAGCGGCCATTGGCATGGGTAATGGTGCCGTGTTCAAGCTTGTCCCTCAGCACTTCCCGGCGAGCGTCGGTAGCGTGACGGGTTTGGTGGGTGCCGCTGGTGGTCTTGGCGGGTTCTTCCCGCCGTTGGCCGTCGGCGGGATCAAGGAGGCGACCGGCTCGTATGCTTTGGGGTTTGTTCTGCTCTCGATTGCTTCGGTTGCGTGCACATTTCTCCTTTGGCGGACATCTCGCGTCTGTCGTACTACTGGATAACTGCCGAATCGGTCGGACTCGGCTCGCGGATATTCACACCAACGGCAGTTGAGCATCTTCCACCGGCACTTCAAGGTTAATCACTGCGGCAACTCCAGCCGAATCTATCGTTACTGTCCTGCGAGCTATGTACTATTCTCAGCGCACTATGTTAGGGGAGATGCCCAGAATCATCAGGTCCAGCACATAGCGGTGACGCCGTTGATACCGTCTTACACATTGCAGTCCACCCCCGACGCTCCGCCACGGCACTCTCATTGGCACCGTGATATAGGCTTTTTCGCCACAGGGAATTTCAGAACTCGATTCCCGTCCGGCCTTGCAACGCAGGTTCGTGCAGGCGACATGATGGCTGTGTAAAGTGACAATGAGACCGATCGCGACATGTCGCGAGCGTGTCTCTGGTCAGTAATGCCTGCGACGCGACTCGGCTCAATCCGACGAGCAGCAGGGCAGCCCCAGAATTCTCAGGCGCAATTTGTCATACGGCACCACCTCGCCCTCCACCTGTTCTGCGAATTGCTCGGCCCGCTGCTTGTCAGAAAACGCCGCACCGTGAGACGCCATGGGTGTACGAAGATCGTCGGCGTGAACGAAAAACGCTTCTTCGAGATCCAGCCACTCTTTTGTTCCGTGATCGCGTACCCACCGACGCAGAACGGGATATTCCTCGCCGTGTGCCTCGGCGTGATTGACCTGGCAGTTGAAGTCATCAAAGAGCAATGTCTTCGGACGGCCTCGCTCGTCACTGACGACGGTCGCCGTCGCAAAACGCTCATCGCTTATGATCATGTTGCACTCCACGCAGACCGAATCCCCGACCCGAAGTTCCGGCGGAGCGTCCGAGTTGCCCGGTTCGCATCCGATCATCATGAATGCTGTCATTGCCATTATGGATGCGACGCTCGCAAAGTTGTGCATTGAATTGTTCATACGGGAGCCCTTCTGTTAAAGATCAGGTAGGCGAGCGACAGGGCCAGAACCGTCCAGCCCAACATGACGGACCCGAGCAGCCATGGCAGCGCTGTGCCGTATTCCTGAGAGGCGTACACCCCTACCGGACCGAGAACATCGATCGACGCGTTCATCTGGTGGATTACGCCGAGTTTGTACGCCTGAAGCGGGTTCATAACGCCGAGCAGAAATACCTCCTGAACCCGGAGCTTGAACACCAGGGCACCGGCCATCAGACCCAGATCGCTTAGAAAGACCAGGCTCAACCAGACGAACAGGCCCAGCCCCGTCGCGACTCCCGATCGGCGTGACATCACCGAGATCAAGAGTCCCACTGAGAGCATGCAGACCGCCAGGCCGCACGCTGCAACGACAAGCATTACGAACGCGCCCAGATCTGCGCCACCTGACTTCCACGCCAGCACACCCGCACTGAGTCCGAAGCCCAAGCAGAGCGAGCAGCACAGCGCCCCCGCGAGCCCGAAGAACTTACCCAGAAGCAGTTCACCCCTGCGGATCGGCTGCGCGAGCAGATACAGCAGTGTGCCCCGTTCCCGCTCGCTCGCGATGGCTCCCGTCCCAGCGGTCAATGCCATGAGCGGCACCACCAACATGATCAGGTTCAGCAGGCCCGCGGTGGTCTTGCCGAAACCGGCGAACCCGTGCGACCCCACCCCTGCCAGCGACATGAACGATACCGCGATGGCTAGTGCCGCAAAGGCGATCGTGTACAGGACGAACCAGCGTGCCGCCAAGGCATCGCGGAACTCACGACGCGCGAATGCGAGGGTCACCCGGAGGTAGGGGAGGCATGGCAGATTCGATACCGGTCTGCGCATCGTTGTTGTTGTGGATAATGCGCTCATCGAGCATCCTCCTGGATCTTGATATCATCGAGAAATTCAAAATCGCGGACACCGATCTTTGCCAACGCAAGATCTCTCATCGGAAGTGCCTTTCGGTCGCTCGGCACGGCCACGCACAGGCCGTGGCCGTTGAGGTTCACGGCGTGGCCGCGTTCGCGCAGCACGCGAGCCGCGACCTCTTCGGCCGCGTCGCTCAGATACAGCCGAATCGTGCGGACTCCAGAGGAGGTTGGCCACAATTCCCGCGGCGTAACATCCCGGAGCAGCTTGCCCTTCTCGAGTACCAGCACGCGGTCAGCCAAGGCGATCACCTCGTCTGGCCGGTGAGAGGCAAACAGCAGTGTTTTTCCATGCTGCCTGAGTCGTTGCAACGTCTCGACGACCTCGCCTCGTCCCGAAGCATCGAGGTTGGAGGTCGGCTCATCCAAGATGACGATCGGCGGATCCGAGAGCAATGCGATCGCGAGCGCGAGCCGCTGCTTCATTCCACCTGAGAGGTCACGAACACGCTTGCGCTCATGACCCTGCAGCCCGACAGTCGCGAGGGCCCGGGCAGCAGCGTCCAGGTCCGCTCGTCGCAGCTTCGCGTAAAACCCCATAGCACTTGCCAACCGAGCATCGTCGTGGAAAGCGAGTTCTTGAGGCACATACCCGACCATCGCACGCGCCCGCTTGCCATGACGACGCACATCCTGAGAGTCAACTTCGATCGAACCCCGGTACCGGATCACGCCGAGGACACAGCGGACCAGTGTCGTCTTGCCGGCGCCGTTACTTCCCCACAGGGCCAACGATTCACCAGTGCGCAGATGGAAGCCGACGCTGTCGACGGCCTTCACTTTCCCGAATTTCTTCACGACATTCCGGGCCGTGATCATGACTGATCCTTTCTCGATAATGACAACCGCGCAAGCGAACCGTCTCGCGAGACCAGCCAGGTCAGCGCTGCCGCACCACCGGACAGAAACAGCGCGACCAGCAGCATCCCTCTATCCGAGCCGCCGGGGGTAGCAACAGCGAATGAAAACTCCGGCCGATCGGTCAGAGGGCTCGGGTCGGAAAATTTTGGTTCTGGACGCAGTTCGGGCAGCGCTCGCGATGTGAATTCCACCGCCTGCTGAGCCGGACTGTGAACAAAAAACCTAAGGTTGGGCTCGCGGGCGATCAGACTCTCAAACAAGCTCTGAGACTCGTACGGAAGGTCACCGATACCGTCGCCGTCGCGATCGAAGCCCGCGTAGTCGGACCAGAAGTTCCCATGCCCGTCTTTCGCGAACGCGTTGGCGTGCAGGGTCCCCCGTCCGTGCACCCCGACCTGCTCCTCGTTTTCTAGAAACGCGTTGTCGGTAAAGACATTGTCGTGCGTGTTGGGCGTGGCGAGCACACCAGTTTCATTGTAAGCCAGCAGGTTGCCATGAAAGACCCCAGTCGAATCCAACGACGACGGACTATTATCGATGTATACGCCCACCCGGTTGGACATGAACCCGTTGCGCTCGATCCGTATGTCGTCACAGTCTTTCAGCCCGAGGCCATACCCGCTGGCACCCCTGTTATTGTTCATGACATTGTCGCGAACGGTGATGCCGTTGCTGTACATGAGGTAGATGCCGACCGAGTTGCCGTTCAACAGATTCTGTTCGACGATGGTGTCGTGGCTGTACATGAAGTGCAGGCCGTACCGGCTGCGCGATATTGTATTTCGCGCGATCGTCATGTCACTCGAGTACCACAGCACAATGTCACGAGCATCGGTGACCGTGTTGTCAACGACCTGCGCACCGTGGCTCCACCAGGTCCGGATGGCGTCTCCACGCCGTCCATGTTCGAGATCCTTCCCGCGGACCGTGTTGTGCCGAATTATCGAATCGGGTGATTCGCGGATGTCGATCCCGAACAGCGTGTCCTCGATGATGTTGTGCTCGATGATGATCGGTCCGGTTTCGGCTCGAATCCCCGCCGGTTCGCGATCGACTCCCTCCCCCGATCCGCGTACCGTGAAACGGCGAAAGCCGGAATCCGCGGCGAGGATCAGCACGACGGTGCCCTCACCGAGGCCGTCGATGATCGCGTGCCCCTGTCCGTCCAGAGTCACCGACTTGCGAACGACCAGGTTGCCCTCGTATACCCCTGCGGGAACCAGAATCGTTGCGCCCGGTTCGCTCACATCAATCAACCGGTGGATCTCATCAACGCTGTGAGCAGGCCTATGCGTTGCGCCGAACAGCGTGGCACCCGAGAGCAGAATGACTGTTGCAGCAAGGAAGCGTTTCACAATTCGCCCTTCTGCTTAGTGTCCCGCATGAGAGGCAGATAAGCCCGGCGATGGAAGAACAGCGCAGCGAGCATGATCACCGCCGCCACGGTCGCCATGATCAAACCCACCCCGGGCGACGCAACGGTCTTGAACTGCCCGATCACGCCGGTGCCGAGCACGGGTGGGACGAAAGGTGCAATGGCTGAGGACAGGGGGGCATGCGGGTCGAGGTTCAAGCCGAAGTGTCGCATCCAGAGATAGAGATCGACCAGGAAAACCGCGGGGAACAATGCCGCAGGCACCACCAGTAACGCCGCCCACTTGCTGTGGATATACGCGGCCAATTCCATCAGCACGACAAGCAGAATCAGAACAAAAACACCGTATTCCCGTTCGATCTGTGCCGCTTCACCGAGAGGACGCATACCGATGTAATGATTGAGTCCATCGATTTCCACAACATCGCCCTGCAGATGGTTGACATATGCGGTGAGCTGAAGGTTCTCGGGGTATTGGGGAGCATGCAGTTGCATGTGCCAGTACGGCAGAAAAAGCGAAGTCAGGACGAGTACTCGAGCGATGAGCAGCATCATTCCTGGGGTTCCGAACCGGATGGGCGAATGACGCTTCACCTCATCGGGAACCCTCGGGCCAAGAATTTTTTGAACGAACCGTGGCATGGATTGAGACTCCTTGCCTGAGAATTGTGAATGCCGCGCCGAGGTATCGGCTGTAAATCCCCTGCGCTACCTTCCGGAAGCGCGAGGGATGAGTGGGGGAACAGAAGAGAGACTGATACCAGCGGAGTAGATCACTCAGTCGGCTTGACTCGAAGGTACCCCATCATTTCGAGATGCAGTGCCGAGCAGAACTCCGAGCAGTAGAACGGGAAGGTACCGGGTGTGTCCGCGACGAATTCGACCGTGACAAACTTGCCAGGTTCGAGACTTACCGAGATGTTGTAAGCAGGAATCGCGAAGCCATGGGTGGCGTCGACTGCGCGCTCCGTGTTGGTGAGCTTCCAGATAATCTTGTCACCCTGGTTCACCTCGACATGCTCGGGGTTGAAGTGGCTGCGCACCACCGTCATATCCACGATCACTGTGTCGCCGTTGCGAATGATCCCCTCTCGGCCGCGACGCGGAGCTGCCGGATCTACCGACTGATCGTGTGCGTTCCAACCGACCTCCGGGTAAACCTTCCACGGATTGAGCTTGTCGGCACGGATGATTTGGGCGTAGTGGGGTTCACCGATACCGAAGGGCATGTCGTACACCACTGGCATATTTGCGCCCTTCCCGCTGATATCGATCAGTTGGAAATTCTGCGGCAGCAGTGGACCCGTCGTGAAGAAGCGATCTACCGACCACTTGTTGAGGGAGACAAGCCATTGTCCCTGCGGATTGATGGTGTCCCCGCCGATTGCAGCTATATGGCCGACATTGTACTGAACAGGGGTTTTGTGAACGAGCGTCCAGTCCGGCTCTGGTGAGAGTCGTCCGTAGTCGCCGCCGAGTGTCCACCGTGCCACCGCTGAATCGAGGAACAGCGAGGTGTATGCGTATCCGTCGTTGCTGAACTGCGTGTGCAGCGGTCCAAGGCCCACTTCGATGCGTGCTTCGACGACCGAATCGAAGTCGAGGACGGGGATCCCGTAGTCGTCTTTGCCAGAGTAAGTTTTCTGCGCAATCGCGGATTTGATTTTCGCTGTCGAATAGATCGTCACATGGGGGTCAAGTTTCCCCGAGATGACCACAAAGTCCCCCTTCGGTGCAACGTCCACGCCATGAGGGCTCCGCGGCTCCGGTGTCAGGTGAAGAAGCCCCTCCTCGATCGAAACACTCAGTTTGATGAGAGGGAATCCCTGCACCGACTCCGCCTTGCCTGCCTTGTAGACCGCCTCTGCTTTCTTCCAGTCGATGATGTGCAGATAATCGGTTGCGTTGCGACTCGCACCGGCTTCGAACGGAGGCTTCTTCTGCTCGATACCCCCGGTGGCGCGTTCGGTGTTTAATGAATTCACGAAGAGCAGACCGTCACTCTGTGCTCGTCCAGCAACGGCGAGATCCTGCCAGTAGGGGGGCAGCTCCATTGCGAATGATTGGTCCGGGTCGATGCGACCGCGACGCCTATCGAATTTCCAGAAGATGACAGAACCACGATATGTTTCGTTATATTCATCGATACTCGCAAAAGCGGCACCCCAGGGAGTCCCGTACTGCGAGCTCTCGATGACATATTCTGTGTTCGGCGTGACGCACAACCCGTGGTTGCTGACCGTAAGAGGGTTCTTCAAAATCTGCTTGGTTTCGAAATCCCGCAGATCAATCACGGCGACGCGTGCGTTGATTTTGTCGTTGAGGAACAGCCATTGCCCGTCATAGTCCGCATCGGTCTGGGACAACGCGGGATGGTGGGTATCACCCCAAAGATTGTCCTTGCCGGCGACCTTGCCGCCCGCCAGTACATCGTGTCCTGTGCCGTAACCGTATCCCTGCCACGACTCGGGCGTGAAGACGGCGATGCTTCGCAGGATGCGCATGGACGGGATACCGACCATGTAGGCCTGCCCGCTGTGACCACCCGACGAGAACATGATGAACTCGTCGATCTTCCCACTTGGCGTGAAGGTTTTTGCGGCGGACATCAGGTCGGCGGTAGACAGACCTCGCTCCTGTGCGACCTTTTGGACATCGGACATTGACTGAGCACCAACCGGGCTGGCGAGCCCCAGGGCGGCGAAGGTGCCCGCCACCAACACGGTGCGAAGTCTTTTGCGGGGTATCATCTGACACTTCCTTTCTATTCGTTTCTGCTTGGATGGCTTACTTCGCTGCGTTCATTGCGCGGATATACGCGATGATCGCGTCGATCTCTGCATCTGTGATGGCGGGGTTGCCGCCTTTCGATGGCATATCCAGCCCAGTTCTGTTTTCGGTATCCCAAACCGGTCGACCGGTCTTGATAAAGTTGCGAAGATCCTTGTCACTGAGACCGACCACGAATTCGCTGCCAACAAGTGGTAGGCCCAACCCCTCGATACCTGCGCCGTCGACACCGTGGCACGACGCGCAAGACGCGGCAAAGTGCTCCTTGCCCAAAAGCGCCAGTTCGCTCATCGCTTGCGGCTCTGAAACGGGAGACGGGGGCTCAAATGTCGATTCTCCGCCGCTAGTTCTGTCATCGTTGAGGAACCGGATGAATTCGATGATCGCGTCAAGGTCAGCGTCGGAGATCGCCGGGTTGCCGCCCTTTGCGGGCATGTCCAAGCCGGTTTTATTGTCGGCGTCCCATACCGGGCGTCCCGTTTTGATGAAATTACGAAGGTCTTTGTCGCTGAGGTTCTGTACGAACACGCTGCCCTCCAGCGGCAGGCCAAGGCCATCAACGCCTTCTCCCTCAACACCGTGGCAGGATGCGCATGACGCCGCGAATAGTTCCATGCCCATCTGAGGGGGCTGCAGACCGCCGGATTTTGTAGCAGCATTAACATCAAACGAACTCTGCTCTTTCGTAATCTCGGCTATTGCGACCGTGGGTTTTTGCCATGCGCTCATGTCCGCGACGGGTTTTCCTGGATCTTGCAGAGTCTTGATGAACTGAACCACAGCGTTCGTGTGGTACTCCCCAAGAACACGCCCGCCCCCAGGCGGCATTGGAATGCCCGTCGTATTTTCGGGATGCTGGGCGGTACGCCCTTTCGCGACGATCTCGAAGAGTGCCTCATCGGAGGCGGACTGAACAAACGCGCTGTTACGCAGCGGTTTGCCAAGCCGCGGTACGCCCTGACCTTCGGAACCGTGACAGCTGACACACGAGCGGCCGTAGACATAGTTCCCAATGGCGACTTCAGCGGGGTCGGCATTGATTCTGGCCGCAGCGACGTGCCATTGGGTAGGCCTTGGCATTGGCGTGGCAATGATGACCAGTACGATGAGGCCGATGAGGAGTCCAGCAAAAAGAACTCCGAGTATGACTGGATACTTCAGATCCCCACGCAGCCCTGTAGCTCGATGCCCGGTCTGGCGAATAGACGCCATTTCCGTTGTGCCGCTGAACTCTGAAGGACGGTTTGAGTGATGCATGGCTAATACCCGATAAGTGGACCTTTAAGTACACTATATCGACATCCGATAGGCGTGTTGCAGAACTTGGCGTCCAAATTACGATTTTTTGAGATTTTTTACTGCACGACCGGAACTTGTCAGGCCGACTGACTGCTGGTTTCGGTTCGCACCCTCGCATAGGGAGCGGATTCCTGAATCCCCAGCAATCACAAGGTCATCAAGACTCGTTTCGCGAAACACCTGACTGATATGGTTGATGGCATCATCAAGCATCTTGTGCAGAGGACACAGCGATGTGTGCCCTTTGATATCTAACGGGCACTTATCGATCCCAGCAGGGGCATTGTCCGTAGCGGCGAGAATGTCGAAGATCGTGATCTCCGATGCGGGTTTGGCGAGCTCAAACCCGCCTCCGCTACCTCGCTGGGCGTTGAGCATCCCCCGTTTGGAGAGTTGTCGAAGGATCTTCTGTAGATAGCCTAACGGCACATGGGTCGATGCCGAAATTTCGGCTGCTGTCGCTGGCTTTCCCGTTTTCCGCTGCGCGAGAAAAACTGCGGCTCGGAGGGAGTATTCACCGGTTTGCGTGATCATTGGTGAGGCCCATCCACTGGGTCAAACGATCGATAGTGGAGTTCTGGATTCATAATCACCCCAATTCTAGCTTCGAAAGAACCCCCTCGCCAACTTCTCGAAGTATCATCTTTCGGAACCCGGGATCTCCCAAGGACGATTAGCTTGAGGGATTCCGCCGAGCGGATAGGGGACTGCGGTTGCGTTGCACTCGTCTAAAACCCTTTGCATCGAACCGCACTGTGAGTTCTGAATCGCCTGCATAATCGTGGAATGGTACAGACCCGGAAACGGTTCCCATCGTTCAGATTTGAACGCGGCCGCTTGGGCTCGGTGACCGGCCAACACTCTGGACCGTAAAATCACTAACCATTCGTCGTGCCACTCAGTCAAATCACAACTGCACACGAGGCACCAGCCGTCGCCCCGGTGCTCTAGAGCCGTTCGAAGGCCACCAACTGGCCCGGTTCCGGGCTCAATATCCCCGATGGTCTCGATACCGAGGTCGCGGTACTGCCCGTCCCTTTGCCCGACGGCAAAGACGGGCAAACCAACTCGACCTAGTGACTCCGCGAGTCTGACAAGTAGGGGCTCACCATGAAGCAGAGCTCTCGCCTTGTCGCTGCCGAAGCGAGTACTTTGACCTCCGGCCAGGATGTACGCAATGAGTTCCATGCTGTCCTTTGCAGTGCTCACGGCACGGTTCCGAGGATCATCCGATAGCCAGCTTAATCGCCGCGAATACCAACACCACAGCCAGCACATTTCGGAACAGAATCGGACTGAAACGGTTAGCCCCCAGACCTGAACCGATGTACCCACCGATCGTAGCCGCGAGCGCGAACCAGAGAAGTTCCTGCCATTGCACCGGGAGATAGTCGTACTGAATAGTGAGTCCAGTTAGCCCCGCGAGCGACGACAGCAGGATGAAGCCCGCCGAAACCGCCGCGGTCTCGCGCGCGTTCGCCCAACCGGTGAGCAGCAGCAGGGGGCTCAGGAAGATTCCACCCCCAACCCCGATTAAACCGGAGGCTACCCCGATCACCGCCCCGCATCCGACAGCAACCGGCCATGACGGCCCGTGCGACGGCTTTTGATCGATCCTTGGGGAGGATGGCTCGCGGACCATCGCCAGCCGCCACGCCGCGAACACCAGCACCAGCGCGACCGCGACGCGGTATGTGAAATCCGATAGCGACCACTGCCAACCCGCGAACAGAGCGAGCGGCACCGCACCTATGGCGAAGGGCATCAGCAATCGCCACCGGAGGCGCGATCTCCGGGTGAAACGGAGCAGCGCGATCGTCGAAACGATGACATTCAACGACAGCGCTGTCGCGCGAACCTCTTCGGTCGGCCGGCCTGACAGCGCCAGCACAGCCAGATACCCCGATGCTCCACCGTGGCCGACCGTCGCGTAAAGCATTGCGATCACAAGCAGCGCGACAGCGGTGATCCACAGCATTGATCAGCTCTCGTCCTCGTGCCGGACCACCCTGCCCGTGAGACTGATTGCGCCGGGGCGACCGTCGTCCTGCACTTCGCCCCGGAGGGTCTCTATCGCGTGAGGGAGAACATCCGCGAGCGCCTCCAGAGATTCGGTCGCGCCGCGAGGGGACCCGGGGAGATTGATTACGAGTGTTCGATTGAGTGTCCCCGCCTCACCACGCGAGAGGTAGGCACGGGGTGTCTTCTCGTAGCAGCGCCGGCGTATCAACTCCATGAGCCCGCTGTGGCGTCGCTCGATAACCGACAGCGTGGCCTCGGGTGTGACATCGCGCGGTGCCAGACCCGTGCCTCCGGTGGTCAGCACCACATCCGGAGGCGTCGGAGATGAGGCCCAGAGCCGGATCTGTGCGGCGATCCGGTCCGTTTCGTCAGGCACGCATTCCAAAGGCAGCACCCGTCCGCCGAACTGTTCATGTACCATGCGCACCAGTGAAGGGCCCGACTCATCGACCGTTTCTCCGCGTGAGCACCGGTCACTTACAGTGAGCACGGCAAACAAGGGCTCATTCATGGTGATTCGGCCTCCGGGGGATACCGCCTGCTGCACCGGAGGCCGAATAAACCCCACTCTTCCCCCCGGTTTTCTCCAGCAGGCGAACACCGTCGATGATCATGGACTTATCGATCGCCTTTCCCATATCGATGACCGTGAGTGCTGCTATCGACACCGCGGTCAAAGCTTCCATCTCAACCCCGGTTTTCCATGTGGTGCTCGCCACTGCCCGAATACCGATTCGATCGTCCTCCAGCCAAAGGTCCATATCTACCCCATCCAGAGGCAGAGAGTGGCACAGGGGGATCAGTTCATCGGTACGTTTGGCAGCTTGGATCCCGGCCAGGCGAGCGATCTGAAGCACGCTGCCTTTCGCGATATCGTTCTCTCGGATCCGGCGAATCAGTTCGGAGGAACATCGCACAAACCCCTCCGCAAGGGCGCGTCGAGATGTTACCGCTTTGCCGCCCACATCCACCATGCGCGCATTGCCCGCTTCGTCCAGATGTGTCAACCGTGTTTCGCGATCCATCTCATCTCCTTGGAACTGACCGGTCAGACCGAGTCTACCATGGAAAAAAGGATCGATACCCCGAGGCTTCGCCCCCCGGATCTATCTCGATGAATCCGTCCGAACGCGCGGCGGCGATCCAGTCACCCGACCCCTTGCCCCGCACCAGTTCGGCTCGACCGGCACCGGTCAGTCGGACCAGTGGATACCAGGTCAGATGCTTGGGCGCTGTCGCAGAAGATACGATCCTCACCAGCGTCGGTTGCTCTTGCTCCCTGAAGCCGGCACGCCGACGCAGCGCTCTCATCGCGATCAGCCGACCCATCACCATTACGGACACCGGGTTTCCCGGCAGCCCGATCACCGGCTTGCCGTCCGGTGAAACCGCACCCAACACCGGCTTGCCGGGACGAACGGCGAGTTTGTGAAACACCACCTCGCAGCCCGCGCCGCGGATCGCGGCTGGGACATAATCGTGATCGCCCGCCGAAACCCCGCCAGTGATCACCAGCGCATCGGCCCACTCCAGCGCGCTCTTGATCTGCCACTGGGTCTCTTCCCGTAGATCAGCGACCGGAACGACCCGGCACTCATCGACCCAGGTCTCCGGCTCCAGCATCGCGACCAGCGCAGGGCCGTTGCTATCGCGCAGCTGCCAGGGTTGGGGAGCGCTCTCCACTGGCAAAACCTCGTCACCGGTGACCAGCACGGCGATGCGCAGTTGCCGGAACACACGCGGCTCCGCATCGCCGCACGAAGCCAGTGCTCCCAGACGACCCATTCCGGCTCGAGTTCCCGGCTCGCAGACAATATCTCCCGCCCGCCCGTTTTCACCGGCAAAACGGATGTTCATGCCGTCGCGGATGATCGCATCCACATCGAGTTCGATCTGGTCGTCCAACTCGGTGACCTTCTCACGCGCGATGATCGATTGCGCCCCTTCGGGCACTGGGGCCCCCGTGAAAACCCGCACGGTCTCACCGGGTGCCTCGGGCATGACGGGAGCAGGTCGTCCGGGCGCGGCTTCGCCGATAACCTGTAGCCGTCCCCGGAGCGTCTTCCTGCCGATCGCGTAACCATCCATCGCGCCGACATCGCAAGCCGGACTGGAACGATCGAGCGTGAGTGCATCGGCCAGTACTCGCCCTGCACACCGCCGCCACGGCAGCCGCTCTGTCTCCACAGGAACTATTTGCCGGTTCAGAGCTGCGATCGCCTCGTTCACACTGGAATGCTTCCCGGTCATCGCTTCCCCTCCTCCTTGGCGGGTTCGATCCGCTTCCAGATCGGAACATCTTCCTTCATCCTGTCGATGAACCACGCCATGGCCTCCAGCGCCGGGGCCCGGTGCGCAGCGCAAACGGTCAGCCGGAACGAGACGCGTCCCGCCTCGACACGCCCTATGCTGTGTTCGATCAGCATCCGCATCAGACCAAAGCGCTCGATCGACTGTGTCCCGAGATCCAGCAGTTGACGATCGGCCATCGGACGGTACGCGTCGTACGAAATCGCTCGGATCTTGCGTCCGTCCTCGGTCGGGCGGATCACGCCCTCGAAGACCACGGCGGCTCCCACGCCAGCAACCCGCCGATCCGACTCGGCCGTTTCGATGGGAAGCGGGCCCGAATAGAATCGCACCTCGACGCTCATCCGCCTCCCACAAGCCCGATGAGGGCAACCTCGTCACCGCTCAGCACAGTGTCATCCGCACGCGCAAACCGATGGTTCACCGCCAGTCGAGCTGATGGCAGCATCGCGGCCAGCGAAGGAGAAGCCTCGCGGATGCGCTCGATGACCTCACTGGCCGTAGCCGGTTCGGGCGCATCGACGAGCAGTACGGCCCCGCCGTGTGCATCGGCATAAGGGCCAAAGAGATGGACCCGGATTCCCGGCTGTTGAGTCATGACGAGTCGCCTGCTTTCTCTACTTCATCACGAGCAAACTGCTGGCTCGCCCACGACCACGCCGCGACCGTGCGTGGAAAGCCGACGGTGTTCATCGCAAGAAGTATGGTCTGCTCGATCTCCTCCCGTGTCGCGCCCAACGCCGAGGCGCGTCGAACATGAGCACGCACCGCCGACTCAAGCCCGGCGCCAATGCTGATGCCGATCTTCACCAGCGCACACTGCCTGGCGTCCAGCGGGCCGATCGCTTCGACCTCCCGGCCGATGCGCTGGTGCGCCTCGCCGAGTACCGGATACTTGCCGACGAATTCCTGGAATGTCTTGGGTGGTCGGTCCGATCTTCCACCATCTTTCGCGCCGGGCTGATCATCAGGGCTCATCGCTTCATCCTCCGATGTGTGTCATCAGGGCGTGCCCATCATGGGGGTGTTCATCACGTTTTCCGGCCAAGCCGTCGGCGATGATTGCGTCAAACAGTTCCGGGTCGAACTTCGGACGCAGCGCAGGCAGCAGACTGCCGGCCGGTCGGTCCATCAGGCAAGGATACAACCTGCCGTCTGCAGCCACTCGGATTCGGTTGCACGCTGCACAGAAATTACAGCTCATCGGCGTGATAAACCCGATGACGCACTCCCCGCCCCGACGAAGCATGACCCGGTACCGACGGGCCGCGTCGTGTCCCTGCTCCAGCGCCGTCCAGGACTCGATGTGCGGCGAAAGGATCGCGTGCATATCCGCCTCCGGGACGAAACGCTCCTTCCAAACTGAAGCGAGCGGGCCCATCGGCATTAGTTCAATGAAACGGACCTCGAACCCGCGATCCGCCGCGAACTCGACCAGCGACGGCAGGTCCGCCTCATTCTGACCGCGCACGACCACCGAGTTCAACCGGATGGGAGTCAGGCCAGCCGCGACCGCTTCGTTGATCCCGGCGAGCACACGCTCCAAGCCGTCCACGCCCGTCAAAGTCGTAAAACGATTCGGATCGAGCGTGTCAAGACTGATGTTGAGTCGCCGAAGCCCGGCCGCAGCATACTCCCGCGCCCGGTGAGCGAGTGTGAGACCGTTGGTGGTCATCGCAACATCGTGGATGCCGTCGATCGCGGTAATCCGGCCGATGATCTCGACCAACTCCTTGCGGCTTGTAGGATCCCCGCCGGTCAGTCTTACTTTGTGAAGCCCGTGGTGCGTCGCAAGATGACGCACCGTCGATTCGATCTCATCCGGAGTCAGCGTCGGCTCGCCACGTGTGCTGGCGATGCGCTCGGGCCGACAATAGGTGCAGCGCATCGCACAGGCCTTGGTGAGCGACAGGCGCAGGTACCCGATTGTCCTGCCAAAACGATCTGTGTAGTGGGAGGCGCTGGCACCCGATCGATTCGAAAGCGAGGCCCTCGTTTGGCTCGTCTGTTTCTGTTGGAGGACGGGCAGCCGCATGCCATGAGTCTAGCACAGGCAGCGGATCTGACCCGCCGCACCCCTCGCAAACGGTTTACCCGGTTCGTTGGCCCTGTTCTGCAAGTCCCCCGGGCGGTCGTACCCGCCCCTCGAATCAACGATTACAGGTCATCCGGATGGTTAGCTGATAAAATGCAGAATGCCAGCGGCCACTGCAGCCGACGCAAGCTAAACGATCACATATGCGACGGAAAAAACGAATTTTGACGGCCGACCAGGGGCACCATCCTGATCCTTCAAAGCTTGATGAGCCAGCTGCTTTGGAACTCGCAGAAAGAGTCAAGGAGCTCGACTGTCTCTATCAGGTAGCGGCCATCTTCGCTGAACGGGGCCAACCCGTCCGGGACTGTTTGGAACGGGTTGTGGCGGTGCTGGTTGCAGCGTGCCGCTTTCCCGAGCTGGCGCTGGCAGAACTCGACTTGGATGACTTTGAAATTTGCTGGCCTTCCTGTCGAGGTAGCTCGGCTGGACCTCGGATCACCGCTCGTCTTGTTGTGGATGGGCAGGATCGCGGAGAGATCAGGCTCGCGTATCGCGAGCCGAGCAACGACTCCGGGGACGGCTCCGCGCCTCAAAAGTGCGACCTGTTCATCGCTGAAGAGCAGGCTCTGCTCGATGCAGTCGCCAAACAAGTCGGAGTGTTCATCTCTGGAATCGAGTCGGACCGGCACCGACGGCAGATCGAGGCAACTTTGTGGCATGCCGATCGACTGGCGACGATTGGACAACTCGCTGCCGGCGTTGCCCACGAATTGAACGAACCGATATGCAGCATGCTCGGGTTCGCGCAGTTGACACTCAAATCCTCGGAGATCCCATCGCAGGTTCGGTCTGACCTTGATCGGATAGTCGACGCCGCAATGCACGG
>CBFGVX010000053.1:0-23157 GCA_965652425.1 uncultured bacterium | reverse complement strand
AGCGCAGCGGACGCAAGGTCGAGGACTACATCGATCTGGTGCGGCTCGATCCGCAGTGGCGATGCTTCTACGACGACGGAACGGTGGTCGATCTGCTCGAAGATGTGGACGCGATGGCGGCTTCGATCGACCGACAGTTCCCCGGCTCCGGGGGGGGCGAAGGGTACCGGGCGTTCATCGAGCACGCGCGGCGGATGTTCCGGCTTTCGGAGTCGGTGTTCTTTTACAAAGACCTCGGCGATGTGAAAGACCTGATGTTCAACCCTCCGAAGAATCGGCCGGAGGGGCTGATGGGCGATGTGCTGGCGATGCGGATGCACTCGACGGTGGGTGCGACGGTCGAAAAGCACATCCCCCAGAAGCACATCCGCCAGCTCTGCGAGCATTTCCTGCAGTATGTCGGGTCGTCGCCGTTTCTGTCGCCGGCGATCCTGACCCTCATCGCCGCGGCCCAGACGGATCAGGGCTGCTGGTACTCGATGGGTGGCACACGGAGTGTCGCTCGCGCGCTCGAGCGGATCATCCGAGAGAACGAGCAGGACGGGCGGGCCGAGGTGCTGACCGGGCGGGCCGTCGAACGGATCCGGCTGACGGACGGTCGGGCGAGCGGGGTGGTGCTCGAGGATGGTCGCCAGATCGCCGCCGACGGTGTGGTGTCCAACTGCGACATTCAGCGCACCTATCGCAATCTTCTGGGTGAGCCGGCGGCGGCCGGTGAGCAGAAGAAGATTCGCGGGAAGTACGAACCGGCGTGTTCGGGCGTGGTGTTCTACCTGGGGCTGGACAAGCAGTACGGCCATCTGGCGCACCACGATTTCCTGTTCAGCGGTTCGTCGGAGAGCGAGTTCGGTGACATCTACCGCAAGGGCGTGCCCGCGAAGGATCCGACGCTGTACCTGTGCGTGCCGTCGCGCACGGATCCGGACCAGGCACCGGAGGGTTGCGAGGCGCTGTATGTGCTGATCCACACCCCCTACCTGCGGGACGGTCAGGAATGGGGCGCTCTTGGCGATGGGAAGATGCTCGACCACTACCGCCCGATCGTGATGAACAAGCTCAAGACCTGCGGCGGCATGCCGGACATCGAGGACCACATTGTCGTCGAGCGGCACCTCACGCCCAACATGATCGACTCGATGTACAACGCCGAGGGCGGTGCGATCTACGGCCTCGCGTCGCACGGAAAACTCAAGGGCGGGTTCAAGCCCAAGAACACATCGCGTGTGTACGACAACCTGTACTTTGCCGGGGGATCTGCAAACCCGGGACCTGGCGTTCCGATGGTGCTGATGAGCGGCGTGACGACGGCCCGGGCCGTTTGCCGCGACTTTGGTATCGAGACACCCGACGAAGAATTTACCGCTGACAATTCCAAGCAGCATTGGGCGATCGAGCCGCGCATCTTCGGCGCTCCACCGATCGACCGCGATGCATCCCTTGCCGGAGCCCCTACATGACCAACACCGCCGACAACGCCCCCGCCGCCCACACACCGGTGGCCCCTGATACCCGTGCCAAGACGGAGCGGCTGGTCTTGATTCCCGCGACGGCGCAGATCGCGCGGGCTGATGCGGACGGTTCCGACGATCTGGGCGCGATGCTCGGGGTGGTGGTGCCGAAGTCGTGGCCACCGGAGTTGTTCGCCGACCACAGGACACGACTGGCGGAAATCCTGGAGGGTCATCCGGGCGAATGCGGCTGGTGGAGTTGGTACATCACCTACAGCATCGACGGACTCCCGGCCGGCACGCTGGTCGGCAGCGTGGGTTTCTCCGGGCCGCCCGATCGCGATGGGCATGTCCAGATCGGGTATGCGATTCTGCAGGACTATCGGGGGCAGGGGTTTGCGACCGAATCGGTCGGGGGATTGATCGACTGGGCGTTTGAGAACACAACCGTGCAGAAGATCAGCGGAGAGACTTTCGCGGACATGCCGGTTTCGATTTCGGTGATGACGCGCAACAATATGAAGCATGTTGGCAACGGCAGTGAACCCGGGACCGTTCGCTACGAGATCACCCGGCGCGACTGGGAGGGATGAGCGGCGTGGCTCCATCCGCGTCTCGTGCTGTCGTTGATGACCGCATCCTGCGCGATCGATATTCGACGCGGTTCTTTGGATTTTTTTCTCGTTATGTGCGGCGGATGTTCCGCAAGGGATTCCATGGCGTGCACATGGAACCCGGTTCGCTGACCGTGCTTGAGGAGTTGAATCGTCACGATGGGCCGGCGATCGCGCTGGGGAATCATCCGGGCTGGTGGGACCCGCTGGTGGCGGTGCTGCTGAGCCGGGAGAATCTGCCGGACCGTCCGATGCTCGCCGCGATGGATCGTGCGGAGTTGGAGCGTTTCGGGATTTTGAGGCGGATCGGTGTGTTCGGGATCGATCCGGACGATCCGGAATCGCTCGATGCGCAGGTGCGCTATCTGGGCGAGCGGTTCGCGACGGAACCGAGAGCGACCTTCTGGATCACGCCTCAGGGGCGATTCACGGATGTGCGCGAGCCGGTGCGCCTGAGGCCGGGTGCCGCGGCGGTGGCGGCGAGACTCGAGCGTGAGCCACGGGTGGTTGCGCTGGCCATGGATTACTGCTTCTGGAACGACCGCAAGCCGGAGCTTTGCATGCGGGTGCGCCCGGTCGTGGCGGAAAACCGCAGGGGTATTCGGCCGACGACCGCAGACTGGATGCGAGCCATGACGCACGCCATGCAGGAGAACCAGAACGCGTTGACCGAACTGGTTCTACGGAGAAACCCTGAAGACTGGACACCGGTATTTGCTTCGCGTCGTCACCAGAACACGAATCCGGTTTACGATCTGTGGTTGCGACTGCGCGGTCGCTCCGGCGAGTTGCGAACACATCGCGAGTCTGCCGATCGTTGATCTGTTCGTGAGTGGTCAGGGAAGAATCGACTATGCCGACCTGGTTCGAAGTGTTCGCTCTGGCCGGTGCGCTGATCGCGCTCGGTGCTTTTGCGATGACTATGGCGAACCTGAGGCGGCTGCCTCGCCCCGATGCCGCCGATGAAGTTGCTCGGCTCACCGCGATGAGTGTGGCGATACCCGCTCGCAACGAGGCGGAGAATATCGAGGCGTGCATCGAATCGGTGCTCGCGGGTGGGATGACCGATGTCCGCGTGCTTGTGTACGACGATCAATCCGACGACGGCACCGGCGCGATTCTGCAGCGTCTTTCGAGCGAGGATGAGCGCATCGTTGTGGTGCCGACCCAGCCGATGCCGGCGGGTTGGTGCGGCAAGCAGCACGCCTGCTGGTGTCTGGCCCGGCACGCCGCGGCGATGGAAGGTGCTCATCAGGATGATTGGATCCTGTTCATCGACGCGGATGTGCGGATCGAGAAGGACGGTCTGGCACGAACGGTCCATCATGCTCGGTCGTTGGATGGCGACGGGAAACTCGGACTGATTTCGACCTTCCCGCGGCAGATCACGCGCTCCCTTGGCGAAGCGATGCTGGTGACTTCGATCTTTTTCATCCTGCTGAGCTACCTGCCGTTCGGGCGGATGCGAAAGACCCTTGACCCATCGGCATCGGCGGCTTGCGGTCAGTTCGTGCTGGTCAAGCATCGGTGTTACGAGTCGTTCGGCGGGCACGAATCGCTCAAGAGTTCGATGCACGATGGCGTGAAGATGCCGCGGCTTGCACGGCGTGCGGGCTTCCGGACGGATCTGTTCGACGGGGCCGATATCGCGAGCTGCCGGATGTACGACGGCTTTCAGCAGGCCTGGCGCGGCTTTGCCAAGAACGCCTACGAGGGGCTCGGCTCGCTGGTACTGCTGGTGTTTCTAACGGCGATGCATCTTGTGGGGCATATCGCGCCCCCGCTGGTGCTGGCGATCGCGATTGTGGATGCCATGCGTCGTGGGGAGCCCTCGTGGATCGCGATCACGGCTTCTGCTGTTGCGCTCGGTCTTGGGATCCTGCAGCGCCTGATCATCGCGATCCGGCAGCGGCACACCCCGGCCGCCGCACCGCTGCACGCTGTGAGCGTTCTGCTGATGACGATGGTGCAATGGCGGAGTTGGTACCTCGATCGGACCGGCAAGCGAAGTTGGCGCGGGCGGACGCTCGAAGGTGTGAGCGCCTGATCAGCGGCGCTCGAGCGAGTTCAGGATCGCCTGGATCACATTGGCGGCGAATGTCTCACCGTGGAGCGAGCGGGCAAACGCGGATGCGTTTTCCCGGATATCCGGTGAATCGGCGGCGCTGATTGCCGCGGCGAGCGCGCTCGGGAATCGATCCGAATCCCGCGACTTCGGGCGTATGACCGCCGCAAGACCGAGCCGCCTCATGCGCCTGGCGTTGTCGGGCTGATCGTGCGTGAACGGGATCGCGACTGAGGTGACTCCCGAACGCATGACGGCGGCGCTCGTGCCGATCCCGGCGTGATGGACCACCAGATCGACATGCCTGAAGAGCGGATCGTGCGGGGCGTAGTTCGCCGCGATGACGCCGTCGCGCGTCAGGTGTTCGGACGCCTGAGCATCGCCGGTGAGGACGACGGGGACGAAGCCGCCGGCCCGCACGACTTCGATGAAACGGTCGCGCTGGCTGCCGCCAGCGTGCAGAGCCGTGGTCCCGAGGGTCCAGGCGATGAGCCGAGCACCCTCTGCGCGTGCCTGCTTGAGCTGATCAAACAGCGGCGAAGCGTCGGTGTCACCCGCGACCGGATCCGGGAACCCGACGATCTGTGAACGCTTCGGATCGTCGCCCGCCGGGGGACGGAAATGTCGAGACCACAGCCCCAGATTCAGACGGCGGCTGAACTGCCCTTGAAGCATGGTGTGCTTCTGCGGTTTCAGTCCAAGATCGCGCCGTACGGCGTTGATCGCCGGATCGATCGTCCGGTTGATCATCTTCGTCGCTGCTGCGCTGCCGAGGCGGATGGTCCACTTGGGGTATCGGTCGCGATCGGGCATGCCGGGGTAGAGGTTCGGGTCCTCGATGCTCGGCCATGAGGACGGAGCGACCGCGCACATGATCCAGGGAAGCTCCAGTTCATTGGCGACCCACGGCAAGCCGAAGCTGATGTGGTGGCCGATGATGGCATCGGGCTGAAAATCCGCTGCGACGCGACGGGCGGCGCGAACGAGTTCCGGCGTGCGCGGGATGACGAGATCCGTGAGCATGCGGAGCGAGCCGCTCTTGGGGTCGAGCCACTCCGGATGGCGTGCGATCTCCCTGGGGTCCCACGGTTGGCCGAACGGAACCGCGCTGAGGCCGTACTGCACCTCGGCAACCCGGCACCACGCAGGGTCGAGGACGCAGACCACCTCGTGACCTGCTCTCGCGAGCGCGTGACCGACCGACAACACCGGGCGCACATCGCCAGCGGAGCCGAAGCTCGAGAGCAGGAACCTCACTCTGCGTTTCCGTTCAGCATGTCAGCTTAGCCGTCTGTCTCGCGGAGCTTGGCGATGACGCTGAAGTCTTCGAGCGTGGATGTGTCCTGGTCGGCCTTCTCTTCGCCGCTGGCGATGTCGCGCAGGAGCCGTCGCATGATCTTGCCGGATCGGGTCTTGGGCAATGCGTCCGTAAACCGGATCATGTCCGGCTTGGCGATCGCGCCGATCTCGTTCGCGACATGAGCCGTGAGCGCCTTCTTCAGATCCTCCGCGCCCTTGGCGTCCGCTGGCTGATGCTTCGTTTCGAGAGAAACGAACGCGGCGATGCCCGTCCCCTTGATCTCGTGCGGCATGCCGACCACCGCCGCTTCTACGACCGCGTCGTGCGAGACAAGGGCGGACTCCACCTCCATCGTCCCGAGCCGGTGCCCGGAGACATTGATGACATCGTCGATGCGTCCCATGATCCAGAAGTACCCGTCTTCGTCCCGCCGGGCACCGTCGCCGGCGGTGTAGCAGCCCGGCACGGTGGACCAATAGGTATCGATGAACCGCTGCCGGTCACCGTACACACCACGCAGCATCGACGGCCACGGCTTGCGCATGACCAGCAGCCCACCGGAGTTGGCCGGGACCTCGTTGCCGTCTGTGTCCACGACCGCCGCGTCGATCCCGAAGAACGGGAGCGTGCAGGAGCCCGGCTTGGTCGGTGTGATGCCGGGCAGCGGCGTGATCATGTGGCCGCCGGTCTCGGTCTGCCAGTAGGTATCAACGATGGGGCAGACGCCGCGCCCGATCTTCTCGCGATACCACATCCACGCTTCAGGGTTGATCGGCTCGCCCACGGTGCCGAGCACCTGCAAGGACGAGAGATCGTGCTTCTCGGGGTGCTCATCGCCCCACTTCATGAACGCGCGGATCGCGGTCGGGGCGGTGTAGAACTGGGTGACCTTGTGACGCTCAACGATGTCCCAGAAGCGGTCCTCGGCGGGGAAGTTCGGAGCGCCTTCGTACATGAGCGACGGGACGCGGTTGGGGAGTATGCCGTAGAGGATGTAACTGTGTCCGGTGATCCAGCCGACATCGGCGGTGCACCAGTAGACCTGATTCTCATCGGGAATCAGGTTGAAGGTGTACTTGCTGGTCAGGTAGGTATGCACCATGTACCCGCCCACGGTGTGCGCGATGCCCTTGGGCTTGCCGGTGGAGCCGGAGGTGTAGAGCAGGAAGGCCATGTCCTCGGAATCGAGCTGCTCGCACGGGCAATTGCTGCTGGCCTTGTCCATCTCCTCGGTCCAGCAGCGGTCGAGCTGGCCCCACGAGATCTTGTTGTGCGTGCGGCCGACGCAGAACACATGCTCGACGATCGGGCTGCCCTGCTCTTTGAGCATCCTGATGGCCTGATCGACACTGTCCTTGAGCGGAACGACCTTGCCTCGGCGCCACGAACCGTCGCAGGTCACGATGACCTTCGACTGCGCGTCCAAGACGCGGTCGACGATCGCCTGGGCGCTGAAGCCGCCGAAGATCACCGAGTGGACCGCTCCGATCCGTGCGCAGGCGAGCACGGCGACGGCCAGTTCCGGCACCATACCCATGTAGATTGTGACCACATCGCCCTTGCTCACACCCGCAGCCCGCAGCACATTGGCGAACCTAGCCGTCTGCTCCTTCAACTCAGCGTAAGTCACACGCCGGATTTCCGGGCCGTTGTCACCGACCGGCTCGCCCTCCCACAGGATCGCCGTTTCCTCGCCGTGCCCGGAGTCGACATGCCGATCGACGCAGTTGTAGCAGAGGTTCGTCTTGCCTCCGACAAACCACTTCGCATCGGGGGCTTCGAACTCGACAACTTTCGACCACCGCTCGAACCAGTGCAGCTCGGATGCCGCTTCCCCGAAGAACGCATCGGGATCGCGGATCGACCGCTCGTACATCGATCGGTACTCGTCCATCGAAGAGACCAGCCAGCGGGAGGCGCCGACATCGGCGGCGCTGGGCGGATCGAATTTGCGGTTCTCGTGGAGGATGGATTCGATCGAGTTGCTGCTCATGGGGCGGCTGCTCCTTTGGATGTGGTCGATGCCAGACTGTAGCCCATCGGCGATCCGATCGTTTCGTGCTCAGAGCTGGAACGGATAGATACTGCCCAGATCGAGGATCCGCGTGAGTTCGTCCAGCGCGGTGCGTCCTTCCGCAAGCAGGCACGGGTCGGACAGGTCCTTCGGATCCAGCGCATCGCGGTAGTGCGCTTTGACCCATTGCACCAGCGTGTCGTACAGATCGTCGGTCAGCATGACCGACGCCGAGATCCGCGCGATCTCGGCATCGCTCAGCACCACACGCAGACGCAGGCACGCCGGCCCCCCGCCGTTGCGCATGCTCTGGCGCACATTGATGTACGCCACCTCGTCGATCGGATTGTCCTCTCCAACGATGCGCTCGAGCGACCGGCGGACCCCGTCGTGTTCCTGGCACTCGATCGGCGTCACGAACAGCATCCGCCCGTCCGGCTTGGTGACGAGTTGGGAGTTGAACATGTAGGTGTTCACCGCGTCTTCGAGTGAAACCTGATCCTCGGTGACACAGATCGGCACGAAGTCCGACCCGATCGCGCTCATGCGCCGTCCCAACTCGGCGATGACCTCGTCGCTGCCCACGAACGCCCGCTCGTGGTACATCAGCACGGTCTCATTACCCACGGAAATGACATCGTTGTGGAACACCCCCGCATCGATCGCTTCGGGGTGCTGCTGGGCGTACACGATCCGCTCGGGATCGAGCCCGTGCGATCGGGCGATCGCGCGGCACGCTTCGTAGGTCTGGCGCGCTCGGAACCGTTTGGGAAGCTGCTGGGGCGAGCCGGAAGCCGCCGCGGCGTCGATCGTGTAGTCCCCGAACACGAAGAACTCTACCCCCGGCTCCGAATGCTCCTTGGCGAGCCGGGTGTGGTTCGCCGCGCCCTCGTCGGCGAACATCGTGATCGACGGCAGCGGGTCGTGGACCGCGAAGAACCCCTCGTCGGCGAAGATCGATCGGAGGATCCGTCCGGTCGTCGGCGCTTCGATCTTGCGGTGGTAGTGGCTCATCATGTTGGCCACGGTGATGTGCACTCGCCCGTCCCAAGTGTCGCTGCTCGGGCTGACCGTCGCGGCGTTGGCCGTCCACATCGCCGAAGCACTGGAGCAGGCCAGAAGAAACGAGGGCGTCTCGCGAGCCGCGGCTTCGAGGACCTCGGCGTCGCTGCCACGATGGCCGGTCAGACGGAGCTCGGTCAGGTCCGGGCGCTCGTGAGGCGGCAGGACCGCCTGGGGGATGCCCAGATCGGCGAGTTTCTTCATCTTCCCCAACCCCTCGAGGGCCGCCGATTGGGGGTTCGAGGTCTGCAAAGCGTTTTTCGCAGACGCGATGTTGCCCGAGGCAAGCCCCGCGTACGAGTGGGTCAGGCCGACCAGTCCGTCAAAGTTCACTTCACGAGATCGCACGCTGGCCTCCGTTCCGGTGTCGCAACAGGGTACGATCGGACAGAAGTTCCTGCACCCTCCATCCGTTCGGAGCCACCATGCCCAAAGGCCAGCCGCTCAGCGCCCACCAGCAGAAAATCGTCGGTCGGTACTACGACCACAAGGACACGATCATGGCCACCAAGCTCGCCGAACTGGTCAGCGAGCTGTACCTGTGTGACAGCGAGAAGAAGGCGGCCACGCTCTGGAAGCGCGCGGAGACCGCGCTGAAGCAGACCGGCCTTCAGCTGGCGGAGATCGAGCGGGTCACCGGCAAGCGGGATGTGGCGGGCCTCGCGGAACTGGTCAAGAAACTCAACGCCGCGAAGTGATCCCGACGGTTTACTCCTGCTCCATCCAGTCGCAGAACCCCGGGTAGCCGCAGCCGTGGCAACCGAAGTTGTGACCGACGGCAGGGAGGTTGGTGTAGCCCACGCCCGGCTGCTCCCAGAACATTCGGGTCCTCTCGCGCGGCTCGTTGCCGATCTGGTTCAGCGTCTTCGCGTCGAAGAGCCGCCCGTTGGCGATGGTGTAGGCCACGAACTCGGTATCGCGGATGTTCTCGCGCGGGTCCCGGCCCTTCTCGAAGATCACGATGTCGGCGAGCTTGCCGGCTTCGACCGTGCCGAGGTCGGTTGACATCTTCAGGTGCCGCGCGGCGAGGATGGTCCCGGCCCGCAGGATCTCGTGGTTGTCCATGCCGCCGTGCGCCATGGCCCACATCTCCCAGTGGGTATTGAGCCCCTGGAGCTGCCCGTGCCCGCCCGGCTGCACATTGATGCCGATGCCGACGGCGAGGTCGCAGATGCGGGCCGTCTTGAAGTGCGCGTAGTCCTCCTCGGCGACCTTCATGCGCCGACGGGTCCGCGAGAACAGCAGTTGCGGCGGGAAGTACTCGCCGAGTTTCTCGTGGTTGTACAGATCATCCCGCTCGTAGAAGAAATGCTCGGCGCCGATGCCGCCGTACGCCACGCTGAGCGTCGGGGTGTAGCCCACGCCGTGGGTCTCCGGCCACGCGTCGGTGGCCGGCTTCCACAGATCGAGCACATCCTTGTAGACCATCTCGACGGGGAAGGTGTGTTCGAGGCCGGTATGCCCATCGACGATCATGGTCAGGTTGTGCATAAAGGTCGAGCCGCCCTCGGGGACCACGAGCATCCCCAGTTCCCGAGCCGCGGCGACGACCTGCTGTCGCTGATCGCGCCGGGGCTGGTTGTAGCTCTTCACGCTGAACGCCCCCACCGCCTTCATGCGCTCGAGGTGGAAGCGTGCATCGTCGAGCGAATCGATCTCGGCCTTGAATCCGCCGGTCGCGCCGTACAGGATGGTTCCCGTCGAGAATGTACGGGGCGCGGCGATCTTCCCCGCCATCGTCATCTCGCGGGCGCTGTGGATCGCGTTGGTGTCGTTCGACGGGTCGTGGATCGTCGTCACGCCGAAGGCCAGACGGATCAGGTCCACCCAGTTCTGTTGCGGCGTGAGGCCGTTGGCCGCCTGCGCACCGTGGGCGTGGGCCTCGATGAAGCCCGGCATGATCACCCGACCGGTCACATCGAGCGTGTAAGCATCATCGGGGATCGCGATCTCGTCTCGCGGGCCGACCGCTTGGATGCGGTTCCCCTCGATCAGCACCACCCCATCTTCGACTACGCCAAGGTCATCGCCGAAAGGGTTTCCGGCCATGGTGAGGATCGTGCCGCCGACGAGCGCGATGGTTCCACCGGGGACATCGTGGGCGACTTCGAACGAGATGTTCTGCCCGACCGGCTCTAAAGGGTCGTCCCCCGCGGGACGGAGCATCGCGGCATCGACATCCGCGCTGAATAGTTCCGGCCCGAGCGACCAGTAGAGCGTCGAGCCATCCTGAGCAAACGAGATGTTCTCGCCCGCTGCCCGCGACAGTCTGCGCACGGGCAGGTTCGATGCTCCGGGACCGACCGCGATGGCGCGACCGGTATCGACCATCGGTGCCACGAAGACATGGAAGCGCTCGATGAACGCGATCCGCGATTCATCCGGCGCGACCACGAAGCCGCTGGCCCAGGTGCTGGTGTAGTGCGTGCGAGGTTCGGCATCCTCGATCTGCTCGCCGTCGTTCAGCGATATGGAGACGAGCGAGGTGTTGTCGGCCTCTTTCCCCGGCGAACGCCGCGTGACGAACAAACGATCGTTCGCGCTTCCGAACTGCGGCTTGCTGCCCTGACGGGTGACGAGCCGCTCGTCGCGCTCGGCATCCCGTTCGGTCCTCGCAACGAACACGCCCGTTTCGCGCCCCCACAGCGGAGAAGTGATCCAGCCGCCGCTGACTCGCTCGTACGCGAGTCGCGAACCGTCGGGCGAGAACACCGGGTTGATGAAATGGCCGGGGGTGCCGTTGATCGTCCACCGATCGGTCAGGTTGCCGGATTCGTCGAGCGTACCGATGTGCAGCGCACCGAGGTCTTCATCGTTCCAACTTACCCACGCGATCATCGATCCGTCGCGGCTGAAAGCCGGATCGAACTCGAAGCGATCCCGGTCATCGGTAAGCCGGCGCGGCACATCTCCGCTCGATCCGTCCCGACCGAGCGGCTTCATGTAGATATGTCCGAGCGCGGAATACGCCGCGAACCGCCCACCCGGAGCGACGGTGACATCCTGCAACACGCGGACATCGAACGAGTCCGGGGCCGGAGTCTGCGGGGCCTCGAGCGGCTGGCTGACGCGACGCGTGTCCCGGATGCGGAACGGGATCTCCCGTGCCTCACCGGTCGCTATGTCGACTTTGTGGATCCTGCCTTTCGCCCACAGCACTATGTGGCGGTTGTCGGGCAGCCAGGCCATGGTCGGGTACACGCCATGGATCGCCCAGGCCTCCTGCATATCGCGCTCGAGTTGGCCGTAGACAGGGCCGACCGCACCGGATTCGAGGTCCATCACGAACAGTGTTGACTGCGGCCCGACGCGCCGAACAAAGGCAAGCTTCTTCCCGTCTGGGGAGGGCGTCGGGCGGCAGGCACCGCCGGGACCGCTCACGAACCGCTCCTGTTGGCCGGTCACTGTGTCGAGGCGGTTGATGACATAGATCTGCTTGTTGCTGTCCTTGTTGTACTCAAAGGTCGAGCCGGGGCTCGCGTCCTCGGAGAAGTACAGGTACCTCCCGTCGGGTGAATAGACCGGCTCGTTCACATCCTTCTGCTCGGTCGGGCGGTCGGTCATCTGCATGCCGCCGGAACCGCCCGCGTTCACACCCGCCGCCGGGTAGAGCCACATCTCACCCGCACCGAGCGAACGCCGGGAAGTGAAATGCTTCCGTGCCACGATGTACTCACCGGAGGGGTGCCAGGCCGGTCCGTTCAGCAGGCGGAATGTCTCGTTGGTGATTTGGGTCAGGGTGTCATCTGCCGTACCCCAGACGCGGTCCGGTCCGATGCCGATCGTCCAGATGTTGTCGCCCGCCTTGCCGGATTTCCCAATCCGATCGCTGGTGAAGGCCAATGTGCGGCCGTCGGGGCTGAACCGGGGCTGCATGTCCCATGCCATCCCAGTGGTGAGCTTGACGATGGCTGCGCCATCTGCGGAGCCCCCGATGGGCATCAGGTACAGATCCCCGAGAAGGTCGAACGCCACGACATCGCCTCTGGGCGAGACATCAACGGACATCCATGTGCCCTCGGTGGTGTCGATGGGCACCTCGTGGGTCTCACCGGGCGGGTTTTCGATGTCCCAGGCCGATTCCTGATCCTGAACAGCTTCAGCAACAGGGCCGCTTGAGCCCCAAACAAGAGCAGAAACCAGCATCCAGCGGCGAACATGCATCATCGACAGTCTCCGGAAACAAGGGGGGTGCCAGAATAGTCCCCAGAGCCAGCGAGGACAGCGCATTCGACGGCTTGGAACCCCAGATTTGAGCGATATCCGGGAATATTCCGATCCATGTCCGGGTTGTTGACCGGAGTAATCGCACTCGCGTTAAGGCCAGATCTGGCCAGATTGCGAAAATTACCCTATCATGTCTTCGCGGATGAGTTGTCCGTTCGGACTTTCTCCGTAAGGCCATATGGCCGATGGTTACACGAGCGATCCCGCAAAGAGGTTGTCTTTCGGGCGGGGTCGTTTTTCGGAAAGGATTGCATGTCGAAGCAGGACGACAAGTTCACACTTGAGGCGAAGGTCACGCAGGCCTTGCCGAACGCGATGTTCAAGGTCGAGCTCCCCAACGAGCAGAAGACCGAGATTCTGGCCTATGTCTCCGGCAAGATGAGAAGGCACTACATCCGCATCCTCCCCGGCGATATCGTGACGGTGGAAATGTCGCCGTACGATCTGACCAAAGGGCGGATCACCTACCGCGGTCGGTGAACTGCTGATACGGGACCGCCTGTCCAACTTCGACCTCCTGAAACAGGAGGTTTTTTCATGCGCAGATGCATATCCCGAGCGACTCCGAGCTGACTGACACCTACCGTTGAACAGTAAAAATTCTGAGATTCATCGCCTTCTAGTTGCTGCGACTCAGTCTCAATACTGCTAGACTGTGCATCCGATGTCGAAAACACCCTCAATGTCGCTTCAAAGACTGCGATTTCGCCGCGTCCTCGCTCCGGCACTGGCTGGAGTTTTGTCGTTCATCGCTCCCGTCCACGCCGAACTCGTTCCGGTCACCCTTGGACCACCCACCGACGATGTCTGGGTCTACACCTTCGGTCAGGGTGCTCTGGCGACCGTCGCCCCGACCTACGCCGGCGATTTTTCTGATCCTTTCCCAGACCGCTTCGGCACGCTGTTTCTGACCTTTGACGGCGATGGGCTGATCCCCAATCCGAACCGCCCGTTTCGGGTGAAGTCGTTCACGCTTGAGCTCAGCATGCTGAACTCCTCGTCGTTCGATCAGAACAACGGCGTGATCTACGACCCCACCTACGACCCGGTGGAAACCTACATCAATCCCGCTCTGGATCAGGACCCCGGCCGACCGATGGAGCTGTACGCGGTGGGCTATCGAAACGGCTTCACGCTCGATTCATGGCGTGCGGCGAACTTTCCCGTGACCGGCACGGATGGGTACAACGCCGTGCCCGTGGATTTCCCGCCGGGGATGAGTGCCGGACGGAGCGTCAGCAACAGCGTCAACGACGCCATCGATACGCACCCTCTGGCGATCGGAACGACCCCGAATCTGATCGGCCCGCCGGGCGGTGTGCAGCGCGTGCTGGATCTGGCCCGCTGGTCATTCACATCTCAGGATCTGAGCAGCGATGAGGCGGACTATCTCTCGCAGGAGCTTGCCAGCGGTTCCCTGAGTTTCATGCTGTCCTCGATGCAGCTCGCCGGGTTCGAAGGCATGGGCGGCGATGAGATATACCCCCGCTGGGCCACGCTCGAAACCGCCTTCCCGGTCCCGGACCCCACGCTGACCGTAACCCTCGAAGTCAGCCCCCCCTCCGATGTGAACGCGGACTTTCGCGTTGATATCGAGGATCTGTACGCGTGGGAGCAGTCTTCGGGCCTGCTCGATGTGAACGCCGACGGTACCGTCAACCAACTGGACCGTGCCGTCCTGCTTGAGTCCCTGCGCAGCGACGAACTCTCCGACACCCTCCCCTGACACCCTTCTTTCCTCATCAACCCGCCATGAAATGCCCATTCGCCATGCTTCGCCGAGCGCACTCAGATCCGCCGCAGACCCGCGCGTGCCCGCTCAGGCGTTGGACCGGTGATCGCGCGTTCACCCTGATCGAACTCCTGGTCGTTGTCGCGATCATTTCGCTGCTGATCGGCATCCTCCTGCCGGCCCTCGGCAGCGCTCGCGCCTCGGCGAAGGGCGTGGCCGAGATCGCAGCGGGCCGATCGCTGATGCAGGGCATGAACCTGTACTCGAACGCCCACGATTACCGAGTCATGCCGGGATTCATCGATCCGGGCGTGCTGTACGACGAGATCGGTCGGCCGATTACATTTTCCGAAGTGCGCAAGCGCTATCCGTGGCGTCTGCTCCCGTACCTTGATTATCAGCTCGAGGGTTCGGTGCTGGTCAACGAACAGACCGCCCTGCTCGAGCGGCGCGGCAGCGCGACCACGGCCGGTGTCCCCGAGTTCGACTATTACTACGGTGTGAGCGTGTACCCCAGCATGGGTTACAACGCCCGCTACATCGGCGGAGACGCCAGCGAAGTGGTCGGCAACCCCGAAGCGTTTTACAACCTGACCAAACCCATCACCCGGATCAGCGGCGCTCGAAACGCATCGACGCTGATCACCTTCGCCTCCGCTCGCAACAATCAGATCCCCGAAGCCGGGCAGGGCTTCCACAAGGTGGTCGCGCCGGGCGCGACGGCGACATTCGACCGCACTCGCCCCCCCATCGCCTTCGGGTATGTCGACCTTCGCTGGTCCGACCGAGCCGCCGCGGCGTTCCTCGATGGGCACGCCAAGTACATCGGCTCCGATGATCTGAGGGATATGCGATTCTGGGCGAACGAAGCGCGCAACCAGAACGATCCGGAGTGGTCACCGTTCTGAGTCTGATGATTGCGCGTTCAGGGGCCCTGCAGGAGCGTCGAGCCAACGGGCGCGGTGGCGTCCTGATCACGGTACCGGACCGGGTAGGCGTTTCCCGCTCTATCGACCACGAAGTACTGAAAGCCGGGCCCCATGACCAGCGCAATGCCCCCCTCGCCGATCTCGATCGCAGGGATGGATGCTTTGCCAACGGAATGCAGACCGACTTGGGCCTGTGCTTCGGGACGGTTCATCGCCTGCGCGAATACCAGTGTGACCAGACCACCGACCATGCCTGCGCTGATCATCCGCCACACGCTCTGCTTCGACTGACTCATACGGGACCTCCTGGGGTTGTACTGAAAGTTCAACCGTCAGGATAGCCCCACGATGCGGACAATGGGATCGCGGATCAGGCGAGTGCGTTCTCGAAATGGTGGGCCTGTATGGGGGCAACCACGCCGAGCACCTGATGCAGCACCTGGGCCGGGCTGCCGATCGCGTTGACTTCGGCGATGAGCGACGAGCTGTAATGCTCGAGCACGGGCTTGGTTTCCTGGCGGTACACCTCCAGCCGACGGCGCACGACTTCCTCCTTGGCATCGTCCGGCCGCCCGGAGCTTTTGGCACGCTTGATCAGTCGCTCGACCATCTGCTCGTCGTCGGTGCAGGACAGGTGAACGACTTTCAGCACCTCGACGAGCGGGTCCATCATGCCCGCCTGCTGAACCGTGCGGGGGATCCCGTCGAGGATCAGCAGGTGAATCGTCGGGTCGAACCGGCCGCTCTCGACCAGTTCCTGCATGTGCTGCTGCCAGAGCCGAACCGTGAACTCGTCGGGAACGAGCAGTCCCTGCGTGGAGTACTTCAGGAATTCCTTGCCGAGAACGGACTCCTTGTCCAGGCCTCGGAACATATCCCCTGTAGACAGGTGGAAAAACCCCGGAACCTGTCCGAGGATTGCGCCTTGGGTGCCTTTGCCCGTGCCGGGGGCTCCAAAGAACAGGACTGACTTGAAACGGACATCGGACACAGCGGCTCTCCAGCACGGATACCGGTTCGGCATCCCTCAGTGGGGTTGACGGCGGGGTACGGATTCCTGCCCCTCAACGCGGGAAGATTACAGTACCTTCACCGTACGCGTCATCCGCCGCCGCTCGCCGGACACTCTTGACCATGCCCACCGCAAGCCAGCCGATCGATGGACTCACGAGGCGGTGGTCGATGCGCGCACCGGATGCCGATCCGTCCAGCATCGCTCTTCTCAGCGCAGCGGTCCAGGCCGACCCTCTCGTGGCACGGTTCCTCGCCGCTCGCGGATTCGTCCAGCCGGACCAGGCGCTGGCCTACGCCAGCCCCGCTCTGACCGCCCTCCACGACCCGTCGCTCATGCCGGGGCTCGACAAGGCGGCGGCCCGGATCCTCGAAGCCGTTCGCTCCGGTCAGCAGATCGCGATCTACGGTGATTACGATGTCGATGGCATCAGCGCAACGAGCATCCTGTTCCACGCGATCCGCGCGATCGAACCCAAGGCCAGTATCAGGCCGTACATCCCCCACCGACTCGACGAGGGCTACGGCCTCAACACCGCTGCGATCCGGCGCCTGCACGATGAGGGGGCGGGGCTGATCGTGAGTGTTGACTGCGGCATCACGGCGTTCGGTCCCGCCAAGGCCGCCCGGGAACTCGGCGTTGATCTGATCATTACCGATCACCACAACATCGCCGGCGAGGAATCCGGCTCAGACAGCGAACTGCCCCCCGCGTACGCCGTGGTCCACCCCCGGATCCGCGTCGGCGGCGACACCCCCTACCCGTTCGGGGAACTGTGCGGTGCCGGCGTAGCGTTCAAGCTGGCCTGGCGCATCGCGACCATGGCCTCGGGGGGCGAGCGGGTCGAGCCGGAAGTCCGCGCGGTCCTGCTGGACCTGCTGGCCCTTGCCGCACTCGGCACCATCGCCGACATCGTCCCTCTCGTCGACGAGAACCGAATCATCGCCTCGTTCGGATTGCGGCATATCCGCTCGACCCGGCTCACCGGCCTGCGGGCGTTGCTCGCCGCGTCTGAACTGCTCGATGAGTCCATCGATGCCGAGAAGGTGGGCTTCATTCTGGGGCCACGGCTGAACGCCTGCGGCCGGATGGGACACGCCGCCGAGGCCGTGGAGATGCTGACCGTCGCGAGCGAGTCCCGCGCGTTGGAGATCGCCGAGCAGCTCAACGAGCAGAACAAGCAGCGGCAGGCCACGGAGCGGAAGATCTTCGATCAGGCCTGCGAACTGGCCGAAGAGTCGGGCATGACCGGCAATGATGGGCGGCGGGCGATTGTGCTCGCGCACGAGAGTTGGCATCCGGGGGTGGTTGGCATCGTCTGCTCGCGGATCGTTCAGCGGTACCACCGCCCCGCGATCCTCATGCAACTTGAAAAGGACGAAACCGGCAATGTGACCTGCAAGGGATCCGCGCGGTCCATCGACGGGTACAGCATCCACGCCGGCCTGACGGCCTGCGCCGACCTGCTGACCACCTACGGCGGGCACGACATGGCCGCGGGTCTTTCACTGAACGGGCTGAACCTGAACCGGTTCCGAGAAGCGCTATGCGCGCACGCCGACGAGCAGATCTCCGATGAGATGATGGTGCCCGGATTGACCATCGACTGCGAAGCGCAGCTCAGCGAACTCACCCCCGGTGCCGTTGAGCGGCTGCTCGGGCTGGGCCCGTTCGGACGAGCCAATGCCTCGCCGCGGCTGCTGATCCGGGGGGCGACGATCGCGGACGAGCCCCGGGTCATGGGTGCGAACGGGCGCCACCTGAGCTTCTTCGCCGCCGGTCCGAAGTCACCCAACACCCGGCAACTCCGGGTAGTGGGCTGGTCATGGGCTGCTCACAAGGACCGGATCCGGCGGGGCAGCCGATTCGATCTGGTGGTGAGTCCGAAAATCAACCGCTGGAACGGGCGGGTCTCGGTCGAGCCGGAGCTTCAGGATCTGAGGCCGCTAGATTGAAGATTTTCGTACCTCTCTGCCACACACGCTGGCTGGTGTGGCATCACACTCCTGCCACGGGACCCGTATGCAAGCAGGAGATCGCCGCGATGGCATCAATCAAAACCGCATTTCACACCAGTTTCCCGCTCTTTGCCCTCACTCTTGCGATGGCGATCGGCTGCCTCTCGCCGATCGCCATCGCGGTTCCCGCCGAGGAGAACGCCGCGCTGCGGTATTGGCGCGTCTGGTCGATGATCGACCGTGATGAGATGCACCTGATCACCGTGAACAACGGGCCGTACGACCCTGATTTCAACCATGCGGATGAGGGGCAGCCGCCGGTGACCAGCGCCGAGCTGCTCGATCGATTGGAGGGGTTCATCGAAGGGCTTGTCGAGGCCACGGAGTTCCCCGAATGTGACTTCGGCGTTGATTATGACAAAGGCATCGAGGCGCTTCTTCCCCATCTCAGCATGATGCGCAAGACCGCGCAGCTGCTCGTCCTCGATGCCAAGCGTCTGATTGCCGAGGGCGACATGGACGCGGCAGCCGAACGCCTCGCCGCCGCGCTGCGTCTTTCTGATCATGTGACCGGTGACACCACCCTGATCAACGCTTTGGTTTCGATCGCCTGCTACGGGCTCGTGGACGAAGTGATCGCCGAGCACGCGCAATCATTTACCGCGGAGCAGAGGCGCACTATCCAAGAGGCATTGCTCCGGTTTCAGAGCGATGACCCCTTCGGGTGCGTTCGGGCTGTGCGTGGCGAAGCCCGGATCTTCGGTGGCTGGATGGTCAAGCGAATCGACGCCGAGTGGTCGACCCCCGAATCCTTCGCGGACGACTTTGCGATGCTCATGGTTGATGAGAGCGATCCACAGGACCTGATCCGCACCGTCTACAGCGGCGATCTCACGGATCACGAGGCCTTCCGACGCTCCCTGCGCTCGCAGCTCGATCAGTATTTCACCGCCCTGTACCTGATGGCCGATGCGTGGAACACGCCCGAAGCCGAGCAGTCGCTGGAAGCGATCAACGAGAAAATCGTCGATGGCTCGTTCGGTACGCTGTCGCAGTACCTCGCCCCGGCCCTGACCCGAACCCACCAGAGCGATATGAAGGTTCGTGCCAAACTCGCCGCCCGCCTGAAATGGGCCAAGAACTGACCTTCAACGGAGCACCGCCTGAGCACCGCCGATGACGACACCCGTGGAGAGGAGTTGCGTCAACTCCTCAGAGCGTGCCGCTCGGGCGATGACCGGGCGGCCCGCTCGCTGTACGCCCGCCTCGGGCCCGCTCTGCTCGTGCTCGCCCGCAGCATCCTGCGCGACGAGACCGGCGCGGAAGACGCCCTGCAAGCCGCGTTCTGCAAGCTCATGACGCGGCGGAAGTCCGAAATCCGCGCGGTCGAGCACCCCCACGCATGGATGGCCACCATTGTGCGAAACGAGTGCCTCATGAAACTCCGAAGCGACAAACGAGCCGCGCAGCGCGCGAGGACGAAGGCCGAAGCCACCCTGCCTCCGGACGATCCGGATCGCGACCGGTTCGATCTGAGCTCGATCCAGTCCGCCGTGGATGCCCTGCCGGATCACCTGCGCGAGATCGTCGTGCTCAAGCACGCCTCGGGCCTGACCTTTGACCAGATCGCCGAAGTCACGCAACAGAACCGCAACACCGCGGCATCCCGATACCGGGACGCCCTTCAGAAACTCCGTTCCGCCCTCGCCACGCGCGAGCCGGTTCCAGCCCAAGCCCCGCACGACGGAGGCCCCAACCGATGACCGATCCCACCACCGCACTCCTCGAACGCCACCTCGATGCATGGGGACGCGCTGAGCTGCACTCGGCCTCCAAGGCCCTCCCGGACCCCGGCCCGGCGTTCATGAACGCCGTCGGCGCCGAGGCGAAGTATCAGCGCATGCTCAGCCGCGGCGTGCTTATTGCACTGCTGCTCGTTCTGCTGGCCCTGGCAATCGTGGCTTACTTCCGGTCCAACCCGCCATCGCCCGCCGGTGGTGACGATGTGCCCGCGCGGATGGACATCAGGACGCACTCGCCGCTATCGCTTGTACGCTGACCCGCCGCGCGTCGACATCTTCGACAGCCGGTTGTTCACATACAGGAACTCGAGCACCAGCTCGCCCGCGCACACCGCGGCGTGGTCGTCGGCCGGGTCCAGCCCGACGCTCCGGGCCAGCCGGTCCGCCGCCTCGCGCAGGCCGTCCACGCATCGGAGCGATGCCAGGGTTTCGCCGGTGCTGTTCGTGTCGCTGAACTCCAGGCGAAGCCCGCCGGAGAAGCCCGCGGCGATCTCTTCGACATCCTCGATGTCGATCTGCCGCCCGACCACCTGCTTCAGCGCTTCGCCGAAGATCGCGTCGATCAGCCGGTCCTCGGTCGAAGCGCCGTCCGAGGAATCCTCGGCGAGCATCAGTTCCACCTTGCCCCGGAACGCGGCGTGGATGTGCGAGGTATCGCTGGGTCGGACGAGTGTGCGCGAGTCGCCGCTGCGCAGGGCTCGCATCTCCGCCGCCGAGACCATGGTCTCCAGTGCCGCAATCGATGCCCGGACCGACACGCCCGACGCCTGGTTGATGTGAGAACTCGACCGGGCCATGCCGATGCAGGTCTCGAGGATCTCGTGCATCACGCGGGGCACGGTCACCTCCGGCGCCTCGACCGGCTTCTCGAAACGGATCGCGCTCGCGTGGAGTTCGGGGCGTGACGCCGCCCGGCGCACGGCCGCGCGGGGCTCAACGGCCTTCCGCTCGACATACGCGTTCTCGCGCGTGATCCGCATCGCCTCCTCGAGGTCGCTGGGGTAGTGCGTGCGCACCACCGAGCCGATCCGGTCCTTCAGCGGCGTGACGATCCGGCCGCGGTTGGTGTAGTCCTCCGGGTTCGCGCTGAACATCAGCGCGAGGTCCAGTTCCAGGCGCACCGGGTAGCCCCGGATCTGCACATCGCGCTCTTCGAGCACATTGAACAGGCCGACTTGGATGCGCGGTGCAAGGTCGGGCAGCTCGTTCATCACGAACAGCCCGCGGTTCGAACGCGGCACAAGACCGAAGTGCATCGTCGCCTCGTCCGACAGGTACCGACCCTCGGCGTGCCGGATCAGGTCGATCTCGCCGATCAGGTCCGCGATCGTCACATCCGGCGTCGCGAGTTTTTCGTGGTAGCGGTCCGAGCGGTGCAGCCACGCGATCGGCACCTCGTCGCCGAGTTCGCTGACCGCCCGCTTGCCCGCGCTGGTCACCGGCGAGAGCGGGTCATCGGGCAGGTCGGTGCCGCCGAAGCGGGCGAGGCAGGCCGGCGCGATCACCGGGATCCACTCGTCCAGCAGCGCCACCATGGCGCGCAGCATCCGGGTCTTGGCCTGCCCGCGCAGGCCGAGCAGCAGCGTGTCGTGGCCCGACAGGATCGCGTGGACTAGTTGAGGCACGACCGTGTCCTCGTAGCCGACCACGCCGGGGAAGAGCGAACTCACCCCGGCATCGCCCAGTTCGCCCAGCTTCCGAAGGGCGTTCTCACGAAGCTCGGCCTTGACCGAGCGGTACCGATACCCCGCCGCCCGGAGTTCGCCGGCGGTCGCCGGGCAGCCCTCCGTCGGCATCACAAAGACCCCCGTGCTGACGATCCCGTCGCCAAGAGTGCCGATCGAATCTGCGGAAGCGGAACTGGTCATACAACCCTGTTCGTCGAAGAGGAAAGCGAAAACAGGCCCACGCGGCTGCCAAGACAGTAGGCACAACATCCGCAGAATGAAGCCGCGACTTGCACTTGCCCCCGGGACCCGCCGGCAGTTGACGGGGCCGCGACCGGGGCTATCATTGCTCCTCCGACTGGCCCCATCGTCTAGTCTGGTCCAGGACACCAGGTTCTCATCCTGGTAACCGGGGTTCGAATCCCCGTGGGGTCATTCGGCTTTGAGATTGAGACGAAACCTATCGGGTTCCACTCGTTGCAACTCACGGCCAAACAACGACATACGCGGCCCGGCTCGTCCGGGCCGCGTGTCGTTTTGCATAACGGGCCCCCGTTGTTTCTGTTCGATGTCGGCGTTTGATCGACTGCAAGCGTGCTCAGAGTGAAGCGCTTCGCGGCATGTCAGCGTCCGATCGCAATCGCATGCTCGACAGCCGTCGTCGGCAGACGCTCGGGGAGGGTGCCGCAGCTCGGCACCGTTCGCACGTGCACGGTCACCCTGTTGGCTTCTCGATCGATAGTGAGGTTATCCACACATCTCCGCACGGCGGCCTGCCGCTCGACCGGGTCGTTAGCGGCGTCGAGCATCGTCTCCAACCCTTCCAAGAATGCTCGGCAGTCCTCAACGGCTTCCTCGATCGACACCTTGCTCGCTTCGATGGCCCGCAGCCGATCGAGCTGAAGTTCCAGCGTGCGCCGCTCGACGCCGATCTCGCTGAGCCGCGCATCGATCATCGATCGATTGACGCTTGATATGTTGTCGATCAGGGTTCGGATCCGGTCGTCGATGATCTCGATGGCCGATTCGGTCGAGGTCCGCTCATCGATTGAAAGCTGGTCCTCCACCTCGACTACCTTCTTGAGCGTCTCGACCAGCCGGGTTCGTCCCTGCTTGCCAGTCAGGGGCTGATAGACAGTACTGATGGTCTCGATGATCAGTCGCTCCAGCTCATCGCGGTCCACGATGCCCCGCGAGCACACCGATCTGCCATGTCGGATGTAGCCCCCGCAGGCGTAGCCGTAGGAAGTCGACCGTTCTCCTTCGCGGTTCGCCTTGCTCGGCCGGTCCAGCCGTCCTTCGTAGCTCGCGCTGCAGGCGGAGCAGC
>CBFGVX010000052.1:0-23190 GCA_965652425.1 uncultured bacterium | reverse complement strand
GCGTGCGCCCGAAGTGACCGTGGGTCGCGGTGGCGAGGTAGATGGGCTTGCGCAGGCCGAGTGAGTCGATGATGCCGCGGGGCGTGAGCTGAAAGGTGTCGCGGATGGCCCGCGCGATGCGGTCCTCATCGACCTTGTGGGCGCCGTTGCAGTTGACGTTGACGCTGACTGGCTCGGCGACGCCGATGGCGTAGCTGAGCTGCACCTCGCAGACGTCGGCGAGTTCCGCGGCGACCACGTTCTTGGCGATGTAGCGGGCCATGTACGCCGCCGAGCGGTCGACCTTGGTCGGGTCCTTGCCGGAGAAGGCGCCGCCGCCGTGGCGTCCGCGTCCGCCGTAGGTGTCGACGATGATCTTGCGGCCGGTGAGGCCGACGTCGCCGTGGGGGCCGCCGATCTCGAACTTGCCGGTGGGGTTGACATGGATGACGCGGGGGGCGGCGTTGAAGCCGTGCTCCTTGAGCACCGGCATGATGATGTGCTCGATGACCTGCTTCTTCAGTTCGGCCTGCTGGGTCTTGAGCGACGCGGCGTCGGTGCCGGACCACTTCGGGCCGTGCTGCGTGGAGAGCACGACCGTGTCGATGGCGACGGGCTTGCGCGTCTCGATGTCGTACTTCACCGTGACCTGGCTTTTGGCGTCCGGACGAAGCTGGGGGATGATGCCCTGCTCGCGCACCTCGGCGTGGCGCTCGACCAGGCGGTGCGAGAGCTGGATCGGCAGCGGCATCAGCGCCTCGGTCTCGCGGCAGGCGAAGCCGAACATCATGCCCTGGTCGCCCGCGCCCTCCTCGCCCTTGTCGGCCTCATCCACGCCCATGGCGATGTCGGTGGACTGGTTCTTGATCGAGGTCATCACCGCGCAGGAGATGTAGTCGAAGGCCATCGCGCCGTCGGTGTAGCCGATGCGCTGGATGACATCGCGCACGATGTCGGGGATCTCGACATACGCCTCGGTGCGGACCTCGCCCGCGACCACGGCCATGCCCGTCGAGACCATCGTCTCGCAGGCGACGCGGGAATTGGGGTCCTGAGCCAGCATCGCGTCGAGCACGGCGTCAGAGATCTGGTCGGCCACCTTGTCGGGGTGGCCCATGGAGACGGATTCGGAGGTGAACAAGTAGGTCGACATCGGGGAGGCAGCTCCTCGTCGGAGGGAAAATGGCTCAAAAGCGGACCCGCACGCCACCGGCGCACGGGCAGACGCACAGTCTATGGCCCCGCGGGTGGGGGTTCAATGACGAAACGAACCGATGAGCTTGAGAGGCGTAGAGACAGCATCCGGGGGCGGAGGCGGGACGCATCGTGAGAAGATGGGCGATTGTCATGCTGGTGGTCTGGGTCGGTCTGACCGCCGCGGCGGTCGGTCTGCGCACCCACGGCTGGTCGAAGACCGACACCGCATCGGGCTACAGCCGGGCGCGGATCGCGGCGAACGCCACGCTCGACACCCTCGCCGCGCCCGCCTTGGGCGCGACGCATGTGCTCCAGACCTACCGGATGCTCAAAACGCCGTGGGGCACCGCAGTGGTGTACGGCGCGGGCTACGCCGCGCCATGCGCGATGGTGTTCTGCCTGATCGCGCTGCACCGGCGGCTGAGGCGCCCTCGGCAAACACCCGATGCCGATGCCCCGGCCGATCCATCGCGCCGGAGGATGCTCATCGACACCGCCGCGGCCGGTGCCGGGCTGGCGATGTTCTCCGCCCCGGTCTACGCCTCGGCGATCGAGCCGACCATGATCGCCGTCCGGCGGTACCGAGTCCCGATCCGAGGCCTGCCGGAGTCGCTCGACGGGCTGCGCATCGTTCAACTCAGCGACACGCACCTCGGCCCGCGCGTCCACGAGTCGCACATCGCCCGTGCGGTCGAGATCGCCCTCGACGAGAAACCGGACCTCGTCGTGCTCACCGGCGACTATGTCCACAACGGCCCCGGCCCGATCGATCGTGCGGCGGAACTTTTCAAACCGCTCATCAGCGCGCCGGGAGTGATCGGGGTGGTGGGGGTGCTCGGCAACCACGACTGGTACGCCGGCGGCAAGCGCATGGGCCGCGCCCTGGCCGACATTGGCGTGCGCATGATCGACAACGACCGCGTGTTCCTCGACGCGGGATCGCGCACGATCTCCACAGGTCCGCCGCGCGACCCGGCGAGTGCCCTCTGTTTCGTCGGCCTCGGCGACCTGCTCACCCACACCGTCGATCCCGAGCGCGCCTTCGCGGGCGTCCATCCCGACACACCCCGCGTGCTGCTCGCCCATGTGCCCGACACGCTCGAGCTCGAATCCGTCCGCGCACCCGGCGGTCCGCGCATCGACCTCGCACTCTGCGGCCACACCCACGGCGGCCAGATCCGCGTCCCCTTCCTCGGCACGCCCGGCATCCCCAGCGAGTACGGCCAGCGCTACGCCGGCGGCCTAATCGACGCGTCGATCGCCGCGACCGCCTGCCCGGTCGTGGTCTCCCGCGGCCTCGGCACGAGCATCGTCCCGGTCAGGATCGGCGTGCCGCCGGAGGTGGTGGTGGTGGAGTTAGGGCTGACTGGCGGGCTTCGCTACCGGTAGCTTCAACTTGGGCACCTGCGCCACAGCGCCGGAGTGTCATCGAGTAGCCACCACAACTTCGAGTACCGCAGCCGTCTAACGATCAATGGCGGGGTATGCGGGCGAAGCTCGTCTGGTAGTTCGTCGGCATAGAGCTCATCCAGTGCTGCTTTGCCGTCGAGCACCTCACAACTGGCATCGGCAAGGTCGCGTCCTAACCGGTACGCAAGCAACAATTGGTGGCGTACTCGAAAGATAAGCACCCATGTAAAGTAGATCCAGCCGAGCGATACGAGAACCGAGAAACTGATGTCGTTCCGAAGAGTGCTCGGGCTGAGAGCAAGAAGCACGAGAACGGACACCATCATCACGGTCAGTGCGATGTAGAACGCCGCGAATTTCAAAGATGATCTCAGTATCGCCTTTCGCCGGTTCCTGATCTCGTGGAGCTCGGACTCTGACAGGGGTACTGGTCGTGGACTGGCGACGACAATCGGATGATCGGTGATACCCAAGGTCATAATCGGAACGCTCTCCAGCAGGATGTTCGGCGATCGATCATGCTGCACGACAATGTCGTGCTCTGGCACAACCAAAATCTCAAGCGGGACATCACGGAGATAAAGTTCGCGGTCAGCCGGATTCATATTCTCATACGCATCAATTGCCTCAGGGCACAGCTCGAACCGCTCGAGTGACTCGCTCTTTAAGGTGGAGCGGATGACTTTGCTTCTCTGGCGAGCGTCGTTTGCGGGCAGGACTACCAGCGCGAACAGGATAACTCCTGCGATCAGAGAAACGCCGAGCACGCCCAATGGGTGAGCGGCAACGCCCGGAACGGTCGCGATGAGAGCGCCCGCAGAGCCGAGAGCGAGGATGCCGATCGGGATCGCCAACCATCGCCACATCGTGCGTCGATGCCGTCGGTAGCGAGCTTGGAGCTTGTCTCGGACACCCTCGGGCCAGTCGACAGAACCTGTTGACTTGTGATCTCCGAACCAGCGTTCTTGGCTCACGGTCGAGATCTCCGAAAATCAGGTGCGCTGTGCCCTGATCGCTCAAACATCCAGCTGCTTCACCTCAAGCGCATGCTTCTCGATGTAGTTCCGGCGCTGCTCGACATTCTCGCCCATCAGCGTCGTGAACAGCTCGTCCGCCGCCTCGCCCTGGTCCCAGGTGACGCGCATCAGCGTGCGCTTCTCGAAGTCCATCGTGGTCTCCCAGAGCTGCTCGGGGTCCATCTCGCCCAGACCCTTGAAGCGCTTGACCTCCATGCCGCGTCGGCCGAGGTCGCGCAGGGTCGCGAGGATGTCGGGGATCGATGCCGCTTCGATGACTTTGGCCTCGGGAGCTTCGGGCGCGGTCTCTTCGCCGTCCTCGTCGGTGTCGGCCTGCTCGGCCTTGGCGCTGGACTTCTTCTGCATCGCCCACGCGTACTTGGTCGGCAGCTTCTCGCCGGTGACGGCCTCTTCCTGCACCAGCCCGTAATCATCGATGTCGATGGCCATGTCGCCGAGCTGCTCGATGATCGGCATCATCTCCTTGTTCTCGTGCAGTTCGCGCACGGTCGCTAGGGGCTTCTCATCGCTCTCGATCGGCGCGGGCCTGCCGTTGGACTCGGCGTGCTCGCGTGCGGCGATCGCGTCCTCTTCGGGCATCAGGCCCTCTTCGGCGATGATCCGGCGGGCCTGTTCGTCCGACCACGCGAACGCGTCGGCCCCGCGCCAGGTGATGCGGTGGCTGGGCAGGCGGCCCTCGCCCTTGGGATCGCGCTGGCGGGCGTCGAGCAGGTCGAGGAAGCGCACGCCGCGCCGCTCGGAGACCTCGATCAGCTCGCCCAAGCGACGGAGCAGCTTGATGGCCTTGAGCAGCTCATCGCCCTCGATGGTGCGCACGGTCTTCGGCTTGGCCTCGATGACCTCGCCCGATTCCTCGATCATCTCGATCTCGCGCACGACCAGCGCAGCGCCGTCGGTGCCGAGGTTGATGAGCACATCGTCCATCTGGCGCTCGTTGATGACATACTGGCTCTTGCGGTTGCGCGTGACCTGGTAGAGCGGCGGCTGGGCGATGAAGATCTTGCCGCGACGGATCAGCTCGGGCATCTGCCGGAAGAAGAAGGTGAGCAGCAGCGTGCGGATGTGCGATCCGTCGACATCAGCGTCGGTCATGATGATGATGCGCCCGTAGCGGAGCTTGCTGATGTCGAAGTCCGAGCCGATGCCGCACTTGAGCGCGGCGATCAGCGTGCGGATCTCCTCGAACGCCAGCACCTTGTCCAGCCGTGCCTTCTCGACATTGAGCAGCTTGCCTCGCAGCGGCAGGATGGCCTGCGTCTCGACATTGCGCCCCTGCGTCGCCGACCCGCCCGCGGAATCGCCTTCGACGATGAACATCTCCGAGCGGTCCACATCCTTGGTCGTGCAGTCGCGCAGCTTGTGGGGCATCGAGCCGCTCTCGAGCGCGCTCTTGCGACGGGTCAGGTCGCGGGCCTTGCGGGCCGCCTCGCGCGCCTGCGCGGCGGTGATGCCCTTCAGGCAGATCTTCTTCGCTTCGGAGGGGTGCTCCTCGAGCCAGGTCTGGAGTTTGTCGCCGACGATCGCGCTGACGAAGCCCTCGACCTCGGTGTTGCGCAGCTTGCCCTTGGTCTGGCCCTCGAACTGCGGGTCGGGGAGTTTCACGCTGATGACCGCCGCGAGCCCCTCGCGCCAGTCGTCGCCGGAGGGGACGGGGTCCTTGGCCTTGATGAGGTTCGCGCTTTTGATGTAGTTGTTGAGCGTGCGTGTGAGCGCGGTCTTGAAGCCGGAGAGGTGCGTGCCGCCGTCGATGGTGCGGATGTTGTTGGCAAAGCACAGCATCAGCTCGGAGTACGAGTCGTTGAACTGGAAGGCGACCTCCAGCGACAGGCCCGAGCCCTCGTTCTCGCCGGCGATGTGGACGATGTCGTGCAGCGTGCCCTTGCTGGCGTTGATGTGCTCGACATACTCGAACAGGCCGCGATCGAAGCGGTAGGTCTCGTCCTTGGGCTTGCCGTCGGCGCCGACCCGCTCGTCCACGATGCGGATGATGGTGCCGGGGTTGAGGTACGCCAGCTCGCGCAGGCGGTGGCTGAGCGTCTGGAAGTTCCACTCGGTGTCGGGGAAGATCTGCGGGTCGGGCTTGAAGGTGACGGTTGTGCCGGACTGGCGTGTCGCATCGGGGGCGATCTCGCCGATCACATGCAGCGGCTCGGTGGTGACGCCGCGCGTGAAGCCGATCTTGTGGACCTGCCCATCGCGATGGATCTCGACGCTGAGGCGCTCCGACAGGGCGTTCACGCAGGAGATGCCCACGCCGTGCAGGCCGCCGGAGACCTTGTAGGCCGAGTTCTCCTCGCCGAACTTGCCGCCGGCGTGCAGCACGGTCATAACCAGTTCGACCGCCGGCTTGCCGTTGTAGAGCGGGTTGTCGTGCTTCTTGATCTCGACGGGGATGCCCACGCCGTCATCGGAGACGCTCAGCGAGCCATCGGCGTGCACGCGAACCGTGACGGTCGTCGCCCGACCGGCCATGCACTCGTCGATCGAGTTGTCGACCGCTTCCCAGCAGAGGTGGTGCAGACCGGCCAGCCCGGTGTCGCCGATGTACATGCCCGGGCGCTTGCGCACCGCCTCCAGGCCCTCCAGAATGCGGATCTGGTCGGCCCCGTACTCAGTCTTCTTGGCCGGAACGGGGGTGGCGGCGGGCTGGTCGGTCGGGGTCGAGGCGTTGGATTCGGCCATGGGGGCAAACAACTCTCGTCGGGGGTCGCAGGGGTCCGCGAAGCGCGGCGGCGGGCCGGAATCGACCACGCCGGAGCCGCCGCTCAGAGATCGGCGACAGCACCGAGATTATAGCGTTTTTTGCCGCATTCAGCGCAGCACAACGCCCCCTCGCCGGGGCGATATGTACGAGCTATGTAAGGGTTGTCGATCCGCCGTCGTGCCGTGCCGTCAGCGGACGATCTGCACCGTGGACACCTCGGGAACCAGCAGGTCGTACATCAGTTCGATGTCCGCCCTCAGCATCCGCACGCAGCCCATGGACATCTGCTGACCGATCGAGTTGGGCTCGATCGTGCCGTGCAGGCCGATGCCCTCCTCGTTCTCGGTGTTCGAGTCGGTGCCGCGGATGCCGATCCAGCGGTTGCCGATCGGGTTCAGAGGGTCCTTGGAGGCGAAGCGCTCGCCCGTGCGCGGGTTCACCCACGCCGGGTCGATCAGCTTCGAGTTCGTCCGCACCACCCACGCGCCCTCCGGCGTCGAGTCGTACTCTCCCAGACCGACGCTGTAGGAGCCGAGGTAGAGCCGGTTGCCGGCCGAATCGCGGAAATCCGAGTACAGATCGAGCCGGTACGCGCTCTTGGAGATCACCGCGTGGAACGGCCCGCGCAGCAGCTTCAGCGTCTGGCCCACCCGGATGCGGTTCGCCGACACGCCGTTGACCCGCTCGATGAGCATCCACTCGACATCCAGGCCCTCGCGCCGGACGATCGTGCTGAGCAGGTCGCCCTGACGCACGGTGTACTCGTAGGCCATCTCGTCGCCCGGCACCACGCGACCGGAGAAGGTGAGTTCCTGGGCGATCCCGGTCAGCTTCTCACGCAGCACCGCGCGGTCCGCCTCCGTGGCCCGCGCGTGATGCAGCGCCCGGTTGTACGCCTCCCGCGCAGCGGGGGCGTGCCCGCGAGCCATGTGATCGTCGCCGCTGCGGATCAGCGACTGGATCTCCGCAGCCCGCCCGCCCGTGTCCGTGCCGCTCGGGCGCTGCGGCGTGGGCTGCTGCGGCTGGTTCGTCGCCGGGCGATCCGTGCGATCGGCGGGGGTCTGCAGCGGATCGCGCTGGCGCTCCGGAGTCGGAGTCGTGGCGGGCTGGTTGGTCGGGCCGCCGGATCCGCCCATCACCAGCTCGCGCGACGGATCGGGCTGAGCCGCAGGCGTGGCGGGGCTGTTGCCGCCGGTCGGCCCGGCCGTGAGCGGGCGCTGCACCGGGATGTTCTGCGGCGGGGCATCGCTGTCGTCGGTCTCGCTCGTGTTCGCCGCGACCGGCGTGGTCTTCGGATCATCGCCGCCGAGCTGGAAGAGATAGATCGAGACCAGCCCGACTACCAGCAGGAAGATCGCCAGGATCAGCCGGGCCCGTCCGCGACGGGGACGCCGGCGGCTGACCGTGAACCGGGGGCCGTACGAGGAGTTGCGGCTGCGAGCGGATTGAGATGGCAGGGCCATGAGCGTGCACTCCTGCGGCTGCGGGGGAAAACCGAGCAATTCGGGATGAAAACAAGGAGGCCAGCACCGACCCGCACCCTGCGCGAGCGGTGTGCCGTACCTCTCCGATGGTATCGACCATCGTGCTCTCAGGACACGAACGATTCAAAACCGTGCGATGTTCACCGATCGCACACCATCCGCGAGGATTCGGTCACCACGCGATCCACACGCCGGTCGTGTGGCTGCATCGGCACGCGCTCGACCACCTGCACGCCGAAGCACACGCCGATCAGCACCGGCCTCGCGTTTCCCTCCAGACGCTGGAGAAACCGATCGTAGAACCCGCCGCCACGCCCTAGCCGCCCGCCCCGCGCGTCGAAGGCCAGCCCCGGGATCAGAATCGCACGCAGAGCAGCGGGGGCCACCGCTTCCCCTCGTGCCGGCTCGGGAACGCCGTGGCGCCGGACCTCCAGCATCGTCGCCTCGTCCAGCACCGGCGCACTGGGCAGAAGCAGCGCTTCCATCGAGCGGGTTTCCCAGTCCAGCCGGGGCAGAGCGAGCCGGCCTGTTTCCAGCAGGTAGTGGTGCAGCGCGCTCAGATCGACCTCATCGTGGACACCGCTGCGCCGAATCGCCGAGAACGACATCACCACGCCGTCCGGCGCGAGTTCCTCAAGCATGCCCCGCAGCGCATCGCACACGCTCAGCGAGTCCTCCATCGCGCGATCCGCCGAGATGGAGCGCAGGCGTTCGATCATCTCGATCCGCAGCCGCTCCTTCTCGGTGGCCCCGCGTTGGTCCCGACTGCTCATGCCACTCGCCTCTTACGGATCGGCTGTTGGTATCGTCCGGACATGCCGACCCCAGCCAGCACGCCCCATTTCCACATCGTCCTGCACCAGCCGGAGATCCCCAACAATACCGGCAACATCGGGCGGACCTGCGTCGCCACCGGCTGCGCCCTGCACCTGATCCATCCTCTCGGTTTCGAGACCGATGAAAAGGCCTGCCGGCGTGCCGGGCTGGACTACTGGTCGCGGCTGGGTGTCCGGGAGCACGCCGACTGGGATGCATGCATGGAGCAGTTGCCCACCGATCGCCTGTGGCTGCTGAGCACGCGCGCCAGCCGCAGCGTCTGGGATGCCGACCTGCAACTGGGCGATGCCCTGGTCTTCGGGCGCGAAACCACCGGTTTGCCCGACGCCATCCTCGACCGGTACCCGGATCGGGGATTGCGGCTTCCCATGATGCCCGGAGAGCGCAGTCTGAATCAGGCGGTTTCCGTCTGCACGGTCATTTACGAGGGGCTTCGCCAGGCCGTTCAGAAAGGTCAGATGTGCGTAAACGAGCAGCAATGCCTTGTTCGAAACATACCTTGAACAGGGGATTGTCGGTTATCGGATGCTGGGTCGGGTGATCCGGGCCCAAATACTGTAAATCTTGCCTGTTTCAGAAGTTACCTGTCAAAAATTGTCGCGCATCGCGTGACTGTCGGCCATTTCTGCGCACACTTGAAGTGCACAGGCGACAGCGCCACATCCCAGACCGCACGCCACTTCGAGTGGGTGTTGTTGGGATGAAGGCGTGTCACAGACAACGGAAGAGAGATGAGTACATGAACCGCACTCCCATTGCGCTCGCTATCGCTGCGTCCATCTTCACCGCCGGATCGGCTTCGGCCGGCATCGTCAGCTTCTCTGGCCAGCTCTCACTGGTTCCGAACACCGAAGCGCCGATCTCCTTCAAATGGGGGGATATGGCGAGCGACGAGAGCATGGCGCTGTATATCGAGACCACGAATCATGTGCTCGCCTCGCCTCTGATGGCGGATATCCCCGGAACAGAGGCCACCTACCATCGCTTCAACCGGCCCGCCGCACCCTTCGCGATTCCAGCGGGCACCGAGATCAACAGCTACTTCGTGCATCAGGAGTTTGTTGGCAACGACTTCAACAAGTTCGGAGCGATGGAGTTCACGATCACCTTCGACCAGCCGATTCTCGGCGTGATCGTCGGTGGAGACTGGCACGACAGCGAGCTCTACCGCACCACCCTCGACGACTCGGATTACCTGGGCGGACCGGGTGTGCAATACGCCAAGAACTCGGATCAGCGTCGGCGTGGGGCTCTGGAAGGGCTTGCCAGCGCTGAATTCCTCACGGTTTCAGATGATGGCTACACCCTCTCCGGCTCGCTTCACTCGCGTTCGGTTCATGTGGACAACATCCGCGTGATCACCATGGGGTCGGTCATCCCGACGCCCGGTTCGGCCGCGCTGCTCGGACTCGCCGGATTGATCGGATTCAAGCGTCGGCGTTCGTCCTGAGCTGCGATTCCCTGCCGACGAGCGGGTAAAGACAGAACCTGTGCCTCAGGCCGAGCCGACCTGACGCGATACCGAACGGACCAGTTCGGTATCGCGTCTTTTTGCATATACTCATATAGGAATTTGGCCAGATCATCCTGTCGCAAATGCTGGGTCCAGGGTAAAGGAATCAAAAATTTTGAAAAATTCGGCGCAGCGTCCGAAAAGCGCCGTATCCTGTATCCACACACAGGGAGATCCTGACCTCTTATCGGAGCGGCCCGCACAGCTTCTCCGAACCGTCGGTCAAGATCGAGAAGAGTCAGAACACCAGGAAGAGAGATGTTCCAATGAACACCAAGTTTGTCGCGTTCGCGGCTGTCGGCGTTCTCGCCACCGCTGGCGCAGCGTCTGCGGGCATCGCCAGCTGGTCGGGCCAGCTCCAGATGGTCCCCCAGACCGAATCGCCCGTGAGTTTCTCCTACGGAGCGCTCGCGAACGATCAGGCCATGTCGCTGTACATGGAAGCCCAGAGCTACACCCTCGAGCAGCCGCTGATGATCGATATCCCCGGCCAGAGCGGTACCTACCACCGCTTCAACCGTCCGACCACCCTCGGCACGATCGAAGCCGGCTCGTTCATCAACAGTTATTTCATCCACCAGGATCTTGTTGGCAACAACCCCAACAAGTCCATCATCATGGAGTTCTCCATCACCTTCGAGCAGCCGATCATCGGTCTGATTCTCGGCGGTGACTGGCACGACGGAGAGTGGTTCCGCACCACCCTCGACGACTCCGATTACCTCGCCGGTCCCGGCGTGAGCCACACCACCAACTCCGCCCTCCGCAAGCGTGGAGCCCTTGAGGGTTCGGCGTGGGCCGAGTTCCTGACCATTTCCGAGGACGGCTACACCCTCTCGGGTTCGCTGCACTCGCTCGGTGTGCATGTGGACAATGTCCGCATCATCACCCTCGGCTCGACCATCCCGACCCCCGGCTCGATCGCCCTGCTCGGCGTGGCTGGCCTGGTGGTCTCCCGTCGCCGCCGCGCCTGATCATCGCGGCTTGGTCGACGCGATCGGCCAACCGAACATACGCAAACGCCCCCGCATCGGTTTACGACGCGGGGGCGTGTTCGTTTTTGAATGACTCCCTCAACGGATCGCTCAGGCGTTGAGCTTGCGGCAGGTGTCCGCGAGCGTTCTGCCCAAGCCCATCACCGTCTCGCGCAGCTTCTCGTCGGTCAGCTTGCCTTGCGCGTCAAACTTGTCCCCCGCCCCGCCGAGGGCGTGCTGCTGCGGGATGACATGCACCCGGATCCCGCCGAGCAGCGAGCGCAGGTGGATCAGCCCTCGGATGCCGCCGAGCCCGCCGGGTGAGGCGGACATGATGCACCACACCTTGTTGCCGAACGCCTCCAGGGGTTCATCGTCGCCCAGCGGGCGGCTGACCCAGTCGATCGCGTTCTTGAGCGCCGCCGTCACCGAGCCGTTGTACTCCGGCGAGGCCAGGAGCACACCGTCGTGGCTCTTGAACAGATCCTTGAGTTTCCTGGCGTTCTCGGGGAGACCGCTCGCGGCTTCGAGGTCTTCATCCATGAGGGGAAGCGGGTATTCCCGCAGAGAGATCACGGTGACCTCGGCTCCCGCTGCTTTCGCGCCCTCCGCCGCGACTTTCACCATCTTCTGGTTGAACGATTCGACGCGCAGGGAGCCGGAAAAGGCGAGGATCTTCGGAGCGGACATGGATGGGGCCTCCGTGGGGAATGCGGTGTGGCGGGACAAAAGGAAAACCGACCGAAGCGTAGCATCGGTCGGTCAGCGGGGCATTCGAGCGCGTTGCGAAGTTTGGTCAGCGGTGACGATGCTTGCTCACGGGGATGAACCCCGTGCCGCACTCGCGCGTTTTGCCGTCGTAATCCGGGTGCACAGGATTCGCAGGCCAGCAGTTTTGGTCGTTGATTCCCGAGCAGTCGCAGGGCTCGCCGTCCTCTGCATTGACGACCGCAACGCGGCAGGCCACGAAGATGATCTCCTGAACCGGCTCTCCGGTCTCGGGGTGCACCCCGGCGCAGATGCACCGACACCCGCGCTGGGTCTGTGCGGCGATCCGTGCGTTCAGCTCGCCGATCGCCACGCCCTCGCCGGGCAGCAGCTTGATCTCGCGCATGGTGCCCCCGACCTCGAAGTACGCCATCACGGCTTCGGAAGACGGATTGAAGAACACCATGCCCTCGACCGGATCGCCGAGCGCCACCGCATCGCGCGAGCGCGCGGCGACGATGCCTTCAGGACTGGGCAGATAACGCAGCTCGTGAAGCGTGGTCAGCTCGCCGCTGACCGTACCGTCGGCGTTCATACACATAGCCGCGGCGAGTGTTGCCGGGCTCGAGGTCAGGTCGTGCAGGAAGATCGCCGTGGAGTCGAGCCGGTGCCAGGACGGTTCGGGCGAGGCATGGCTGGCGGAGGGTGCACTGAACATTGCCGCGCAGGCCGCGATCACGCCGGCGACAGCAATTCCGGTGATTCCCATGATGCGAGATTTCTGATTCATCTTGAACCTTTCAGTATGCAAGAAGCGAAGAGACTCAGGCACCGTGCCTCGTGTCGCCGCCTCGTGTCTTCACGAACTCGAGTCGCGGCGTGGAGACACCCGCAGACTCGCCCGATTCACGGCGTGGTCTTGGGAACCGGCAGCAGGCCGCTCTTGCAGCCGTTCATCGCGCCGTCGATCAGCACGCCGTCTTCATCGAAGAACCAGCACTGCGTGCCGACGAGATCGATGCAGTCGCAGCGCTCGCTGACATTCTGATCGGGGAACACATCGGTGCAGAGCATGACCGCCTGCTCCAGATCGCCGTTGCCGCTGAGGCAGACGCACTTGCAGCCCCACCGGTAGCGGTTGGCGGCGACATCGGGAAGAGCGCCGATCGCGATGCCCTCGCCGGGATGCACATGAATTTCCTTCAGACCCTCTGCGGTCTGGAAGTAGGCGACGAGTATCTTCTCGCCGGCGTTCATGACGATGCTGCGATCGAGCGTGGTCTCCATCGCGACATGGTTCGAGGACTTCGCCGCGACCACCTTGGTGCTCGCCGGAGCGAAGCGGACGGGGTTGAGGTGGGCGATCTCGGCGGTGACGGCCCCGTCCTCGCCGATAACCATCGCCGCGACGAAGGTGGCGGGCCCAGAGGTCAGGTCGTGCAGGAAGAGGTTCTCGTCATCGATGACGGTCCACTCGGATTGCACGGCGGCGACCGCCTTCGGCGCCGTCGTGAAATACACCGATCCCGCAACCAGGCATCCCGCCGCGAAACATCCCCCGATGATTCTGCTGAGTTTCGTGTTCATGGAAATCTCCTTGCCAGCGGGCGGCACCGTCCGGCGTGGATCCACAGCGAGGGGATCGGTATCGAGTCCCGCAATGCTAGCATGCGCTACCGCATAAGTTGTGCAAGGATTTTCATCGATTTCGCACAAAAATCCCTTCAGCCACACTAGCGGCCCGGACCTTCAGAGTCACGGGGTGACAACTGGTACGAAGGCGCTCTCACAGACCGAAGTCGTGCCCCGCACCACCCTGCCATCGGCATCGTAGAACACGCACCGTTTCCCGTTCGCGTGGTTACAGTTGCATTCACCGCTTCCTGTGTAACCCGGCAGCAAATCTTCGCACGAGATCGTGATGCTCTGGCAATTCCCGGTTTCCGGGCAGCATATGCAGACACAGCCCCAAGCGTGCGAACCCAAGAGCAAATCAGTCGGCTCTCCGATCAGAACGGCCTGCAGCGGCTGGAGCACGATTTTCTTCTGACCCTCGCCGAGCACGAAGAACAGCGTCACGGATTCTCGCGACAGGTTCGCGATGATGCCCCGGTCGACGAATGTGTCCGGCGCGAGCGCTTCCTCTTCGTGTTCGGCACGAACGCCCGCAGCGCCTTCCGACAGCGACACCGCATATACATCGGCGAGTTCACCGGACAGCTCTCCGTCTCCATTCATATCCATCGCGGCTTGAAAGAAAACACCCGTCTCCGCGATATGGCGAATCACGAACTTGTTGAGCGCGATCGCGTTCCGACTCGACGCGCCATCATCATTGATCGCGGCATCCGATTGCGGTGCGAAACGAAAGAAGGCCGTTGCCGCAAGCACGGCGATCGCGAGGCCACCGTATACAGGGGACAGTTTCATGCAAATCTCCTTGAATGCAACCCCGAGTAGGAATGACCGTTTCATGCAACGCAGCATGAACGGTCAGTATCGGGTGTTACTACGATAATAATAGTCGGGGGGGAGTGCAAGAAAAATCTCAGACCGCCGCCCCCGCCGTCGCCCCGTTGGGAAGGGGGAACTTTTCGCACAGAATGCGGATTTCCTCGCGCACCTGCTTGGCGACCGCCTCATCGCCCTTGCTTTCGAGCACCCGATCGATGAACGCCGCGACGGTCTTCATCTGCTCTTCCTTGAAGCCGCGCGTCGTCAGTGCTGGCGTGCCGAGGCGCAGGCCGCTGGTCTTCATCGGCGGGCGCGGGTCCTGCGGGATGCCGTTCTTGTTGCAGATGATGCCCGCGGCTTCCAGCCACTTCTCGGCGTCGGCGCCGGTCAGCTCGGCCTCGCGCGGGCGCAGGTCCACCAGCATCAGGTGGTTGTCCGTGCCGCCGGAGGTGATCCGATAACCCGCATCGATCAGCGCCATCGCCAGCGCGCGGGCGTTCGCCTTCACCTGCTGCTGGTAGTGCTTGAAGCTCGGCGTGAGCGCCTCGCCGAAGGCGATGGCCTTCGACAGCACGACATGCATGAGCGGCCCGCCCTGCGTGCCGGGGAAGAGCGCCTTGTCGAACTTCTTGGCGAGCTCCTCATCGTTGGTGAGGAACAGCCCGCCGCGCGGCCCGCGCAGGGTCTTGTGTGTGGTCGTCGTGACGACATGGCAATGGGGGAACGGCGAGGGGTGCTCGCCCGCCGCGACCAGGCCCGCGATGTGCGCGATGTCGGCGTGCAGGATCGCGCCGCACTTGTCGGCGATCTGCCGGAAGCGCGCAAAGTCGATGACGCGCGGGTACGCCGAGTAGCCGCACATGAGCAGCTTCGGCTTGTGCTCCATGCAGACGGCTTCCACAGCGTCGTAGTCGATGGTCTCGAAGTCCGGCGAGCTCTCATCGCGGATCAGCGGGTAATGGACGGGGTTGAACCACTTGCCGCTCATGTTGACCTTGAGCCCGTGCGAGAGGTGCCCGCCGTCGGAGAGTTCGAGACTCGCGAAGGTGTCGCCGGGGTTCAGGTACGCCAGGAACAGCGCGGCGTTGGCCTGCGCTCCCGAGTGGGGCTGGACATTGGCGAACTTGCAGCCGAACAGCTTCTTCGCCCGGTCGCGCGCCAGCTCCTCGGCCTGATCGTGGAACTCGCACCCGCCGTAGTACCGCTTGCCGGGATACCCCTCGGCGTACTTGTTGGTCATGCAGGTGCCCATGGCGTACATGACCGCCGGCGACGCGTGGTTCTCGCTGGCGATCAGCTCCAGCGTGTTCTCCTGACGCTCGGACTCCCGCGCCAGAATGCCCGCGGCGTCCGCGTCGTTGGCACGGATGAGATCGAAAATCGCTTCGGAAATGTGGTCGGTGGCCATGATGGGTGCCTCTGCAAACAGATGTACGCGAGCGGATCGGTCGATTGCCAATGATACGGGCGATGATCCGCTCCAACGACCACGATCGCCGGTCAATCCGCACTGAAATCTGCGGTTGTTCCTACCATGTCCCCATGACCGCAGCGCACCAACCCGGCGTTCCCGCTCCCTTCTCGCCCATCCCCGAGGTGCTCGAAGACCTCCGCCGCGGCAAAATGGTCATCCTCACCGACGATGAGGACCGCGAGAACGAGGGCGATCTGGTCATGGCCGCCGAGTTCATCACGCCCGAGGCCGTCACCTTCATGCTCCAGAAGGCCATGGGCTACCTCTGCGTCTCGCTGCCCGAGGCCGACTGCGACCGCCTCCAGCTCCACGACCAGGCCCCCGTCAACACCTCCGTCCGAGGCACGCCGTTCACCGTCGCCATCGACGGCCACCCGCGCCACGGCTTCACCACCGGCGTGTCGGCCAAGGAGCGGGCCCGCACCATCCGCATGACCATCGACCCCCAGTTCACCGCCGACGACTTCGTCCGCCCCGGCCACATCAACCCCCTCCGTTCCCGCGACGGCGGCGTTCTGGTCCGGGTTGGCCAGACCGAGGGCTCGGTCGATCTCTGCCGCCTCGCGGGGCTGAAGCCCGCCGCGGTGATCATCGAGATCATGAAGCCCGACGGCGAGATGGCCCGCCTGCCCGATCTTGAGGTGTTCGCGAAGGAGCACGACCTGAAGATCTGCTCGGTGGCTCAGATCATCGAGCACCGGCTCACGCGCGAGCGGCTGGTGAAGCGCATCGAGCCCCGCTCGGGCACGCCGATCACCACCGATTTCGGGACCTTCAACCTCATCGCGTTCGACTCGGTCGTCGATCCGCAGCCGCAGCTCGCCCTGACGGTGGGGGGTGTGGGCGATCTGGATTCTTCCGGGCATGTCATCGAGCAGAGCGTGCCGACGCTGGTGCGGATGCACCGCCGGAACCTGCTCGGCGACATATTCTCGCACCACGAGAACGACTCCGAGCATTCGAGCGCTCATGACCTGCGCGACGCGATGAAAGCCATCCAGCGCGAGGGGCGCGGCGCGATCGTGTATCTGCGTCCGGAGGGCGTGGGGGACGATTTCGTGCAGCGTCTGACCGCCATTTCGCGCCCGCGCAAGGCCGACAGCGACGACCCCGACCTCACGCGACCCACCGGCGCGGGCGCCAGCGCGATGCCCATGCACCAGCGCGAGTTCGGCATCGGGGGCCAGATCCTGCGCGAGCTGGGCATCTCGCGCTTACGCCTGCTCACGAATCGTCCGAAAGAATTACCAGGCCTCGACGCCTTCGGACTTGAGATTGCAGAGCATGTTCCTCTACAGTAATGTCCGCAGAGTGCGCTGAAGCGCGTGCAGGATGGTGACGAAGCCCGCTCCGAGTTTCCTCGCCGCACGCAAGCACACAGCTCACGAGAAACCCCGGTGTCCTCCACCGGGGTTTTTCATTGGCGGGTTGTCAGAGTGATCGCAAAAAGTCCTCCGACTGCTGATTCATGAGCAGCCGTCTGCGGGCGATCCAAACGGTGGTCGATGCCTGGTAGATATCCATGATGAGATCGACAGGTGGCGGAGGAGGCATACGATCGGGAGACAGATCGAGGCGATCCCTCGTGTCGCGAGGCAACACGGCGAGAGTATCAAGTACCGCGTGGTAAGCCGAGTCCGGATTCAACTCGTTCCGAAGCCGATCGATCGCCTCATCCGCGTTCAATGCCGCGGCGACCTTCGCCACGATCATCGCTTCTGCCACCGCAGGATCTGCGGAATCCCAGTCGGGGTCGTGCCCACGCAGATCGCCGCTCGCCGCGAGCATGAACCAGGTCTTCCTGCGCAGTTCCGGTGATACCGAGTTGACGAGCGGATCCAAGGCCACAAGCGCCTCATCACCGATCCGTTCCAAGCCGACCTGGATTCCGGTTGACTCAAAGTCAGCGTTCGGATCGCTGGCCGCCGCTATCGAAATCTCCAGCAGGCCTGCGAGAATCAGGTCACGATCATCGGTCGAGGCATATCTCCAATACATACTGCGAGGAGTCTTCCTTCCGCCGCCGTATTGCAGCATTTTGTCGTACATGGAGACGGCTCTGCCCCTCCGCTCCGTCGCAAGCGGATCGGACCGGACGCCTGCGATCACGGCGCGAATAAAAGTCCGGGGGGTGCGGACATAAATCGCCCAATCCGGATTGGCAGGGAGAATCAGATTCTCAAACACCTGTTCCAGCGAAGCATCGGAGAAGTCTCGCGATTCTGTTTCGAGCAGATCCGAGGCGCGAAGACTCTGGCCGAGCCGTCCGAACTCTCGTGAGTCACCACCAAACAGATACGCACTTGCTTCGCTGCGTACCGCAGGATCCGTGTCGTTCAACCGATCGATTTCATTGGCCATCCCCTGGCGCTCGCGCATGTATACCGCAGTCATGACCACCGCACCAATCAGCACGACAACCAGCACCCAACCGACGGTCTGCTTCAGGGCATTTCCGTTTCCATTCCCTTCCATCCGATCCCCTCCTTCGCACGCCCCCGCTCGAAGTCCCACTCGTCCGCAAGCACGGCGTAGCCCAGAGTGTCATGGTAGCCCAACGCTTCGGCCTCTCCGGGTGCGCCAGCGTAGCGATCCTGTTTGGTTCGCTGTTCCAGACGAAGACCCAGTCTTTCACAGACTCGTCGCGAGGCGATGTTGTTCGCGGCATTGAAGATCACCATTCGGCGAAAACCCCAGCCGCCATCCTCCTGAGCCCGCAGTGCCGCAGATATCAGCCCGCCCGTCGACTCCGTGCAGATTCCCCGTCCCCGCGCCGACGAGTGCAGCCAGTAACCCACCTCCGCCTCGCGAAGGTCCGGACGGATCCGGTGCAGACCCGTGCCTCCGAGCAGGTGACCACTCGATTTCTCAAAGATGCCCATGATGAAGTCGGTGCTGTCGTGCTGCTCCCACTTTCGCCGGGACATCTCGATGAAGTACGCGCAGTCCGACTCCGTCCGATGGTCCGTGTGCGCCCATAGCATCCACGGCAGCAGGTTCACCCGGTCCCCTTCGATCGCCTCAAACAGCGCCCGCGCATCGCCCGGCTCGTACATCCGCACCACCAGCCGCTCGGTCTCCACCCGCGTCGGGCGCGGCGACGGCGGACTCCACCGGTCCGGATCGCTCAGCAGCTTCAGCCACGCCTCCGGCGGTGTCCTCCCGATCGGTCCGCTTGTGTCCTCCTGCGTACTCATCGTTGGCTATGCTCCTCCTCCGCCTGCTCATCGCGGAACCCGCCCAGTATGCCCGATCAATCCCCGTCAACCAAACCAAAACTCGCCGGACGCTACCAGCGACAAACCCTGCTCCCCGACATCGGTGAGTCCGGCCAGGCCACGCTCGCATCGTCGCGCGTGGTCATCCTCGGCTGCGGCGCGCTCGGCACGGTCCTCAGCGAGCTGCTCGTCCGCGCCGGGGTCGGCCTGAAGGATTCTGGCGGCTGGATCCGCCTCATCGACCGCGATATCGTCGAGCCCTCCAACCTCCAGCGTCAGACCCTCTTCTCCGAGGCCGATGCCCTCGAATCCCGCCCAAAGGCCGTCGCCGCGGCGGACGCCCTCGCCCGCATCAACTCCTCCACCGACCTCCGGCCCCAGGTCGCCGACTTCAACCACCTCACCGCCGCCCGCCTCGCGTCTTGCGAATCCTCCGACACCCGTCCCCATGTCCTCCTCGACGGCACCGACAACTTCTCATCCCGCCTGCTGCTGAACGACCTCGCCGTGCGCGAGGCCATCCCCATGGTCTACGCTGGAGCCGTCGGCACCCGCGGCATGCTCATGTCCGTCCTCCCGCCCAAAGCCGAGGCCCCGTGGGAGGTCGGCCCCTGCCTGCGCTGCATCCTCGACGAGCCACCCGCCCCCGGCGCGACGCCCACCTGCGACAGCGCCGGCGTGCTCGGCACCGTCACCAGCGCCACCGCCTCATTCGCCGCCACCGAGGCCCTCAAAATCCTGATCGGGCGCTTCGATCTGCTCCGGCGACACCTGCTCGCCTTCGACCCCTGGAACACGCAGTTCTCGCGCATCGACGCCGGACCCGGCAGCCGCGTTCCCGACTGCCCCTGCTGCGCTCAGCGCCGGTTCGAATATCTCGAATCCGATGCCCCGGTCGCCCCCGCCTCGCTCTGCGGCAGAGGCGCGATCCAGGTCGCCCCTCCCAAACAGGGCATGAAGGTCGATCTGGACTCCGTCGCCAGAACCCTCGCCCCCGCCGCGACCGACGACCTCAGCGCCAGCCCCTACCTCGTCCGAGCCACGCTCCGCGAACCCGAGGGCGTGCAGATCACCGTCTTCGCCGACGGGCGGGCTCTATTCCAGGGACTCGAAGACCTCGACCGCGCCAGAGGCCTCTACAGCCGCCTGCTCGGTGGGTGATCGCTGGTTTTCAGGTGGCACCGGTCTCCGACCGGTGCTCTTCGGTGGGGCAGGCATCTTGCCTGCCCTCTTCACGCGCTCTCCGGCACGCTCGTGTCGTCCAGCGACGGCGCATCGTCGGGGCTCGACAACTCGTCCTGCACATCCTCCAGCGTCCCGACCACGCTCTGCATCGACACCGGACGCTTGGCCGGGTCCACCTCGACGCACTGGTCGATCAGGTCGCTGAGCATCTTCGGCACGCGCGGGTTCAGCTCGATCGCCGGGGTCGGGCGCTCGATCCGCGAGTCCTCGATGCCCTGCACCAGCGAGTCGCTCTTGCTGCTCATCGCCGTGGGGATGTGCTGCTGCGTGAGCACCCAGTACATCGTCGCGCCGAAGTTGTAGATATCGGTCTTTGGCGTGATCTCGCGCCGGTGCACCTGCTCCGGGGCGATGTAGTCCGGAGTCCCCTGGATCCGCTCCTTCACCGTCCCGATCGAGCAGGCCTGCCCGAGGTCGATGATCTTCACGGTCCCGTCCTCGCAGATCACGATGTTGTTGGGCTTCATGTCCGCGTGCACGAACCCGGCCTTGTGGATGTCCGCGAGGCCCTTGGCGGTCTGCACGAAGATGTCCAGCGCCTGCTCGAAGGTCGTGGGGGGGTGCAACTCCACCGAGACCCCGTCCACATACTCCATGACCAGGAACAGCTCCTTGATGGAGATCAGCTTCTGGCGGCTCTTGATCACCCGGTCGATCGTCCGCACATGCCGGCTCTTGATCTTCCCGGCCACCTCGTACTCGGCCAGCGCCTGATCGAGGAACCGCTGGTCCTTCGGCCCGTCCTTGCGGACATGCTTGAGGGCCCAGATCTGCTTGTTCTTCTGATCCTGCACCAGGTAGATCGTCGACGCCGCACCCTGACCGATCTCGCCGAGCACATGAAAGCCCGCGAGTTTCGTTCCGGGTTTGGCAGGGGTGTAGTGCTTCAATGGTCTACCTGAGGGGGCTGCGGATTCGCGTGGATCGTCTCGGATGAGGCACGCCTGAGATCGCGGCCGTTCATGCGTGAGGGGTAGTATGGCGATGGTCCTCGTCATATTCAACGCAAGCCCTCCTCCGGTGGCTCCGTCCGGGGCGGACCGCTGCCGCTCAACGAGCGCTTCCGGGCGAGATTGCCCGCCCAAAGCGTCGATTCTGTTCATCGGACTCCCCGCCCTCCCCTTTCAGAAACACCGCCAGACCGAAAGTGGAGCCGACGCGCACGGCCCGCACAGCCCACGCAGTCGGGGCAGCTTCGCCGGGCGCGTCCGATCACGCCGCAGAACCCGGCCCGAGAACCCGACACACCGACCACGAACCCACCAAGAAAAAACCCCGCACCAAGTGCAGGGTTCGTGGTCAATGGATGTCTGATCCCGGCTCAGCGGCTCGCGTGCAGCAGGCCGCGCTGGAAGTTGATCTGCGGGAAGAACCGGCCCGGCGAGCTGGTCGCCGCCACATCGCGGTGCAGTTCGACCGCCTCATCGGGAATGCCGAATTCGTCCTGCAAGCCGCGAACGATCTGCACCAGCGTCGACATCTGCTCGGCCGTGAAGCCCCGCCGATCGCCATCGCCGATCAGGCAGATCCCGATCTTCGTGGCGTTGTATTCCTCGCTGCGCGGCCCGTCCACATGCGCGCCGGGCAACTGGCTCGACCAGCGGTACCCCACCATCAACTCGCCGTCTTCCGCACCGTTGCCGTTGCCGATCACAAAGTGGTACCCCAGACCACGCAGCCCCTGCAGCTCGTGCTGGCGGGTGAGCGAGTCCAGACTGCCCTGGATCGAAGCCGAGTGGTGGATCACGATCCCGTCCCACCGAGGCCCTTCGGCCTGCTCGGCCGGTGCGAGCACCGAGCCCAGCCAGTCCGAGCGGTCCTCGGAGATCGCCGTCGCCGCGGGCAGCACCGTCAGACGCGAACCGCTGCCCGTCATCATCGAGAGCAGCCCGGCCATCGCCGTCATCGCGAGGATCAAGCTCGCCCACACGATCTGCGTGCGAGACAGCCGACCCAGCGCGTGCATCGCGGCGCTTCCGGTCGTCGAGTTGCGGTTGGTGCTGGCCATACCAGATCCCGATTGCGTTGTGTATTGGAGACTACAGCAGGTATCGGGCAGATCCACGCCAAAACCTTTGAAAAGAATGCTTTCCTTACCCAGCATACCACGCGCAGAGCGGATTGGTTCTCTTTCGTCGGTTTATCAGGACCTTTCCGCCCGATCCTGCATCGCCGGTGGGCGAGCCGTGCAGAAACCTCCACCGCTCACCGATCCCCCTGATCGGGCCGCTTTACCGAGGCGAAAGCCGCCCCTGCAGGTTCGGACGCTGACGCCCGAACTCGTCCTCGATGTAGCTCGGAGCGTACGCATCGCGTGACCGGTCGTACCGGTCGAACTGTGTACGCGGCTCGTCCTGCGGGAACAGCGCCTTCTGGCACCCGCTCGCGCCGATACCGCTCAGCCCGGCCAGCACCAGCAGCATCCCCGCTCGACGCATCCACAGTCCGCGATGTGCTCTGCCGTTCATGCCCATAAAGATACAGCCCCGGCGGTCGGGCCGGGGCTGATCAGAGAACCAAGGAGAGAAGAGATGAGTCGCTGCGTGGTCCCTTGTAGGACGCACCACACCCCGCTCCGGTTCGCCGGCTACACGCAAAAATCGCATATTTCACTCAAAACCCCGCAGGGATCGGAAAAAACGCCCAATCAGAGCGCGATCCGACGCTCCGCGCTATGCGTCTGCCCCGTCAGAATGTCCCGGAACTGCACCACCAGCAGCAGCGTCCCCTCCGCATTCTCCCTTGTCAGCGGGGGATTCAGCTCCAGCGGCACGCTGTAGTGCGTGCTCAGCAGCGTCGACCGGTACGCCTCCCGGATCTCCGACGGCGTCACCGTCCGGCTCGCCAGCGTTCGCGGCTGGTCGTCAACGCCCCCTTCTCCGGGCGACGGATAGTGCAGCAGACTCACCCGCAGCGTCCCCGAGATCTGCACGAACCGGTCCCGCGCATCGATCGG
>CBFGVX010000051.1:0-23332 GCA_965652425.1 uncultured bacterium | reverse complement strand
CGTGCTGAGTCTTTCGCTCATCGCCGGCACTCCGGGGCGATCCAGACCACCGAAGCCCGTGTTTGCCTGATCCCCCGTAAGGCATGGACCATGGATCACGCTCATCTTCGCCTCCGTTGTACCCCGATCGTTGTGGAGATCGAAGCCTTGGCAAAAATCGAATCCGACCGGTGCACTCCTTGGGTTCTGCTTGACCAGCAGCGAGGGAAAGGATAATGTCTTCTGTTGTGGATATCAATATCCGGATATCCATATTGTGCGATGTCTCCCTGGTACTCTCAATTCCTGAAGGGATTTGCCATGACTTCCCCCTCTGCGGACCTCCACACCACCGTCGGAGAATGGGTTCGCCAGAACCCCGCTACTTCGCGTGTTTTCGAGAACCTCGGCATTGATTACTGCTGCGGCGGGAAAATCCCGCTCGAGACCGCCTGCAACACGAAAGGCCTGGATACCAGCGATGTGCTCCGGCAGCTCACCGAAGCGGACGGTCGCGCCAGAGAGGCGAACGCCGACGGCATGGGCCTGACCGAACTCGCCGACCACATCGAAGCGACTCATCACGCTTTCCTGCGTGAGGAACTGCCCCGGCTGGACTCCATGGCCCGAAAGGTCGCGGCAGTGCACGGTGAACAGGAGCCTCGGCTCCGCGAGGTCCGCGATGTGTTCAGCGCGTGCATGGAGGAACTGGTGTCGCACATGAACAAGGAGGAGCAGGTTCTCTTCCCCATGATCCGCGAGCTGGAGGCGGCCAGCGGCCCGGTGCGTTTCCACTGCGGTTCGCTGGCCAACCCCATCCGGATGATGGAACACGAGCACGACGATGCAGGCGACGCACTCAAACGGATCAGCCAACTCACCGACGGGTACACCCCGCCGGATTGGGCCTGCACGACCTACCGTGCCATGCTCGATGCGCTGCGCAGTTTCGAGCTGGACATGCACACGCATGTCCATAAGGAGAACAGCATCCTCTTCCCCAAAGCGATCAAACTGGAGGCGGAGCGCAACGGATCGGGTGTCGCCTGATGCCTGTCCAGATCGGGAGCCAAGGCCAGCCGGGATTCGACGAGCCGTTCGAGCTCATGATGGACTGCCACCGGCGGATCGAGCACTTTCTGGCGATCCTTGAGCGGGTGGTCGATTGCACCGGCGATGGTCCACTCGGACCCGAGGCCCAAGCCGCCGTTCAGGCGGCGCTGCGGTATTTCCGGCACGCGGCGCCCAAGCACACCGCCGACGAGGAGGAATCGCTCTTGCCTCGCTTGCGTGAACTCGACGATCCGTCGGCAAGACAGCTCCTCGAAGAGGCGGAAGATCTCGAGGCGGAACACCGGCACGCTGAGAAACTGCACGCCTTCGTCGACGGTGTGTTCGTCGAATGGCTCGAAGCCGAAGGCATCAGCCCGGAGAAGCGCAGTGCGTTGCAGCGAGATCTTGAATCGCTGCGATCGCTTTACCATCGTCATATCGCGTTCGAGGACCACGAGCTCTTTCCGCGCGCAGCCGCGCTTCTCACAGCGAAGAATCATGCTGACATCGGCAGAGAGATGGCCGCACGACGGAATCTGGCGCCGGACTCCTCCCACCAGAGTTCCTGAGTGCCAGCTCGATTCGAAAGGGGCCAATGTAGATGAACCAGAACCATGCGACCCCACCGATCCCGGCATCACGAGAGCGTCGCAGCCGCGTCGCCATTATCGGAGCGGGCGCGATGGGACTGAGTCTCGGCGCCACGCTCGGGCGCGTGCTGCCGGTCACGATCGTGGTGCGCGATCCTGAGCGAGCGGCCACGATCTCCGCGTCAGGAATCCGAGCAACCGGGCTGATCGAGGCCAGCTCGCACCCGCAGGTTGTCTCCAGCATCGATGGACTCGGCGGATGTGGACCGTTCGACGCGGTGTTCGTCGCGACCAAAACCACCGCAACGAGGCATGTAGCTCAAGAACTTCGCCAGATCCTCCCCGAGCTCGGTGAGGCGGACGCCCTTCCGTTCGTGATTAGTTTCCAGAACGGCATCGAATCCGGACGCGAACTCATGGATCTGCTCGCCCACGACCGGGTACTACGCATGGTGCTCAACTACGGCGCGACGCAGACCGGCCCCCGGTCGGCCCGGGTGATGCTGCACACCCCCCCACACTACATCGGTGGGCCCTGCGGCAGGTTCGTATCGTCATCGCAGCCGATCGCCAACGACCTGTGCGCCGGCGGGCTTCCCACCCGTGCGGTACCGGACATCGAGCCCATGGTCTGGCTCAAGGGTATCATCAACGCCGCGATGAACCCAGTCGCGGCACTCATGAACGCTTCGGTCGGCGAAGTGCTGGACTCGCCGGCCAAGCAGATCGTGCGGAAGCTGCTCGCCGAGTCCTGCGCCGTCGCGAGGGCAGCGTGCATCGACTTGCCCGGCGATATCGAAGATCGACTGTGGAGTATTTTGGACTCCGCGCGCAAGCATACCCCGAGCATGGTCGGCGACATCCGCGCAGGCCTGCCCAGCGAAGTCGGCCAGCTCAACCAGCAGATCCTCGATCGCGGCGGACAGATCGGCGTCCCGACACCGACCCACGAGATGATCACCGCGCTCATCGACGCCTTCGACTGGCGCGCCTACCAACGCAACCAGAAACTCCAGGAGCAGCGCCCGCGATTCGTCCATGGCGCGGTGCTATCTGAGCCGGAATAACTCCGCGCATGACAGGGACGGAACCATTCATGAAGAACGAACACCAGACCAACTCGAACCCGCTGCTCAAACGCATCTCCCAGATGGTGGCGTGCCACGACATGCCGAAGCACCCGCCCCAGAACCCGATGCCCTTGCTCCTCGACTGGTACAACGACGCCAAAGATCGCGGGAGGTACGATGATTTCAACGCCATGTCACTTGCCACGGCCACCGTGGACGGAAGGCCATCGGTTCGCGTGGTCCTCTGCAAAGCCATCGAACCCGAACGCGATGCCCTCGTGTTCTACACGAGCTACAAGAGCCGCAAAGGCGAAGAACTCGAGGCCAATCCGGCGGTCGCGGCGGTGTTCCACTGGCCGCACGCCAAGCGTCAGGCACGCGTCGAAGGCACGGTCCAGCGGACCACACCGGAAGAAAGCGACGCCTACTTCCAGACGCGTCCGCTCCTCTCGAGGATCGGCGCAACGATAAGCCCACAGAGTAGGGCGATCGAATCACGAGAATCCGTCATCGCCGAAGTGATGCGCGTCGGCCGATCAGTAATCGCTGGCAGCGAAGTCACACGCCCCGACCATTGGGGTGGGTACCGTATCCTTCTGAACAGGGTCGAACTCTGGTCGGCCCGGTCCGGGCGGCTGCACGACCGCGTCGTATGGACCAAGGAGTCGCCTGCCGGATCCTGGCAATCAAGACGCCTCGGGGCTTGACCGACATCGCGCCAGGCATTGCTACACCCAACGCTCGGGAAGGGAGAAGCATGGCACCACAACCCGGCGAGCCGATGCCGCCGCTCAAGCGTCACCCGACCCTGCAGCCCCTGTCACGCGAACACATGAACGGGCTGATCCACGCCAGGAATCTTCAGCGGCTGCTGACCGCTTCGGCACGGCGAAGGAGCACGATTGGCGGCACATCGATGATCCGACGATGAACGAGAACAAGGCGGGGAACGCGGACAGCGCCTACAGCGACCGGGCGGCGGCGGATGAACCACGGAAACAGCCGAAGGAGGAAGCGGACTCCGTCCGGCAGAGGCAAAGTTCAGAAGCTCCCTATCTTGGTTCGCTGGCGGCCAGTTGCTCCGCGGCTGAAAATCGTTCTGGCTATAGTTCGGGAATCCAAGCCCCTCACGCCGACGAACAACATCATAATGACATTAGTCGATAATTTCCTTTATGCATATAGGCAAACCGTTTCGGCTGCTGCACGCAGAGGGTGCCTGCTGTCTTTGTTCATCCTCCCTTCTGTCTGGATGAACGCCTGTGAGCGAGAATCTGAACCGACTTCTCAAGGTACCGCCCAAGCGGTCGATGAGCAGATCGAAGTACAGGGTGTGCTCGCATGGACCAGCCCCCTAAGGGAAACCCGTAGATATATCGGGTCAACTCGATCCGCAGACACTGTAAGAGTCACTTCGCTGGTCAGCAGCAAAGTGGTATGGATTGGCTTCGACGATGAGGCGGTTGTCGAAGAAGGGCAGGAACTGATCCGGCTTGACCAGCGAAGGGCCGAGGCGGATCTGCGCAGTATCGTGGCTCGGCTCGATCGGCTTCAGCTCAATCTCAAGCGAATCGAAGCCGCGTACGAGGCCGGTGCGGCCAACATCACAGAACTCGACAACATCCGCGCTGTGGTCAGGGAGACCGAGGCAGAGGCAGACCGCGCACGCGTCGTCCTCCAGGATCACATCATCAAAGCCCCATTCACCGGTGTGATCACGAGGAGACTCGTCAGTTTGGGAGCGCTGGTTCAGCCCGGAGATGCTGTAGCAGTTCTCAATACATCGGACCCGATCGAGGTCGCGTTTGCGGTCCCGGAATCGGATCTCCCGAAACTGCAGGAAGGCCAGCCCGTCATCGCCCGGTTCGCGGGCTTTGCGCGCTCCGAATTCACCGGCGAACTGGTTACCACAGGTGTGGAAGTTGACCCCACCACCCGCTCCGCGACGGTACACGCAAAGCTGCCCAATCCCGATCGCAGACTCAGGCCGGGGATGTTCGCAACCGTGTCTCTGGTGACCGGAATCAGGGAAAACGCGCTTCTTCTTCCGGAATCCGCCATACTCACCGAGGGGAGGCGAGTTGAAGTCTTTGTGATTAATGACGGCGTGGCCACCCGTCGCGCTGTGAAGATCGCACAGCGATTCCCGGGCCTTGTCGAAATCTCCGACGGTCTGGAATCGGGGGCACTCGTCGTAACCAGTGGCCTGCAGAAGCTTCGCGACGGGGCCCCCGTGAATTTTTCTGAGGACAAGGATCTGGCGCTTCTGGGCATCGTCCCCGGCCTTCCGCTCAGCGAGCAGCCGGTCACCATGCAGGATGGGACACAGAACGCATCCCCCGATTCGGACGGCGGATGACATGAAAATTTCGACGCTGTCCGTTCGAAGACCCGTGCTCGCCGGTGTGTTCGCCGCGGTCGTTCTCGTGTTCGGGTTGGTCTCTCTCACTCGGCTCGAAGTCAGGCAATACCCTGACATCGATCCGCCCGTCGTCTCCGTGTCCACAACCTATCGCGGGGCATCAGCCGCAGTAGTGGACGCTGATGTCACCAAGCGGCTGCTCGATCGGCTCAGTGGCATCGAGGGCATTCGTACCATCGAATCCACGAGCAGCGACGGCGATAGCGATATTGACATCGAGTTCGTGCTTTCGCGCAATCTCGATCTCGCCGCAGCGGATGTGCGGGATCAGATCAGTCTCGCCACAGACGATCTCCCGGAAGATGCAGATGAACCCATCGTACGCAAAGCGAGCAGCGATTCATCGCCGATCATGTGGCTCAGTCTCACGAGCGATCGTCTCACCAGCTTGGAGTTAACGGATTACGCCGATCGTCTTCTGGTGGAACGACTGTCGCTTCTCGATGGGGTTTCACGCGTTCGTATCGGTGGCGAACGCCGCTACGCGATCCGGATATGGCTCAACCGGGATGCCATGGCGGCGCGCGGCATCACGGTCGCCGATATCGAAACGCGACTCGAGGAGGAAAACCTCGAGCAACCATCAGGACGCGTTGAATCCTCGGCACGCGAGGTATCGATTCGGACACAATCCCGCCTGCAGACCGTTGAACAGTTCTCAGAGCTGATCATTACCCGCACACCAGCCGGCCCGATCAGGATGAGGGATATCGCGACCGTCGAATTGGCCGCTGAGGATGAAAGATCCGACTTCGGTGTGAACGGAAAAAGCGCTGTATCACTCGGCATCATCCGCCAGTCCAACGCGAACACGGTCGAAGTCGCACAAACCATCCGCGATGAAGTCGAGCGAGTCCTTCCTACACTTCCCGACGGGGTGCAGCTTCAGATCTCTTCTGATGATTCCATTTTCATCAAGGCCTCCATCAGAGAAGTCGCGGTCACCATCGGTATCGCGATGATACTGGTGGTGTTGGTCATCGTCGGTTTTCTGCGGTCATTCCGCGCTACGCTTGTCCCCGCCATTGCGATCCCGGTCTCCGTCCTTGGTGTCGTGACCCTCCTGTATGCAGTGGGCTTTTCCATCAATGTCCTGACTCTCCTCGCCGCGGTACTCGCGATCGGACTGGTCGTCGACGATTCGATCGTGGTGCTCGAAAACATTGACCGCCGCATTAGGGGAGGAGAACCACCGCTGGCCGCGGCAGTGCACGGCGCGCGAGAAGTCGGATTCGCCGTCATCGCGACCACCGTTGTCCTGGTCGCGGTCTTCATCCCTCTCGCATTCCTTTCCGGTCGTGTTGGCCGGCTTTTCACGGAATTCGGACTGACCCTCGCGGGCGCAGTCATCCTGTCCAGCGTGACCGCCTTGACCATCGGTGTCATGCTGAGCAGTCAGATCCTGCGGTCACCGAAAGAAAAGGTACCAGTGTCGGATACGCTCGCGAAGCAGCGTTTGCACAAGCTGATGAACCTGCTCACATTGACATGGTTCTTCAGGTGGCTGTTCAGAGCGTACGAGTACGCCGTCGGACTCACCATCCGTCTGAGATGGCTCGGCGCGATCGCAGTGGTCCTGATCTCCTCCGGGGCATGGTACTTCTTCAACGAACTCCCGAGAGAATTGACCCCCACAGAAGACCAGGGGCGGTTCATAGTCAATGTGGAAGCCCCGGAAGGGTCTTCGCTGGAATACACAAAGATCCAGACCGATCGAGTGGAAGCGATACTCAACGAAGAGATGGAACCGAACGGTCCCATCACGCGCTATATCTCAATCCTCGCCCCTGGCTTCGGCGGCGCGAACCAGGTCAATACCGCCCGAATCATCGTCCGACTCGTGGATTGGAACGAGCGCGATATTTCGCAGGCCGATCTGGTCGCCAAACTCGCACCGAAGTTCAGGGAGATATCCGGAGCTCGAGTCATCGGCATCAACCCCGCCGGACTGGGAATCCGGGGCGGCGGAGAGCCCATCCAGTACGCCGTCGGTGGCCCGGATTTCGAGACCGCGCTCCAATGGGCACGCCAACTCGTTGATTCGGCGGCGGACCATCCGGCGATGGAGAATCTGCGACTGGACTTCGAGCAGACACGCCCGCAACTCACCGTTCAAATCGATCGGGAAAGAGCGATCGACCTGGGTATCGATGTACGCACGATCGGGCGAACGCTCCAGACCTTCTTCGGTGGCCGCGAAGTGACAGAGTTTCTCGACGCCGGCGAGTTGTACGCGGTCATCCTTCAGGCGAGAGATCAGGATCGGATGACCCCCAGTGATCTGGATCAGGTCTATGTCAAATCCGACTCATCAGATCTGATTCCCCTCTCAACGCTCATATCCACATCCGAAGACGGTACGGTTCGGGATCTCACCCGCATCAACCGCGTTCCATCAGTCCTCCTCACCGGCTCCGTCGCCGAGGGCAGTTCACTGGGAGAAGCGCTCGCCGTTCTCGACGATATCGTCCAGAACGAATTGCCCCCCGGAGCAACCGTCAACTACCTCGGGGAATCGCTCGAGTACCAGGACTCATCAAATCAGCTGTACATCACATTCGCGCTCGCGCTCCTGCTCGTTTATCTCGCGCTCGCCGCGCAGTTCGAAAGTCTGGTGCACCCGCTCACGATTCTGATCTCCGTCCCGCTCGCGGTCACCGGCGGGCTCGCGATCCTTTGGCTGACCGGTGAATCACTCAACATCTACAGCCAGATCGGCATGATCCTTCTGATCGGGCTGATGACCAAGAACGGGATCCTGCTCGTGGAATTCGCCAACCAGCTCCAGGCCCGTGGTATGGGCCTCAAGGAAGCAGCGATCGAAGCGGCAAGACTGCGACTTCGCCCGATCCTCATGACCGCGATATCCACCGTGCTCGGTGCCATTCCACTCGTGCTCGCTACCGGAGCCGGCGCCGAAGGCAGACGAGCCATCGGGCTCGTCATCGTTGGCGGCATGACATTCGCGACAGCACTTACGCTCTTCCTGATCCCCGCGCTGTACGCTCTCCTCGGCGGCTTGGCTCGACCCCACGGCGCGGTTGAGAGAAGGATGCTCGCGCAGCTGGAAGAAACCGATGGGGCATCCGGCAAGACGCCGGTGCGTGCTGTCACCGCGTGAGCCACACCTCTGCGCTCAGTCACACACTGTGCCGAACGAACTCAACACCGTGTTGAGATCGTCAAGATTCACCACTCCGTCGCCGTTCGCATCACCCTGTGAACCTGTGGTCCCGAATCGGCTCAACACCATATTCAGATCATCGAGGTTGACCGTAAAGTTGCCATCGAGATCCCCCGGACAGTCGACCGGATCAGACTCGCATCCGCCCCAGGCCGCGACGCGCGGCGCAGGTATCCCGCCGGCTGTAGTGAACCACCCAACGGCGTACAACGCAGGAACACCCCCCCGCTGCCACGCAGTGAGCGACCAAACATAATTGTTCAGGCCAAAGTCCACATCGGACCATTCCTGCCCGTCCCAGCGGGCGATGTACTCGGCCTGTTGCCCACCAGCGTGCCTGAACATGCCACCGATGTAAATCTGCGGTCCGGTCCCATCATCGAAGAGGCGCATGGATTTGATGCGTTGATCCGTACCGATCCCAAGCGGGGTCCAGGTCTGTCCGTCCCACTTCACGATTCGTCCGGCGGGTTGCAGCGACGCCTGGGTAAACTGCCCGGACACGAACAACGCTTCTCCCGATCCGTCATCGTGCACCACCAGCCCCTCGACGATGCTGTTGAAACCGGGATCACCATTCACAGCCAACGGTTCCCAAGTCGAACCGTCCCAGCGGATGATGCGATTCACCGGCATGCCACCGGCCATCGTGAAGGTGCCACCGATATAGAGAGCTTCGCCGCGCCCGTCATCGTAGATAGCGTACACGCGTGGCATCCCGTTAAAGCCAGGGCCAAACGGCTCCCAGTCCTGGCCATCCCATCGCGCACTGAATGGAGTATGGATGCCTCCAGCAGTGAAAAAGTCTCCGCCAACATAGAGCTTGGGACCGTTCCCATCGTCGTGTGACCAGAGAGACCACACCGTATCGCTGGTACCTTCACCCAGCGCGGTCCACTCGGAGCCATCCCATTTGGCGATGTGCTGTACCGCTGTATCACCGGCCATCGTGAAATCGCCTCCCACGACGAGCACAGGACCGGACTCATCATCGTGAACGCAGAGGGCACGCACCGGACCGTTCAGGTGCGGGCCGACCGAATGCCACGACTCTCCGTCCCAGCGTGCGAGATACGGGATGGATTGACCTCCTATGCTGGTGAACACTCCCCCGATGTACAGGGCTTCACCAGCGCCGTCATCAAAGACGATGCTCGTATCGATCAGATCATTCGGACCCGACTCGGGAGCACTCCACTGCGGTTCACAACCCCGCGAGTCCGGTTCCGATCCGTGCGCCCCCTCAGCACCAAGGCACATCACGACCGCAGCCGCAACAAAGCACCATCGACGAAGCGGTCCGAACTTGAGCATCTACTCCTCCGAACAAGGTCTTACCATTGACGAAGAGAAATAGTACTGCAGGAAGAACGAGTTCCAAAGCAAAACCGCGGATATCACACAATCGAGGCCGAATCGAAGTATCGGCCCCAGAACGGTCCGAGCCGATCCACCTCTCCGCCGCGGATCTTGGATTTATCGGTCCATATCGCGAGTTCGAGCGCCCGATGTGCCGGGCACTCGACTCCTTCAAGTTCGGTCGCGCGCCCCAGCGCCGATTCGATCAGCCGAAAAGCCGCTTCGGAGGCCTGCTCGAGATTGGCCAGGATCTCTTCGAGCAGAGACCCGGACACACCAGATGACTCCGCATCCCGCCAGCAGTCATAGTCCGTAGGCAGGCCAAGCAGGACCAGGGGAAGTTCCGCTTCTCGCGCGAGCCGCGCCTCCGGCATCGCCGTCATCCCGACCAGATCACCACCGATCAAGCGATGCATGTGCGACTCCGCCCTCGTCGAAAAACTCGGGCCTTCGATGCACACATAGGTACCCCGATCATGCACGGTGGTCGGCACACGATCGACCGATCGCAGCATCCACTCCCTCAGGATCGGGCAGAACGGATCGGCGAACTCGACATGCACCGCCGCATCGTCAAAGAAGGTCCGAGCCCTCAGGGTGGTTCGGTCGATCACTTGGTCGCAGATCACCACATCGCCGGGGCGTATCCCCTCCCGAAGCGACCCTGTCGCGCCCGTCGAGATCAGATGCGTCGCGCCGAGGTCCTTCATCGCGAAGATGTTCGCACGGTACGGCAACCGGTGGGGCGGAATCTTGTGACCGACGCCGTGCCGATTCAGCAGAAGAACCCCCACTTCCGTGCCATCGTCTGCAGTGATCGTCCCCTCCACGATTTCCGCAGACGGCCAGCCAAACGGCGTGTCCGGGCGGTGGTAGGAAATCCCCACAGGATCCATGCGGCTCTGAAGCCGCTCGCCGATTCCCGTGCCGCCGATGATGCCGATCTTCATAACCGGATCCTAACGCAAAGCACACCTCGGGTCCGCCATCGGTCAGCGTGTACCGGGGTCCCAATCGGCCAGTTTCAGCCACTGCGCACGATCCAGGGCCTCGGGGCGTGCATCCGGATCGATGCCCTCAGGCAGTTCGGCATTCCGTCCGAGCACACTCCCGATCTGCTTCCTCCGCTGCGTGAACAGCACGCGGCACAACTCGGAAAGCCGAGCGTAACGCACATCGCTCAATCGCTCCTCGGCGGGAAGCGGATCGATCGCCAGCATCTCGCTCGTGACCTTGGGCCGGGGCCAGAAGCAGGCCGGGGGCAGCGTCGCGAGTTTCCGGGGCACAGCGCAACACTGGATGAGAACACTCATCTCGCTGTAATCTCGTGTGCCCGGCGACGCTCGGACGCGCTCGGCGACCTCTCGCTGCACGGTGACATACTGCCCGATACAACGAGCATCACGCGACAGAAGGACCATCAAAGGACTGGCCGCCCCGTACGGGAGATTCGCCACCAACCGGAAGCGGCGATCCCCCAGTGCCGACTCAATCTCGGGATTCAGCGATCGCTTGTTGGCAAGACAATCACCTCGTATCAGTCGAAAACTCTCCGGCGCATGCTCAGCGAATCGTGCGATCAGCAATTCAGACAAACCGTCGTCGAGTTCACAGGCGATCACGCGGCATCCGCGCGAAAGCAGCTCTTCGGTCATCGTCCCTGTGCCTGGACCAATCTCAAGCACCAGATCACCTTCGCCGACCCCCGACGCATCGACCAGCATCCGGATGAGATTCTGATCGATCAGGAAGTTCTGTCCGAGCGACTTCTTCGGGCTGAGGCCGTACGCGTCCAAGAGCGATCGGATTTCGGCGAGAGTCTGCAATCACGGCTCCTCAGAAACAGAGGTCAGGGAATCTGTGGGGCGCTGAGCAAACGCTCGATCACCAGATCATCAGCAGTATCGAATGATCGATCCGGTCCCGCGCTTCGGATGACCAAAAGCGTCCGATCCTCCTCCCCGGCCGGCTCGGTAGAGAGGACAAAACGCGTTCCCCAAAGATCCCGACCATCGGAAGTCTCCAGTTGCTCTTCCAGAAGCAGCACATCCATGCTGATTATCAACTCACCGCGGTCGATGTAAATGCGGTCCACCATGCCCGCGAGCATGTCCAACTGCTCGTTGGTGATCCTGATCAGCGTTCGCTCACGCTGCTCCATGATGATCGGTCGGAGCACGGTCGTGCCCAGCACCACCAGCATAAGAACCGTTCCGAGAATGCATCCGATCAGCAGCAGCGCCTTTCGATGATCCGCCGCATCGTTCGTTGCGGCTTTCGACCGCCTTTCCGGGGGGCGATCGTCGACCGCGACGCCATACGGCACACCGCCTGTCCTACCCGGTTCGGGTGCGGCGCTGCCCGAATGGGTCTCCGTGCTGGATTGATCAGGCCCCGGCATCGTTTCACCACTCTCCGTCAAGGATGCGCCCGATCGCGTGGGCCACGCCGTCTTCGGCGTGGTCCAGCGTGTGGCGATTGGCCGCACTCTGAATCTCCGGGATCGCGTTCGCCATGGCGATCCCGAGTCCAGCGCCCTCGATCATGGACAGATCATTGATCTCGTCACCGATCGCCGCCACCCGCTCGCGATCGATACCCTGCTCCAGGGCCAGGCGGTGAATGGCCGTCCACTTGCTGACCTGCGAATCAAAGACTTCGAGCAAATGGATATTCTCATCCTTGCCCACGATCGGTCGCCCATCCGGTCCAACCCTGTCCTTCGCACTCGAAACCGCGCTGAACGAATGGATCACCGTGCGCCGACCGAATCGATCGCGGACCGCACCCGCCAACTCCCTCATGACTGTTGTGCCGGCGGCAAAGCCGACTCGCACCGTGTGTTCGGGGTGCTCGTCCTCCGACAGATCAGAAGCGAACCGGACCTCCACGGGCATGTGCTCGAACCACCACTGCGTCGGTGCCTCGACCGGTCCGGAATTGATGACGAGGTAGTCATAACCCGCTGCGTCAAAGTCCTTGAGCAGCAGCGGCGCGCGATTCAGACCCGCGAACAGATCGCAGAGTTCCTCAGCAAGATCCCGGTCGAGAGGCCAGCGGTGCATCGTGCGATCGGTGCTCGCGTCGACGATCATGGCCCCCCCCGAAACCACCACAGGAGCCACGGGCCTCCCCTCAGCCCGCAAATCCGCTCGGATCGCTTCGATGGCCTGCCGGGATTCACGATACCCCCTGCCCGTGCAGAGAACCACCTCGATCCCCGCGTCCCGAGCATCCTGCACAGCCCGCGCATTCGCAGCCGAAACGGTGCCGCCGGGACCCAGCAGGGTTCCGTCAAGGTCAATCGCCAGAATGTCATACGCTGGGCTCGGCATGAACCGGAAGATTAGCACCCCCGAAGCGGGATCGTGAATTGCCCAGCGGATTTTGTTCGACTCCGAGCCCTCGCGATGCTAGTTTGTTGGGTGGAGTCCCTTGAAAGGAGGCACCGAGTGACCGTTGAGCCGCAGAAGCCATCGAGTTCCCTCGGTCCAACTCTGCTTCCCCAACTCAATACGCAGTGCCAGGATCGCCTCCAGGACATCCGATGGTTCCGCACCGACTGGCAGCGCGGCGGCGCGGCAACCGCCTACGCCACGCTCGCTCCGGACGATCTTCATCCACGACCTCGCGATGTGGTGATCAAGTTCCCGATCGGCCCAAGGGAATACCGAGTGCTCGTTGCTCTCGGCAAGACCGATGCCCCCACTCCCCGCATCGCATTCCACGGGACCGAACTCGGGTCCTTCGATATGGCCTGGATCGTCATGGAACGCATCGCCGGGCACCCGCTCAAGGCCGAGCCGACCAAGCAGTCCTTCAGCATGTGCGCGGATTCTCTCGCGGAGTTTTACGCGTTCGCGAATCAGTGCTGGCCGCTCACCGAGCACGAAACGAGCACCAACTGGACCGACCTGGTCTCGCGCGCCAGAGAGTCAGCGAAAGTCAACGCCATACCCGATGCACAGCGATGGTCGAACGCCATACACAAGGTGCAGCGGATCCTTGATCGAATGCTGGTGAAATGGCACACCCGTCCCGTGAACGCATGGTGCCACGGGGATCTGCACCTGGCCAATGTCATGGTGCGCAGCACGGATTCACCGTGGTACGCCAATGGCCAAGCCGCGGACGCAAAGCCCCGGGCCATTCTCCTCGATTTCGCAGGCGTGCGCTGCGGCCACTGGATCGAAGACGCCGTCTACCTCGAGCGGCAGTACTGGGCCAACCCCGATGTCTCATCCAAAATCAAACCGGTGGCGATGATCGCCAAGGCGCGTCGAAACGCCGGGCTGGACGCGGACGACTACGCCCAGCTCGCAACGATCCGACGCATCCTTCTCGCGGCGTGCGTGCCAGCATTCCTCGATCGCGAGGGGCACCCCTCCTACCTCGCCGCGGCACTCTCCATGCTCGAAAAACAGCTCGAAGTGCTCAAACTCTGAGTTCAGAACCCGAACGCCTCGCGGGCACCGCGGTTCTGTCGCTCTGAAAGAAGCTCCTCGATTTCGTGGTGCGAGAGCCATTCAACATGCGCATCCGCGAACCCCACGGCCCCAAAGCCGCTGTACGCGAGGGCCGAGCGATCCAGCGCGATGACCATGCGCGTGGAGTAGTTCACTTCCTGCCCGGACACATCCGGTCTCATCACGATGTCCGGTGTGCCGTCCATCATCGAACCGAACGGCGATTGCAGGGCCTCGGTATCCAGATAGCCCTCATCCACAAGCTCGGCGACGGAACCGGGGTATCCACCCTTATCCGTTGCATACGCAATCGCCGCCATTGTGACGATCCGGGTCTTGCGAACCGACGCGGCCCGCTCGGCGTTGCGCTCCGCCTCGAATCGTGCTTCGCTGAACACGCTCGAACCGCCCGCGAACATCATGGGGACGAACTGACTGTACATCGCACCAAGGTTCATTTTGCCGAACCCCGCGGCGAGGTGAACCGTGATCGACCGATCCGCGATCCCAGTCACGATCAGATCCTCACCGTCCCAGCGCGTCGTGGTCACGGTGGGGATAATCCCATCCATCAGTTCTCCGAAAGACGGCATCATCGGTCCGGTCCCGTAGGGTTCTCGGTCGCTCAAGGGCGAACGCACACCGTTGGCAAGCCCGGCCATCACATGATTCATCGATCCGTACCCGCGCCGGGCGTACCGCTCGGTGTCGTTGAAACTGAACCCCGCCAGTCCATCGAAACTCCCACCGGCAAGCGCCTTCAGGTCTGCCCGGTCGCCGAGAGAATCCCGTCCATGTCCGAGTTGGTTGAGCGCCGCCATCAGAGAAGGAACGGACATGGCGACCACAAGACGATCACCGTGCAGGGCGAGCGTCGGTTCCACCGGGATCGGCAAACCGGGCGCTACGAGCGAGTAGTACCGCGCACCCTCCCTCTCCCATGTCCGGACACGGGCGTAGCCCTCTGCTTCTTCCCGTGCGAGCGTGTTCAGTCGACCCGCCGCTGAAGACAGCGCTGCCTCCAGTACATCCCGGTCGCGGATCGAAACGCTGACGATCAGCGACGAGAATTCGCCCCCGCCGGTCGTATCCGACTGATAGATAACCCAAGTATCGCCCAGACTGCGAACGATCCCCTCAACCTGGTCCGTCTCCAGATCCAGATTCTCGCGCAGCTCAGTGCGGATCTGGTCCCAGACCCCCACGCTCTTCATGACGCGGACACCGAGATCCCAGGTCTTGGACGCGTCATAGAAACTCATCGAGGCCATGGTCGCGTCGCCAGGGATCATGGCAAAGTCATTCGCTGTCAGTGTACGGCCAGGATCGGTCGCGAGAAGTCGTGCCGCACGCGCCGCCCCGGTCATCCGGGCAACCGAGTGCATCGCCCGGTCATCGTATCCCGCGGCGAAATCGAAACGCGTCGCATCCCAGCCCACCAGTCCAGCTTCCATCAGCAGTTCACCGACGATCGGAGGAGCCATACCGATCGGCATCCCGATCACCGGTGCGAGTTGCGACAGATCGAATCGCAGGCCCATGACCTGCTCGACGCCCTCAGGAAGCGATACGAACGACGCGCCAAGTTCCGGCAGCTTCGACTCTTCCGTGGAGAAGTACATGATCGCGTCATCGCCGTTTCGGCGCGTGCCGAAATACAGCGGCATCGCCGGAGTCTCGGCGATGAACGAACCGGCTTCCGAAGAAGGACGTAGCCGCAGCGGTGTTTCGCGCAGAAGCTCGCGCGCAAAGCCGACGGTCTCAGAGGCGCTGGCGTTGTCTTTCGCAACGCTCGCCCATCGAAAATCGACGGGCATCTCCTGATTCCGCAGCCGCCCGAGATTCAGACGCAGCTCCAGCGCCTGCGGCTGACTGAACAGATTCCAAGCCGCCTCGAAAGTGCCGGGCGGGATATGGGACGCACCGTCGATGTCCAGCCGCTCCAGTTCCTCCGGTAGTTCCGAAAGCCGAGGCGCAATCTGGTGAAGCAGATCGCGCAGCGCCCGATCCTTCGGCGAGGAGAGCATCGCATCGATGCCGGCCGAATTGATCGCCAGAATCGGGGATGGGGATGCTTGCTGTTCCTGCTCTTGCTGCTGCTGGCCAAGAACCGCACCGCTCATCACCAGAAGCGAAGCAGAAACCAATGCCATTCGTCTCGTAGTGATCGACTTGATCATCGAATCCTCCTCCTCAGGATGGGCTAACCGTGATCCGCGGCGTTTACCCCGCCGCTCCGATCACATTGATTCCGCAATCCACATAGATATTTTCACCGGTCACCCCGGAAGCAAGGTCGGAAACGAGGTAGACCGCCGTTCCGCCCACATCCGAGCCCTCGACATTCCGGCGCAGCGGAGCGTGCTTGGGCGTCTCCTCCAGCATCGAATCGATCCCCCCCACCGCCGATGCCGCCAGCGTGCGGAGCGGGCCGCCGGAGATGGTATTCACCCGGATGCCGCTCTCCCCGAGCTCCGCAGCCAGATACCGTGCGGTGCACTCCAGAGCCGCCTTCGCAACCCCCATCACATTGTAGCCGCTCACGACCTTCTCGGAGCCGTAATAGGACATGCCGAGAATCGATCCCCCGGGCGCGGTCTTCGCATCCGAAGTCTTCTCCATCAGCGGTTTGGCCCGCTGCGCGAACGCACTCAGCGTGTACGCCGAGATATCCACCGCCGAGAGATACGCCGAACGCGGCGTCTTGTGGAACATGCCCGGCCGCAGCCAGTCGCGATCCGCGAATGCGATCGAATGGATCAGAAAATCGAGGCGATCAAAGTCGCCCGCGAATTTCTCGAAGATCCGATCGATCGAATCATCGTCACCGGCATCGCACTCGCAGAGCCACGGGTCGCTCAGGCCGAGCTTCTCAACGGCTTTCGAAGTCCGCCGCTCGTTCTTCTCTCCGGGAAGGTGGCTGAACGCACAGGTCGCCCCGTGTTCCATCAGCGAGGCCGCGATGTGGGTGGCGTAGGAGCGATCGTTGGCCACACCGAAGATCAGTCCGGTTTTCCCGGCGAGCAATGAAGACATGAGCATGTTTCCTGTTTTGTATGAGAAAATGTGCGATCGATCGCCGATCAGGCCGTCCAGTCGAGAACAATGTTGCCGAACTGCTCCTGCGCTTCAAGACGGGCCCAGGCCTCTTGAGCGTTCCGCCACGGGTGAACGCTGTCGACGACCGGTCGCAGTGAACCCGCATTCAGAAGCGCGACTACCTCCTGAAACTCGTCCACCGTACCCATGGTGGAGCCGAGAATCCGAAGCTGATTCCAGAAAAGTCGGGCCTGGTCCGATTCGATCTTCGGGCCACCCGTGTTGCCGGGGGTCACAAAGGCCCCGCCACGGGCCAGTGACTTAATGCAGTTCAGGTGCGTGGGCTTGCCGATCGAATCGACGGCCATATCCACTCCCCGCTTTCGGGTCCAGGAGCGGACATCCCGCGACCAATCCTGCCCCTCGTCCAGAATCGTGTGATCCGCTCCCAATTCCACAGCGCGATCCAGCTTCCACTGGTGGCGGCTGGTCACCACCACCGGGCATGCCATCCACTTCGCAATCGCCAGGGCCGCGAGCGCCACGCCCCCCCCAATACCGGTGATCAGCACGCTCTGGCCCGGACGCAGCCCGCCCTTCGTGATCATCATGCTGTAAGCGGTCAGTGCCGTCAGGCCGAACGCCGCGGCATCCTGATCGGAAACCCCATCAGCCACGACGGCCGCATGACTCGCAGGAATCACGAACTGCTCGCGATGGGCGCCGTGATGATGTTCGCCGATCAGTTCGTATTCCGGAGCCAGCGTCGCCCCGGTCGGCTCGCCCGGTGATCGAAAGCGGCGAACCTCGACGGCGGCGTTGAAAATGACGCGTTTGCCGACCCAACCCTCGTCCACGCCCTCGCCGACCCGTTCCACGATGCCGCAGGCATCGCAACCGGAGATTCTGGGGTATGTGAGATCAACCCCGGGGATCCCCATACCGACCCATAGATCCATGTGATTGAGGGCGGATGCTCTGGTGCGAACGAGCATTTCCCCCGCCCCGATCCGGTCAAGGTCGGCGACCGCAGGTTCGGCATCGTTCACGGCCCGGATGTTCGGAGCGACCGGGGCTCCCTGCTTCTCGATAAGTACGGCTTTCATCCGCACATTGTAAGAGAGAACGCCGACCGGGGTTCCGCACACAACGCCGTATGCTTGTTGTGGTGCGGCATCAAAATCCTGAATGCTGAAGGCGCTCAATCCCCACCGGAAAGCGCCATATCGGCGCGCGATGCCCCCTATGATCTGCAGGATTTTCTTTCTGCAATCGGGGCATGGCGAGTTCACTCCACCACATCTTGTAGGGCGCACGAGATCTTGCGCGATGCTCGGTCCGTTGTAGTTATCGTCTGTTCCGTTCCACACGGATCTCCCGAAGGTATACAGCACGCACGCGGCACCGAAGGATCGGAGCCAGGATCGGCACGGAGGCGAATCATGGTAGCGCAAAGCGAAGTCGGAACATCGTTCATCCGCATCAGCCGGAAGTTCGGGTATCTCTCGCGAGAGCAGCTCCTCGACCAGATCACGCTGATCAACCGCTCGGTGAGCAGCTCGTGGCTGGACCGCTTCGATCAGCCCTCACTGCTGCAATATCTGGAGCGCCTGTTGCGTCAGGACGAGCCTCGGAATTCACACTCCGTCTGGGTCCGCGACCCGCGCAACCCCGCCATCACTGAGGCGATACCCAGTTCCTACTGAGCCGCCCGATCAGTCATCCGAATCCGCGCGATCCGCCTTGATCTGCTTCAGTTCATCAAGGGTTTCCTCGAACTGCTTGCGCAGCAGTCGTAAACGCAGTAGCGAGCGGACCCGGGTCATCAGTTCGACCCGGTGGACGGGCTTGGTCAGGAAATCATCGGCCCCCGCCTCCACGGCCCGCTCCACATCTCCTACTTCGGACAAGGCGGTGACCATGATGATCGGGATGTCGCGCGTCGATGGGTCATCCTTCAGTTTCTCGCACAGCTGGAATCCCGACATCTTGGGCATCATCACATCGAGCAGGATCAGATCCGGCTGATCGGCCTGAATTCGCTCCCTTGCAGCCACTCCATCCGTGGCGGTGCTGATCCGGCAGCCCAGATCCTCGATGTAGGCCTGCAGCAGGTCCAGATTCTGCTCGTGATCATCCACAAGCAGGATGTGAGCGCTCGAGAGATCCAGTTGTTCATCGATCCCTTGATTCGCAGCAGAATCGGGGCTTTTGGTGGTATCGCTCACGGGGACTCCTCATTGACGGTCAGATCAGCACGACTGATCCTACCGCCTCGAATCGCTCAGCACATGGTGAGCGGAGAAGATGGACCCAGAACGAGGGCTGACCGGCTTGCCATCCGTACAAAATACGAATAATATGCCTCTACCGAACACAGGGGCCTTTTTGTTCGTCCTGTTCTGCAGCACGATGCGTACCTGCACCCCAGTTGCCTTACTCCCAAGGAGCACCATGGTACAGATCGACTCCAAGTCGCGATCGCTCGAATCCACTCGACTCCCATGGACCGATCGGTTCTCAAAGCCGGACATCCGTGATCTCAGCGCCCCGTACGACAACGCTGCCGAAGCGTTGTTCGCCGCGGCTCGGAAGAGCGTGGCAGAGCCGGATGCGGTGGAAGAGCACATTTCCTGGCAGGGGCTTCCCTGGAGATGGACGCTGGTCTTCGAGCACCCGGGTGATCCGACCAGGGCCTTTGCCTACCTCGTCCCCGATCCGCATGCCCCGAAAATCTCAATCCCCCTGACCGCAGAGATGATCCAGCGTCTTCCAATGCGTCGCATGAAGAAGACCATCCGCGACGGTATCGATTCCGGAAACAGGGTCAATTCGGTCGTCTGGGCGTGCTGGGACCTTGGAAGCGAGAATCAGCTCGAGGACATTCTCGACATCGTCAGCCGCAAGCTGGCGTACATCGAGGAATGCTGCAGCGCCTGATCCGATTCTGGCCCAGTAGGGTCTTCACTCACCGTTGAGCGTACGAAGCGGCGTGTCAGACCACTCGCCTATCAGTGCGGTCTGTCCCTCGGGGTTCCAGTAGGGACGATCGGGGTCCACACCGAAGCGTTCTGCAAGAGCCGAAGGGTCGAGATCCTGCACCGGCACTGGTCCGTTCACCGCAATCTGTGCCGACCAGCTTGCTGGAACGGCTCCCAGGAGCTTGGCTTCGATTGCCAACATCCGCTTCAATTCGTCGGACGACAACGCGGGATCCGGTTCCGGGTTCCCAAAGCAGGTCGTGCACAGTTGCTGCTCGATCAACTGATCGCTGGTCCCGGTGCGTGTCAGGCGAAGATTGCGGCATTCCGGGCAATACGGTTTTTCCAAACCGTCCTGCAACAGTTGTGCCGCCCAGTCCGCATCAGCGACCGAAACGCCGGCGTTGATCATCTGCTGGCGTGCGTCCACGCGCCTCAGGATCGCCGAGAGCGGCCTCCGTTCCACCGCTCGATACCGCCCGAGCGCTTCTGCGGTATCAAGACGCGCTCTATCCTCAGCGGTGCGCATCGAGTCATTTGGATCCGGTTGTGAACTCGGTCGCACCTTGAACGAGGCCGCAAGGGCCAGATACCAGTCCCGCTCGCTTTCCGGCACGATGTCCGCAAGCCCGTAGCAGACGCTGGCCCCGAGGGAAGGCCGAGGGTTGCTGCGGCGATCGAGTTCGTAGGCGAGGACATACAGTTGCCCCGCCATGCGGAGTGCGGTCTGCTGCTGGTGAGGCGAGATCACCGAGAGGTACGCGAGTTCCTCCGCCAGTTCGAAATATCCCATAGGTTCCGAAGGAGTCAGGGCGAGCATCCGGTCCAGAAGTTGCGCTACGCCGGCTTCCATGGCTTCCGGCTCCACTGAGAACAGTCGACTGTTCTCAGCCGCGATGACCGAGAGAAACGCGGACATCACAGCCGCGGGCAGAATCACGATACGCTTTGGAATCACTGCTTTTCTCCTCCTGTCAGGCGCAGAAGGTTCAGCTTGAGCATCGCCATTTCGTTGATCGCGATTTGCTCATACACGGTCTGAGCCACCCGGCGATCCGCCGCGGCATCACGAACGATCCGAGAAGTATCTTCCGAGTGCACCGGTCGGCTGTTGCTCAGGATATACGCATGGAGTTCCAGCACACTCGTCTGGTCAGCGGTAAAACTCTCGATACCAGGCGATACAAGCCGGAGCCGCCATTGTCGCCGTGAGGCGATCTCGTTGAGCGTCGCAAACGAAGTTGTCCGATCCGGATATCGGGCGGCCTCTGCTTCCAGACGATCCGCGTACTCTCCGACGAGGCGCGACGGATCGTTCGATGTCCCCGCTGCGGGCACCGAGTCGTCAAAGAGCACCGGCGGCACCGGACCGCTCCCACCCTGCGATGGGCGATTTGGCAAGAGCCCCAAACGGACCGCATAAGTCGAGGCCAGTGCCTCCGAGGCAACATCCAGGTGCCGGTTGTCGGCCGCCACAAGCAACTCCATAGACCTCGCAACCAGTGCTTTCCGAGCTTCTTGAAGCCATTCCTGGCGATCCACGGGAGGGAGATCGCGCCCGGTCGCATCCCGGATCATCTGCGATACACCCTCCTGCTTCGCTGCGCGAGGGAGAACTTCGAGCAAGCCCAGGATCACCTCGGGCCGATTCGAATAGTCGACGATGGCTCGCTGCGCAATGGAGCGGATCTCCACGGGTGTCGAATAGCTCGCGGCCTCCGCAAGCACATCCGCGTCGGCCTGACCAGCAGGTCCCCCCGTGTTGGATAACTCGTACAGAAGGTTGGTCCGCTCTGTCGCGCTGCGGCGAGCGAGAATGTACCTCGCAGCCCATTCACCATCCGCGCGGGCTGTACGCCCGGTCCCGAACGGCACAGGTCCGCCCCGTGAAGCGACAAGGGCGTCCAGAGAACCGGCAGCTTTCTGCAGGCATTGCTGAGCGCCATCGGAATCAGAAGCGAACCACAATTCCGCTGCTTCGTTCAGCCACGATGCGCGAATCGCGGCATTCAGCGCGCTGCCCTCGTCGGTCGTGAAACCGGTCTCGATCAGCTCGATCGCGAATCCGGACCAGTCCGCCGCAAACTCCTTCCCCCCCCCGCTCTGTGGCAGGGAGAACTGAAGGGCGTAGCGGTCGCGGAGCTGAAGCCGATCATCAGCCGACGCGGAACCGCTCAGCTTGTAGGTCGGGTCGAGCGAGGGAAGCAGCGCTCCGTCAACAAGTTCTTCCGTGACCACGCTCAGATCGCGCACATCAACCGCGACCGAATCATCGAACCATGCCAACAACCGCTGTGAAGCGATCCGCCCCACATCATCCAGCCAATCGATCGCATTCACGATCTCATCCATTACCGCCTTGGTCGGGGAATGAAACACGGGATCTTCACCGGATGTGATGACATTTTCGAGCGCATCAAGTTTGATCTCAACTGCCAGGGGTTGCGGCAGCGCCTGACTCATATCAAGCCACGCTTTCCATGCACCGACCAGTCTCGCATCGCTTTGATCCGAGGGCCGTGGCACCAGACCGATCGCCTGCACCCGCAAGGCCATCTCGACCATGCTGAAAAACGATCCGCTCTTGAACGACGCCCCCGACGCGCTCGCGATGGAATTCAGGCGGGTCCGAAGCCGACGCTCCTCGTTGGGCACGATCGGCGCCTCCAGGAGCATGCCGCAGATCCCGTAGCAGAACGCCGAAGAGTGCAGCGACGAGGCATCGAGCATACGAGGACCTGCATCGAATGGGTCCAACCGATTCGCGAGTAGTCGGACCATCCGCATCCCGAGGGCGTTGTCGTGCTCGTGAGCAGCGAGAACAGCATCCCGGAATGCAAGCGATGCAACATCGAGCACGCCGGACTCTGCACGGAACCACCCCCTGCTGAAGAAATCAAGCGATTCTTCGAACGCCTTCAACGATTCCTCGGGTGCACGCTCGAACGAATCACGGTCGAGGGTTTGCAGCAGGCGAACCGCGTCGTCGAAACCCGTGTCGTAGCCGAGGCCGATCGGTACTGTCGCCGGATTCTCTTGCTCGTCCTCTGGCAGTCGATCTGTGTCCGCGAGCCGTGGAGGTGCGATCGGCGGCAGCAGAACCTCATTCGTACGCACTTCGCCCGATTCGGTCATCGTTCTTTGCAGCACGATCCCCAGCAGCGCCACCGCCATCACGGCCGAACTCGC
>CBFGVX010000050.1:0-23813 GCA_965652425.1 uncultured bacterium | reverse complement strand
GGGGCGAAGCTGCGGCCGAGGTTGGCGCTGACGATCGGCTCGTCGCCGAGGTCGAAGCCGGTGATGCCGTTCATGTTCAGGTCGAGATCAGCCTGGTACTGCAGGGTAAACGAGAGGGTGTTGAGGTCGTCACCGTTGACGGTGCCATCGCCGTTGACATCGCCCGCGGGGGTGACCTGGAAGGTGCCGTAGGGGTCGTAGCGGACGCGGTCGCCGACCGCGGCTGAGGTGAACCCGGTGCCGATGACGCTGAAGTTGCGGTCGGTCAGGGCGTAGTCGAGCGTGGCGTAGGTGGGGTCGGTCGCGAGCGTGCCGTTGGTGTTGAGGGACGCGGCGGTGTCGCGCATATAGGCGACGAGCTCATCGATGTACTGCTCGCCCCAGATGAACTGGCGGGTGCTGGAGAGGACGAAGGTCTGGGTGGGCGTAGGGAACTTCCAGTTGACGCGCGCTGTAGTTGCGTCGGTACGGATCTCGAGCAGGCGCCAAGAGGCGTCGTAGTAGAAAAGGTTCAGGTCGTCAGGGAGGAAGTATTTATCGATGTCAGTGTCGACGAGTGATGCCGCACGCTCTCCTCCGGGGTAGTACTGATAGCGCACGCGATCCTGATGAGTGCCGGTACCGGTCTGGTACTGGACGCCGACCAGGCGGTTCCACGCGTCATAGATGAACTTGCGTCTTGAGGTCGCGGAAAGATCCTGCTCGATCATGTTTCCGGCATGGTCGAAGGTCAGGTCGAGCGGGCTCCCGCTGTCGATGGTTCGCTCGGTGAGTTCATTGGCCTGGTTGTGATCGCGGGTTTCTGCGATCGTGCTGCCACCCAGGGTCGTCGACAGGTTTGACCAGTTCCCGAAGGTATCGAGGGTCCAATCCAGTTCGAATGGATTGGTGCCCGGCGTGCGTTCCATGCCGCTCAGTCGGTCGAGCTCATCGAATTCGTAGGTTTCATCGCGGAACTGAGCTGCGGCACTGAGTCGTTCGTCGGTTCGGGCGGTGATGTTGCCGATGCGGTTGTATTCGTAGCCCACTGAGACCGCGGACTGACCCGTGGAGGGATCGCGGCCGGGCTTGATCCACATCTGATTGGTGATGCGTCCGAAGCGGTCGAGGCCCTTGTAGTCGAGTCCGAAGGTCGAGGAGTTATCCTGGATGCGGTCGAGGGCCAGATCCGGGACCGCGTAAGCGATCTGAACCGGAGCGGCGAGGCCGAGGCGCTGGACAGAGACGGACTGAGTCTGCGTGCTCGACCCGCGGTTCCACTCGAAGCCGGTGGCTCGGGAGATGATGTCGTTGAGGGCTCCGGAGGGGCCGTAGGTGTTCGAGAGGACGGTTCTGGCGGAGGAGGCACCTTGTGCACCGAGTGGATACTTCAGCTCAGTCGCGCGGCTGATGTTGTGGGTGCCGAACGAGCTGCCGCTGTTGAAGGCGGCGTCCTCGTACTCGATGTTGACGATCCCGGTCGAGGGGTTGGCTCCGAGGTCACCGAGCGGGTTCTGCTCGATCTGGGTGAGTCGCCAGAGCGAGTCGTAGGTGTAACGCATCGCGTTGGCGATGGCTGCGGTGGAATCGATGGATTGGGTTTTGCGGAGGCGGCCAGCGGCGTCGAACTCGTACTCGATCGCGACGATTGCTCCGTCGATGTCGGAGCCGGAGTAGATGCTGGCCTGATCTTTGGTTACGCGGCCGAGGGCATCTCGCGTGTAGTCGTGCTGGGTGCTGTTCTGATCGAGGGTGGTGATCATTTCGCCGAGTCGGTTGTAGGCGAACTCCTCGGAGAGTGTGTGATCGGTCGGGTCGGGGTCGCCGGTGGATTCATCCGGGTAGTTGATGCGCCGGACGAGCCAGTTGACGGCGAGATTGGTCGTCAACGCGCCGCCGGTAATGTTGTGTTCGTATTCGTACTGCGTGGTTTGCGCGTTCAGGCTTTCGTCCCAGGCCATGCGCTTGGCGACCTGACCTATCTGATTGCGGTTGAAGGACATGGCCCGCGAGCGATCGGTGTCATACTCGCCGAGGTTCGCTACGGGTGCATAGATGCCTGCGGCCGGGTCCCAGCCGATGACGGGATCCTCGCCGCTGCCGTTCGGTTTGGCGTTCTCGATGGAGCCGACTAATTCGTTCAGGTCGTTGTAGAAGACCAGAGAGCGAGTACGAGTACCAGCGGTCGAGTCGGTGCGCCACGGGCTAAGCGTTTCAGAGAGACGACCGCGGCTATCAAAGCGGCGGCTCGTGATCAGGGCCTTCTGCAGGTCGGTCGGGAGTGACAACGGCACTGTCTCGAACAAGGACGCCGAAGCGGACTGATCAATGTTCGGTTCAGATGTGTTGGCGATAAAGCGGCCGTTGGTGCTGGCGGTGTCGTTGGTTCCGAATTCGACGGTGTGGACGAGGCGGTTCGCCGCGTCGTAGTAGAAGCCGGTGTACGTGTTGAGCGAGTCGAAGCCGAAGGCGTCGAGCGGACCGGTCGCGGTGTCCGGTGTGTCGTGGATGCGGGATCGGTTTGTCACCAGTGCGAGGAGACCGAGGCCTGTGGTTCCGGTGTCGATGTAGTCGTACTCGGTCTGCTCGTAGACCACATCACCGGAGAGATTCGGCGCGTAGTTCGCGGCATCGTAGGTATCGGCGAAGCTTCCGGTGGCGGTTGGATTGACTTCGCCTGTGTCGGCGGTCACATAGGAGCGGATCAGCCGACCAAGACCGTCGTACTGCATCTTGACCTTCGGGGCCGATGGCGCCTGGGCCGCGATCGCCTGACCGGCGGGGTCGTACCACATGAACTCGTCGAGCGTGCCCGATGAGCCGCTGGTCGGATCGATCGCGACGGATCGGCGGAACGGCCGGCCCTGGGAATCATAGTGGAAATCAATCTTGCTGAGACGAGCCGAACTCACGGGTGCGGTCAGTCCGCTGGGAATTCCGGATGATTCGTCGAAGAGAAGCGCGGTTTTGGTTCGATCCAGGTTGTCGTACTCGAAGTAGCCGTGAGGGGAGAGTGGATTGATGACGGTGACCAGGCGGCCACGGTAGTCGTAGCGCATCTCCGTGTCGCGGTCGTCGGCGCTGTTGGCCGAAGGTGACTCGCGGACGAATGTGAGGTGGCCGTCACCGACGCCGTTCGAAATCACACCGCCGCTGTCTACATGGTCGTACCACATCTGGCGGACGGTCACCATGTTTCCGGAACTCGGATCCGAGTTGGTACCGAGTGAGATCGCGATCGGGCGATCCAGGATGTCGTACTCGACGGCTTGGATTGAGCCGTCGGGCGACTGGGTCTCAATCAGGTTGCCGCGGTAGTCGTAGGTGAACGTGCTCACGCGAGGACGAATGGCGTCCGGCTCGGTGGTCAACTCGTGCAGATGGCCGCCAAACGCGGAGAGATCCGGCCAGACCGCGGTCAGCTCGACGAGACCGAACGCGGACATTCCGGTCACCGAGCGTGTCACCGGATCGCCTGCATTCGCGAACTCGAACTCGAAGCGAAACTCGTTGTGTCCGTAAATCTGTGAGGAATCGTCCGCCGCGGAAGCCGGATCGAGTTCGTAGGACTCTGCTCCCAGCGCTGTGCCGCCCGCGCTGAACCAGGTGCGGCTGGCCGTGCCAGTGAACTGGACAGTTCCGTTGTCATCGAAATAGTGAGGCAGAACGGTTTCGGTGTAGTAACTGTAGTTTTTCGGAGAACTGGAATTGGGTTCTGTAAACGACCAAGGGTGCACCGATCGGACGATGGACGATTTGACGCCGCCTGGAGCGGTAACGGTCTTGATCCGACCGAGTGCGTCTCGTGTGATTTCGGTGGTGAGGCTGCCGCCGTCGGAGTGACGGCCTGAAAAACTGCCGATATTTGGATTGGTACCGAACCAAGATGTCGGAGACGAAAGCGTGTGGGATGTAGGATCGGCGTTGACGGTGATCGATGCCACTCGACCGGTCGACTCCTGTCGCGTGTAGTACGTCAGACTGTCATTGGCGTCGATAACATATTCGACCTCGCCAGACTCGTCGAAGAAGACGACCGAGCGCGAAGCGTCAGAGATGGCCGCGCTGCCTGACCCATTCTCGGCAACGTCCGGGGCGAGCGCGATCTCGGCGATAGCTACAACACGTTGGCCGACACCGAATTCCGCAGCCTCGAAGGCATAGCTATACTCGGTCTCCTCTACGATGGGACCGGCGGTGCTGGCGTAAACCTTCTCTCCTTGTGGAAGTGCATCGGTGATTGATGAAAAGAAGCCTTTGAGATAATCATCGTTGTCTAACTCAGGCCGATCGATCTCACGCACCTTTGTGTACTGATTCGCAAGCGAGGCGGCATATCCAGGCCCGTCAGGAATCGGCGACCACCCCTTACGGACCCATTCGCTCGTGAGTCGGCCATCCTCATTGTGGTTGAATGCGACGACCAGACCCTCGGTCAGGTTGGGTGTGTAGATTGCTCGCGCTGTTGACGTAGCCGGATCGTAAGAATTCATGGCCGACGGGTAAAGGATCGCCTTGAGCGAGTCGCGCGGAAGCGTCAGCGAGCCGATGATTGGCGTCCGACGGTCGAACTCGTAACGGGTGACCCAGTAGGCGGTTGTGCCGTTGATCGGCGCGCCACTCGATGTATCAACGGGAGCGGCGAGAGCTTTGTTTTGAAGACGAAGCCGCTTCTGTGTAGTGCTCTGTTGCACGAAATCGTGCATCATCGACGTTTGAGCGACCCACGATGTGCCGTCGAAGTGCCACTCCACGAGGTGAGCAGACCAGGCAAGGCTGTCGGAGATCCCCTCCGGCAAACCTCGCAAGTCGAAGTACTCGTAGGTTATGTGGGTCTCGACGTCTCCAGAACCGCTGCAACCGCAGTTGCCAGCTAGTACCTGCTCGCGGACTCGGAAGGGTTGCGAGTAGTCTATGGAGGATCCCGAAAAGGCAGGCTCGTATTTAGTGATGACTTTGCCTGCCCAGTTCAGCGCATCTCGGGTCGGGAATGTGGCAAAGTCGTCGGTCGCTAGCAACGCCTTGGCCGCATCGCCAATGTATTCCATCTCCGTAGGTGACGACCTAGAGTAAGCAAAACGCTCGATGTGCTCAGGATAGAAAACCGCTTTCAGAGCGTGCTTGTGCCCGCGAAGAGTCCACAATACATTCGGCGCAGGAGAGCTGTTGACCGAAAGCATCTCGGTGTTTAGGTAAGTCTCCGTATGATACCGGTACTGCGTAATCTGCGTCCGCCAGAGTTCGTTGTCGGCGGCTTCGCCGTCTACCCGAGTAAGCTTAGTGACTTGGATGAGATCCCCGTCCGACCCCAGATCGGAGCTGTAGGGCTTGTCTCCAACCACCGCAAATTTATCATCGAAGTATGTGTACAGCACACGCTGCGTGACGACAGATGGAATGGTCTCACTATCGGCATACCGAATCACGCTTGCTTCTCGCAGTTTCCCGTAATTCGGATTCTCGTCGGTTGTCGCGGGAGGGTTATTGTCCGCACCCGCGGGATAATCGATTAGGAATCGATTGTCCCACTCCAAACGTAACTCTGCCATGGGAGTTAGCGCGGTTGAATCCGACCCCGGTGCGCGGAGGAAGCGGATGCCGATCGGTCGCGAATCGACCGGCTCGATGACCGGTGATTCAGGCAATCCTGTGTTGACTTGATAATCGTCATAAATGAACTGCCAGATATTGCCCGCAGCGTCAATCCGACGCAGAAGCAGGCCCGCTTGATGATCTTCGGGGAGTGTGAAACCGGCACCAGTGGGATCGCCCGCGATCGTGTGGCCGCGGTAGAACTCAAGCGTGTACGCGCCGGGCTCGATGAGACGCCAAACAGGAATGTTCTGACCAGAGATGACTTCACCGTTCAGGTCAATGACAGGGGAAACATCCGCGATAAATCGCTGCGTTCGCTGGCTCCGCCAGCGCCCCCAAACACCTGAAGAATCTGAATGCAACCGAATGTTAACCGGACCACTCGTCGAGTTCAGGTATACGCGCGGCGTCGTGCTATGACCGGCGAACTCCTCAGCGACCCACATCGTGAGCGGGAGGTGCCAGTGGTTGCCGACATGATTACCACCTGTGAGGCCGTCGAATACGGTCGGCGTTGAGCTGTCGTTCTCATTCTCGGGCCCGAGGCTCCTGTAGTTGCGGACGAGGCGAAAGTCCTTACCGCTGAGAGGGATGACAAGATCAACAGCCGATTCGACCTTTTCGCCAGTCGTCAAGCGGATCGGATCACCGGAATTGTCCGGTGCTCTCATACGAACTGCGGCCGAAGACACGCCTTGCGTGCTAGCCGGAACCTCTTGTGGAGGGCAGGTCTCGGCAAGGGTCTCATCGATATCTTCGATCTCGGCGTCCGATTCATCAGCCTCCATGACGAGGACTTCTGACTTGAGTGGTTTTTCAGGTTGTTCTTCTGCGCACGGTGTTCCGGAGTCGCCAGTGCCATCCGGATAGAGAATACCGCCTCCGGGCTCACCATTGTTCAGGTATCGTGGACGCGACAACTCTTCGAGCGCGGGAGGTGCCGGGTCGTAGCCGGGCGGAAGATCGAGTTCGTCTCGGTACCGTTCGAAGAGATCAATGAAGTCTTGGATGAACTCATCACGATCCGCACAATCTGACGGACCGCACCCTTCCTTCTCCGCGTTGATTAAGAACTGATCAGCCCAATCATACTTGCTGTATGCCTGGAAGTAGGCACCGTAGGCGCCAGTACCATCATCGCAAGGCGATGTGCTCTTGATCGCCATCCCCATCAGACCCGGATCAGCCGCATCCTCGTCGCCACGCATGGTTGAGCGTGCAAACAGCAGAGCGTCCATTGGAGTCACGCTGCCATCGCCGTCTCGATCGCATTCGAACTCGGTGTCGCTCCCAGTCCCCATATGACCGGCGAATGTGTCCGGAATAAGCAGGCCGGGCGTACTGAGAGTAGGTATCGCGCAGCCGTCACAGTTCCCAAGTTGATTTAGAAAATCGTAATCCGCTCCGCTCATGGGGATGTCAAAACCATCCCACAGTTGCGAGAAACTGTTCGCGGTCTCGCAGTCCATAGGGCAACGAGTAAACGAGTTCACCGCAGGAATCAGGTGCGTATTATCGATAACTTCTTCGTAAGCTCGCTCCAATTCAATCAAGATGAGGTCACGCAGGCGCTGGTTTTTCGATCCGTCATCTAATTCGCAATCTGGGTCACAGTGCTGGAAGGAGTAGGAAATTCTAATGTTATCATAAGCAATCTTGGCTGCGAGAACATGGCAATCCGTAGGGTTCATGCCGAAGAGAGCATCTGAGCAGTCGAATTTTCCGGGGTTCGATCCACACGGAGGGATTAGGGACGGTGGAGGTGGCGGACATGTGCTGAAGTCGTTAACCGTCTGACCTTCGCATGGACAAAGCTCATCGAAAACGCGCTTGGACCCATCGCCCAAACCGCTTGGACTCGATCCGCCATCCGGATAGTGCACCATAGCCATGTTCATCAGCCATCGCACGGTCTCTTTGCAATCGGATCCTTCCTCCTCGAAGAATTCGTCGAAGTCATCGATATCCCACTCTTCAACCTCTACACTTGGATCCGGATCTGGATTGACATTGAACCCTCCGCCGCTGCCTTCTCCGATTCCGCCACCTGAGCCACCGCCCGGGCCTCCGCCAGAGCCCCCACCTGGCGACTGAAAACAATCACCGTGGACCGTCTTAGAGTGCTCAACGCTCCACTTGAGCAGTTCAAAGAAATTTTGTTCATACGCCTCCTGCCATCCGGAGTTGAAGAGCCAGTCTTCAAACGGGACCGTGCCACCTCCGATCGGAACATCATCGCCAGGGATGTAGATTCCTGCGTTTCCCGCGACCGTATCTATCCAGTCGTCCAATACATGCGAGATGCGGTTCAAACACGGCGAAACTACGGGAAAGAAGTGCTCTGCTGGGGCCGAAGTATCCGTGGCATATTCTAGATCATCAGCAATATCGGCAAGCACCAAGTACCGAAACCCTTCGCCGGGGTCGCCATACACCCCGTTCATGTTTGTATCGACTTTCTCAAAAATTGTTCCTGAGATATGTGTGAATTCATCTGCGGGAATTAGCGCATGCGCGACTGGAACACACGTAGAGACAAGAATCCAAGATATTGAGATTGCAATTAGGAACGAGAGACGGTTCATTGGGCTCTCCAAGCTTTGAGGGCAGGCTCAAATCGATGTCATCGCTGCATAGCGGCAGCCAGATCTGGCATGCGGACCGCAACGATGAGGCGGAGCATAATCGAGGACAGCCAAAGTTCAACAACAAATTCTCGATTTTGATACGGGCTTTTTCGCCAGGGCGCAGAACTCCCGCTGGACTCGGAGAATTTTTTTTCCAGCCGCGAACTTTTCGCTTGAGCACAGAACCGACTCTGGTACATTCACCCGGCACCGAGCCGTGCGTGCATCTCAAGACCAAGCCCTGACCGCGAGCTCCAAGGGAGACACCTGCATGCAAACCACACGATTCACTCGGTTCGTCCTCCCAGCCGCCGCGGTGTGCGGCGTGGCGGGTCTGATGGTGCTGAGCACCGCACGCCTGCACGCGTTTACTCCACAGGAGACCGTACTCACCCGTGAGATCGCGATCGATGCGATCAACACCGGCCTGACCCTCGATGCCATCGCGTGCAGCGGAGTCACGCCCGCTCAGGTCGCCTCCGTGCTAGAAGCCGTTCGAGCAACGAACACCGATCTGCAGGCTGCGATCGGTGCTTCGGCTTCACAGACGATCGCGCAACAGGCCTATGACGCGATCGTTTCGGAGATCAAGGGCTTTGGATTCACCGACGATCTCGATACCGCTCGGACGGCGGCCGCTGCAGAACTCGCCCAGCGGACAGCCGCGTTCAGCACTGCTCAGCAGGCATGGCTCGATGACCTCTCGGGATCACTCGACGGCACGCTCACCGCGGCGAGCATCGACCGCCTGGTCAATGCCACACTCAACCGCCACCGTGCAGTGCCTGCACCGATGAAGGTGCTCGATGCATCGTCCACCAACTGGGAAGCCTTGGAAACGGCGTATTCCGAGCTTGCTGCGGTGGATGTCACGGATCTGCCTTCGCCGCTGCGCACGGTCTGGCAGGCCGCGCTATCGGATCCGAGCGTTGTTTCGGCATCGGCTGATTACTCTGCCAATCTCCAGGCGGTGCGTATCGCTTTTGCCCAGATTGTGCAGCAGTTGCCGACCGAGTAATCTCGGTGAGCCGACGACTCATCGTTCGCTCATCGATTCGTCCTTCTGCCCTCTACAGGATCGCTCTGATCGATCGCGATCGCCAAGCCCCTTAAAGCCACGGCGTTCGCCGGATCGAGTTCCATCGCCCTCTTGAATGCCTCCGCGGCCGAGTCGTACCGCCCCGCCTGCAGCAAAACGGACGCGATGCCAAGTTGCGGCTCCACCGCTTGAGGCATCAGTTCAGCGGCTCTCTTAAAGCGGCTTACGGCGGCTTCGTAGCTGCCTCGCCGTAGGGCTAAGACACCAAGGTTGTAGTGCAGGCGCCCATCGAACGGGTTCGCGTCTACCGCGAGAAGCAACGACTGCTCGGCTTCGGCGGGAGACCCCGCATCGAACTCAGCACGGGCTTCGGCGAGCAAAGTCGCGGCCTTGTCTGCATCGACAAAGGGCTTGTCGCCTGAACTTTGACTCGCGCTGTCCGCTGCACAGCCCGAGGTGATAAGCAAGCAGGACGCGGTGAAACCAGCGACGAAGATTGTGGCATAATGACGGAACGGCATCCTGGATTCCTTATCGTGCGTCACGAGGTACAGTGAAACGGTTCGCGAAGTCGATGGTCGCACTGTACACCGGATCGTCGCCGCGGCGATTCGAAATCTCCATCACCAGCGATATCGGTTTCCAGTTCGATCCAAGCCGATCCCAAGCGATCAGCACGGCCCAGACTTCATCGGGTGTCATCGGCTGGAAGCGAACGGCCACCCGGTCTTCGTAGGTGTCTTCCGAGCTGGAGTTCGAGGTGTTGATGCGGATCCTGCCAACGCTTGAGAGTTGCTGCTGACGGCCGCTGGGGAGCCCGGAATCACTGAGTGCTTGCGAGACGAGAGCCAACACATCCTCGTTCGGCTGCTCGCTGGGACCCGAATTCGCATTGCTTTTCCGGTAGTTAGCGATCTGATTCGCCGCCGTCAAAATCTGCGCGTAGCGTGCTCCGGCATCCAGCAAATCCTGATTGGCCGAGCGCACCCGCTGAAGATTCAGCACCAGACTGAAGAGCAGAATGCTGAACCCCATCGCTGCCAGAACGGGCGGGTGCAGTCCATTGGACCTGAATGTCTGATCTGCTCCTTCCACCATCATGGTGAGCTCGCCCCTTCACTCTTCAGTTCAATCCTCACAAGCGTTTCTCCCTCAGCTGCGGTCACCGAGGGCACACTGGGAATCCAGCCCGGGATATCACGGAAAGCCGAAGAGAACCGTGCCGCGGCCTCCGCATCGTCCGTCGCCGCTAGGATCATGACCCGTTCTGCGGACACCTCCAGCCGTCTCACTCTGCGAGCGGGCTCAGCAGGCCACGCCGCGGCGAGGGCAGCGAATTGATCGATAAGATCGTGAACGGCAGGCTCTTCGGGCACCGCCCCCGCCGCTCGTCTGGCTTCGTTCCACTCAGACTGGAACATTGCCATCACGGATTGCCCGGATGCTTGGGAACGCTGACCCACGACCGATGCCATGAGTGCCTCGGTTCGGTCATTCAAGCTGCGGGCCTCGGCTTGCTGATCCCGGGACTTCAGATGTCCACCAAGGAACAGCATCAGGGCCGCAGCGATCCACGCGATTGCCGAAGCCGCGGCGATCCTGCGCCGTTGAGCCGTGACAACCGGGGGCTCGTATCGACCTGAGAGCAGGTTCAGGCGATCTCTGATTGCCTCGTGATCGATGCCAAACTCTGCAGGGATACGGTCGGGCAGTGCCGAGCGCCGGCCTTCCGACTGCAATTCTGCGACCGTCCCCGTGGCCGCAGCACAACCGACCACTCGGCCATCCCCGACCGGGGCATAGACGCGGTGCACCTCACTCAATTTACAGGGAAGTACTTCCTCGAATAGCGCATCGAGCGCTTCATTCGCTCTGCGGATTTCTCTCGAAGAACGAACCCTCAGCGGCAACGTCTGAGGATCCACCACACACCAGTAGAGGTCCTCTGCCATCATGGTGGCGGGCGGCTGACCCTTTTTGGCGTTGGTGTGCGATCGAGGCATGCTCTCGAATGTTTCAATGAAGTTCTGCGGAATCAGAAATGTACCATTGCCGAGCGGCATCCGGATGGTACATTTTGTGCTCGGATCTGCGACGATCTTTTTGGCCATTCGTGTGGAGATTCAATGCTGCGATGCATCAGCCAGCACAAGGCGGCCTTTCGCACCCTCGGCAGGGCTTGTCTCTGGCCCCTCGTGATCCCAGTCGCGATGGCCGGCACATCACCGCTAGTGTGGTCTCAAGCACCGACACGGGACGATCGCGGAACCATCACGCTCGCCGATCGGCTCGAACTGCCGCGCATGGTCGACCTAGCCGCGGCAGAGTTGTCGGTACCGATCGTGTACTCCCAGAATGTATTCGGATCTCAGAATCGGGCCGCGCCAACTTTTCGGCTGCCCGGACCGATCAACGAGCGCGAGCTTTGGATTCTTCTGCACCAGGCGCTCGCCGAAGCGCAGTTGACAACTGTGCGGCTGCCGGGCAGCGAAGTTCTTCATGTGATGAGTTTCGCAGATGCCCGTAACAATTCCCGAATCACCGATACCCCGATCGAGTTTTTCGGCATCGGGGACCCAGGGTTTGTGCGGGTTCGATACACGCCGCAGAATGTCAACGCGACCGATCTCGTGGCTCGGTTGAACAGTCTGATCGCGAACCGGCGAGGGGTTGCGGTCCAGGCGACCGAGATTCCCGGGACCCGTGGGGAAGTCGTGGTCGGCAGCCCGACCGTCGAGATCGAGTCCGTGTTGAGCGATATCCGGCGCCTGGATGCTGCGGGCACAAAAATAGTAAACCTCATCTATGTCCCCGAATTTGTAGACGCGGTCACACTGGTCTCGCGTGCCAACGAGATCGCCGGAGTCAGCGGCCAACCCTCGGACGCCGGTCTCGGCAGACTGATCTCGCTCTCCGAAGACGGCCGCATCATGATCGTGGCGCCCACGGATCGGACTGATTCCTGGCTGGAGAGACTGCGGTCGCTGGATGTCCCCGGCTCCCGTTCTTCCCGGCTGTACCGAGTCGAGAACTACCCAGCCGAAGAAGTCGCGAGCCTCATCCGCAGCCTGGTCGTTCCTCCCTCGACGCAGCGCCAGTCGACGACCACCATCGATGTCCGGGTCGACACGATCACCGACACACTCACTGTTGTGGCTTCCCCTCGGGAGCACGAGCAGATCGAAGAGATCATTGCTCGGATCGAGAACGCCGCCCCGAGCGAAACCGCAGGCTTCTGGTCCCGGCAGATCGAGCACCGCGAAGCCGAAGAACTGCTTACCAAGCTCAGCGAACTCGTCGAAGCCGGAGTCTTGAGCGTCGAGGGTGAAACTTCCTCGGTGACCGGTGAGCAAACCCGTCGGCCGGGTCTCAGCGGCATCTCGGGGGTCCCGACAACAGTATCAAGCAATGCTTCAGGTTCGCCCAGCCCCTCCGACCGGCAAGGCAGCCCAACGAACTCTGCGCGGTCCCGCTTACAAGGGACGGGCGAGTTAAGACTCGCCAGCGACCAACAAACCAACCGGATCCTGGCCATCGGTGATCGCCGGATGATCGCGCGGCTCGATGCGCTCGTCGATGAACTCGATGTCCCCCTGCCTCAGGTCCAGATCGAACTCATCGTGGTGTCGCTAAACGAGGGCGACTCGCGCAATCTCGCCATCGAACTCCAAGCCCTGACCAACGCCGGCGACACGATCATTCGGCTCGCCTCGCTCTTTGGTATCGGCGATGCAGGACTCACGGATCCGGGTCCCCTCGAAGGATCGGGTTTCTCCGGAGTCGTTTTGAACCCCGGCGACTTCGGCGTCTTGGTCCGAGCCCTGGAAACCATCTCCCAGGGCCGCTCGCTCAGCCGAACGACCCTCCTCGTCGCGAACGGCGAGGACGCGCGGATCGACTCGTCGGTGCAGCAGCCGTTCCTCCAGACCACGGTCCGATCGTCGGAGTCTGAGATCACGGGTTTCGGCGGGTCAGTAGAAGCCGGGCTCTCGGTCAGCGTATCCCCGCAGATCGGACCGGCCAATACCGTCAGGCTGTCGTACGATGTCGAACTCAGCGCGTTCATCGGGTCATCGGCGGTGCCCGAACTCCCCCCGCCGACGCAGCGCAACACCGTGTCCAGCATCTCGACGCTGCCAGACGGGTTCACTGTCGCGGTCGGCGGTTTCCGACTGACCGATCAGAACGAAGGTGAGTCCCGCGTCCCGATCCTCGGATCGATCCCGCTGCTCGGAGAGCTCTTCAAAAGCAGCACCCAGAGCGCCAGCGACGCCAGGTTCTATGTGTTCATCCGGCCGAAGGTCGTCCGGGAGCGATCGTCAGATCAACTCCGCGGGCTGTCGGACAGCGCGCTTCGCGACGCTCAGCTTCCTCCGAACCCACCCCTGATCGACCTTCCGATGATGTGGTGACTATGCACTTGGCCGAGGACACATCCCGTCAAAGCACTGCTTCGGCTCCACCGAGGCGTGGACCGAGCCCGGAGTTTCTTGATCTGGTGCCGCGGGTGTTCGCGAGGCGACACCTGCTCCTCTCGTCCGGCCGCAGAAGGACGGAGCATGGCATCGTCGAATCTGTCTTGTACGCCCAGGAGCCCTCACCAAGCGTAAGACACAACCTCACCGTGCGACTCGGCTGCTCGATCGAGTGGGAACAAGCCGATCCGGAAACCCTCGCCAGAGCGATCGACGAGTCCTACGCCTCTCGCAAGGCGGAGACCGCCGACTCTCGTACCGTGAAATCCGACGACCAAGTCATCGAGATTGCGGCCCCGAACAGCGAGCATAGCCTCGATGCGGCGATCCGGGAAGTGGAGCGGGACCTGCTCTCGACCGACAACAAAGCCCCGCTCGTGCAGTTTGTAGACACCCTGCTCTTCGAGGCCATCACACGCGGCGTCAGCGATGTTCATATCCAGCCGCTCGAATCTGTCGCGCTCATCCGGTTCCGTCTGGACGGCACACTCGTCACCGCAAAGGAGATCTCCGTCGAACTGGCGACCTCAATCGTCAGCCGCGTGAAGGTGATGGCCAAGATGGACATCGCCGAAAGGCGCGTTCCCCAGGATGGACGGGCGCATGTCACGATCGGTCGCCGAACTTCGACGGGCCAGCGCCGCATCGACCTGCGGGTGAGCACGCTCCCCACGGCCTACGGCGAACGGCTCGTCATGCGCCTGCTCGATCCCTCCAAGTCCGACCACCTCGCCAGTTTCGAAGCGCTCGGCATGCCGGGCGATGTCCGCAACAGATTGCTGGCTTCCGCTTCCCGTTCCAGCGGGATCGTGCTCGTCACCGGACCCACCGGCTCGGGCAAGACGACGACGCTCTACGCGACGCTCCGCTGGCTCGCGGGCGGCGGGCACGGATCGACGGCTCGAGACCTGAACATCATGACCATCGAGGATCCGATCGAGTACGAACTCGGGTCGAGCGAACTGGCGATCAGTCAGGCCCAGGTCAACACCAAGAAGGGCGTGAGCTTCGCGTCCGGTCTACGCCACATCCTCCGGCAGGATCCGGATGTGGTCATGGTCGGCGAGATCCGCGACGCAGAAACCGCGCGTATCGCGATCCAGGCCAGCCTGACCGGCCACCTCGTGTTCTCGACGCTGCACACCAACGACGCTGCCAGTGCGATCACCCGGCTCGCCGATCTCGGCGTTGAGCGATACCTCATCAGCGCATCCATCTCCGCGGTTCTCGCGCAGCGACTCATCAGACTGTCGCACCAGACATGCTCCGGTAAGAGCTGCCCGGACTGCCTCCATACGGGCTTCATCGGCAGACAGGGACTCTTTGAACTCATCGTCGTCAACGAACAGATCCGCGAGTTGATCGCATCCGGGTCCTCGGACGAGGCGATCCGGCGCACCGCGGCGGAGGCCGGCACCCGGTCGCTGGCACACGAGGGGCGGCAGTTGGTCCAGCGAGGGCTCACGACCCTCGACGAGGTCCTCCGCGTGACCGGCGGGGCCGGAGACAACCTCGCATGAGCAGCGTTACCTATCTATACAGAGCATCGAAGCGGAGCGATCCCCGCAGCATCATCCGGGGGCGCTTGGAAGCGTCTGATACCGCTCAGGCCCGTGAATTGCTTCGGGAGGGCGGCCTCCTCCCGCTCTCGGTTCGGCCACTGGCGAGCGATAAGCCCACCATCAGGATCCCAGGTCCGCTCAGGATGTGGTGGCAAGCCCGCCGGCGCACTGTCAACGCGCCGCTCCGCGCGGATCTGCTCGATGCCCTCGCCACCATGCTCCAGACCGGACTCCCGCTCTCCGAAGCGCTCCGCGCCTTAGAGACCAAAGAGAACACCGCCCGCCCCTCCAAGCAGGACCGCGTCCTGATTGGTGTCCGGGGGGGAGTCGCCAGTGGCAAGCCGCTCAGCGTTTGCCTCGAAGACTTTCCCTCATGGTTCACTCAGGCCGAAGTTGCTCGCGTTCACTCAGCCGAACAGCGAGGTGAACTGGCTCGCACGCTTGCAAGTCTGGCTGAGTCGAGTCAGCGTTCGGTCGAACTGGGAAGGCAACTGCTCGGAACGCTGACCTACCCCCTCATCGTCGCGGCGGTCGGCCTCGGGGTCGTGGTCTTCCTGAGTATCAGGACTCTACCCGAACTTCTCAGTGTCTTATCCGGAGCGGATGTCGAACTCCCCGGGCTGTCGGTCGCTGTCATGGACTTCGGGCAGTTCTTCGTGGCAATTCTCCCTTGGTTGCCCGCGCTCGTCGTCGCGCTGGTACTGATCGGGACCGTCTTTGCGAGCAGCAAACAGGCCATGACCCATCTGACTTCGAGCATAGACCGCCTCACACCGCGGTTCCTCCGTCGGATGCGTTTGGCGAGCGTGTGCGAAGAGCTCGCCGCGATGCTGGAGAGCGGTATCCAAATCGTGGAAGGCCTCCGATTGATCGCTTCATCGCACCGAGGGATCGGCAACGCTAGCCTACGGAGGTATCTCGATCGGGTGACCGCAGCGGTTGCCGAGGGTGCCGACCTCGACGACGCCTTGCCGGATTCGCTCTGGGCGGACAGCGAATTCGTGCGCCTTGTGGCCGCGGGCCAGGCGTCCGGCGAACTTCCCCGCGTGCTGCGCCGCATCGCCGAGCGCTACGAGCGCGATACCACGCGGCGCATTGATCGTCTGAGTTCGCTGCTCGAGCCTGCCGTGATTCTCACCCTCGCCGTTCTCGTTGGTATCGTCGTCATGGCGGCCGTCCTCCCCATCATCCGCCTTCAGGAGATCGTGTGATGCTTCGCACAACTCATCACAGAATGTGCTACCAAACCCGTTCAGCTCGCCGCGGTATGACGCTCGTCGAGGTCTTGGCCGTGGTCGTGATCCTCGGGCTGCTCGCCGGCACGCTTGCCGTCGGGTTTTCGGGTGCGTTCAGCGAGAGCCGGATCGAACTCGCACGCACCGGTGTGACGATCGTCAAAGAGCGGGTCGAGATGTACAACTACTCAACAGGCAACCTGCCCAGCCCGTCCGAGGGGCTGAGTGTCCTGACCGGACCCAACGCGATCGGCAGGTCCTACGAACTGACCCGAGACCAAATCACCGACCCGTGGGGCAGGGCCTACCTGTACATCGCACCGGCTTCTGACGGCTCGGCGTTCGAGATCGTGACCTACGGGGCCGATGGGCAGCCCGGAGGGACGGGCGAGAATCAGGATATTTCTTCGCGCAACCTCAAAGGAACGCAATGATCACCGGCTCAGCCAACGGATCCGGGCGCGCTCACGGGCTCACGCTCATCGAGTTGCTGGCGGTCATGGTCATCCTTGGACTCACGGTCTCGGTCGCCGCGGTCGGGCTGTCGGCCAGGACAAGCGAAGCAAAGCTCTCGGATGCGACCTCGACTCTTGCCTCGCTCGATGCATCCGCGCGGGTGCTCGCGCGCAAAGGACACCTTGTCGAACTTCGATTTGATCCGTCAGGGCTGTCAATTGAACTCGTGGATCTCTGCTGCGAAACGGGCATCGCGTTCGAGCGTCAATTGCCGGTCGGCCTGACCCTTGAGCTATGGGAGATGCCGACAGGCATCCCCGCCGAGCGGATCCGGATCGACAGCCGGGGACAATCGGACGACTATCGGGTCCGGATCTCTCTGAACGATCACTCCTCATCGGTCATGTTCGCTGGACTCACGGGCTGGTACGAGATCACTCGGAGCTATCCATGAAGCCCCTCAAGTGTCGTCGTGATGCCGGGCTGACCTTGCTAGAGGTCGTCTTGTCGACGGCTTTGCTGTCCCTCGCGGCCGTCAGCCTGCTGAACTGGCTCGACGCTTCCCGCATTGATTTTGATGAAAGATCCGATGTGGTCGTCGGCACATCTCTGCTCGATCTGGTTGCCAATGAGATCGTCAATAACCCGAGCCGATTCGGCGTTCCAAGAGCCTCAGACGGGAGCTATCGATGGGACGCCGCGGGCACGATCGAAGACCAGCGGCGGCAGATCGAAGGGCGATTCGAGATCGAAATCGTGCGGACGGATTCTGCCTTCGACAGGCTGATCGTCTCCGACGGTGACGCTTCGGTGACGCGCTGGTACATCAAACCGCCAGATCGGAGGCGGCCATGAGAGCTTCGAGCCGGATCAACGGTCTCACACTGGTAGAAACGCTCGCCGCGCTCGCGCTGCTTTCAATGCTCGTCGCGGCGACATCGGCCCTCACCAGTCATATCGCGGGTGTCTCGGCAACTCGCCAGAGCGAAGCTCGGGGGCATTGCGCTGTCACCGCAGCCTCTGAACTCATCGCCTTCGATCTGGATGATTGGTCTGCCGCATGTGAGAAGGGCGAGCCAACAGTTCCGGCACACGAACTCATCACCATCAGCCCGACAGAAATCGAGCTACGGTATCCAAAGCAAGGTCAGCAACCGAACCGAACGATCCGGTATCGCTTTGATGAGGTAACTGGCGTGCTGACCCGGAGCGATACAGAGAACCGCACTGAGCGAATCGTCATCGGTGAACTGAACCGGTTCAAGGTGACCTCCGCCGCTGACCAGATCATCGGTTCAGACACTCGCAGCAGCATAACGATCCAGCTCACTGGTTCAACCGGAGTGCATCAAGTCATTGCTGTTCGACTACCTGCGGCCGAGCCCGCCGATGGATAATCGGCCCCACACTCGGTTCCGAGGCATCGCGCTGCTCGCCGTGCTAGGTTTCATCGTAATCGCCAGCAGCGCTGTGATCGCTTCTGCCAGAATCGCTGCGACGAGTGGTCTGGCGATCCGGCAGCACCACGATGGCTTGGCATCTACCGACCTTCTGAACAGCCTCCGATCATCGTGCACGCAGTGGATCGCTCGCCAAGCTGATACGGCGACGGCCGAAGCGGGCATTCCATACGGTGGAATCCCTGTGCTCAGCGATCAGATCGAAAGAATCGGCCAATCGATGCAGATCCGGATCACCGCCTACGACCAGGACACACGATTCCCGCTTGAACGACTGAGCGAACTCGATGCGAGCGAGTTTCGCGGCTCGCTGTACATCGCGGAAGATAATGCGGTTGATCTGCCCGAGCTCGAATTCAAGCTGCTCCGCGAACCCGAACCGATAGCGATTTTTCCAGGGAGAGCGGATCAGCCCGCGCTGCTCGGACTTGCCCGCACACCCGGCCTCAAGTCGGGTTCACGAACGAGATCTGTATCTCTCAACCCACGGACCGTGCCGGATGAGATCGTTCGCATAATCTACGGAGACTCAGCAGACCAGATGCTCGAAGATCTGAATGAATGGCGGTCTCGGGCCGATCGTATCGGTTCTTCTGGTCAGGGCGAGTTTACGACAGCAGAATCTCCCATGACTGGAACAGCGTCCTGGACCTCCCAAACTCAGGCATGGGCTTTCCGGATCGACCTTGAGACCGAATACAGACGGACTGCCTTCTGGGCAGTCTACGAAGCAGCCCCTGGGACCGGATGGCGACTTCGTATTTGGCACCGCATCGGAGACGGAAGCGAATGAACTCTCAGCAGATGATTGGTCTCAAAATCATGCTCACATGCTCCCTGGTCGCGGCTGTCAGCAGCGCGATGTGGACACTCCTGCCATCGCGTGAGGGGTGGGGATACACCGGTACCATCTCGCTGCCTTCTGGCACCAACGGCGAATCTAGACTGGCAGAAGCCCGCCCCAAAGTCTTAGAATTTCCCGGCATGGATGTCTGGACCAAGCCCCCCCCCGTGGTTGAGCCGCCAGTTCCTCCTGCACCTCTTCGCCTCAACGCCGAGCTTCTCTCAATCCGTGATTCTGAGGAGAAAGCGGAGCGAATGGCGACCCTCTACCTCGTCGAGACTGGCGAAATCATCCGCTTGCGTATCGGAGATTCGGTCGGGGATCTGAGGGTCGAGGAGATCACGATTGACGGCGTGCGGTTTCGTAGAGACGAGCAAACACTTGTGATAAAACCACGTCAGTGATGCGATTGTTCTGTCACCCCTCCATGGGACTGACACCCGACCGCGACTAGACCATAATATGCGAGCGGATGTAAATGCTAATATTATTGGACCTGACACCTCAAGTCTCAGCAAAAACTCCGCCAAGTCCGACATCTTTTTTATCTCACCTCACCGTATCGTTGTGGGGTCATTCGGCTTTGAGATTGAGACGAAACCTATCGGGTTCCAATCGTCGCAACTCACGGCCAAACAACGACATACGCGGCCCGGCTCGTCCGGGCCGCGTGTCGTTTTTGCATCGGGTACCCGTTATTTCTGTTCGATGTTGGCGTTTGGATACGATCGCCAGCGTGCTGCGAGTGAAGCGCTTCGCGTCTCGTCAGCGCCCGATCGCGATGGCATGCTCGACCGTTGTCGTCGGCAAACGCTCGGGCAGTGTGCCGCAGCTCGGCACCGCGCGCACGTGCACGATCACGCGCTTGGTTTCTCGGTTGATGACGATGTTATCCACACACCTTCGGACCGCGGCCTGCCGCTCGACCGGGTCGGCATCGGCGGCGAGCATTGTCTCCAACTCGTCCATGAATGCTCGGCAGTCCTCAACGGCTTCTTCGATCGAGACCTTGCTCGCTTCGATGGCTCGCAGCCGAGCGAGCCGAAGTTCCAGCGTGCGCCGGTCGACCCCAATCTCGCTGAGCCGCGCATCGATCATCGCTCGATTGACGCTCGATATGTTGTCGATCAGCGTTCGGATCCGGTCGTCGATGGTCTCGATGGCCGATTCGGTCGAGGACCGCTCATCGATCGAAAGCTGGTCCTCCACCTCGAGGACCTTCTTAAGTGTCTCGACCAGCAGTGAGCGTCCCTGCTTCCCCTTTAGAGGTCGGTACGTCGCATGAATCGATTCGATGGTCAGGCGTTCCAACTCATCGCGATCCACGATGCCCCGTGTGCATACCGATCGGCCGTGTCGGATGTAGCCCCCGCAGGCGTAGCCGTAGGAAGTCGACCGTTCTCCATCGCAGTTGGCCTTGCTCGGCCGGTCCAGCCGTCCTTCGTAGCTCGCGCTGCAGGCGGAGCAGCGGATCAGACCCGAGAGCAGGAACCGGGGCCGGGACCCGACCGCCTCGGGGGTTCCCGAGGGCAGGCCGGTCCTGGGATTGATACCGCGCTGGCGCTTGGAGCCGGGTTTGCTCATACGCAGCGAAGCGGCCCGTTCCCACAGGGCCCTACTTATCAACGGCTCGTGGGCCGACTCGATGACCATCCAGTCCGAGGGGTCGTTGTCTTCGAGCCGCCGACCGATGACGCCCTCTCGCTCTGCGGTGTCACCCGAGCCGGTGATGCGGAAGAACCTCGCATCAGTGCGGCGGTTCCAGACCATATCGCCCTTGTAGACGGGGTTGCTCAGGATGGCCTTGACGGTCGTGGTGCTCCACTTGCCCAAGTAGTGCGCGGCCCAGGCCTCGCTGCGTGCGGTCGGAACTCCGTCGGCGTTGAGCGTGCTGCTGATGGCCTTGAGGCCCAGCCGCTTGGAGGCGTAGCACTCGTAGATGCGATCTACGATCGAAACGCGATCAGGATCCCCCGGCACCAAGCGGCAGCGATCCCTCTTGGAGACGGCGATGGTCTCCCCCTTGGGCAGGTTGCGGATCAGCATCCCGTCCTCGTCGAGAAGCAGCTTCGAGCCGTCGCGGTCGTAGCGGGCGATAAAGATGAACTCGCCCGATGATGACTCGTATCGGAGGTCGTAACCGTAGGGTGGCGCTCCACCCATCCACCAGCCGCCCTCAGCTCTGGCTTTGGAGACCAACCCGCGGATCGTGACCTTGGCTAGATCCTTCGACTCCTGACGGGCCTGCCACTGCTTGACGGGGCGGAGCAGGTCATCCGTGCCATCGCCGGTGAAGTTCTCGCTGGCGTAGCGCACCTCAACGCCGTGGGATCGGAGGGTATGTCGATAGAAACCCGCTTCATCGTTGTCGATGCGTCCGAAGCGTTTGATGTCGTAGACGATGACCAGGGCAAAGTCGCGGTTGGGCTTGGCCGCATCGGCGATGAGCTTCTGGAAAGCGCGCCTGCCCGCAGTTGATGTGCCGCTGATGCCGTCGTCGGTGTAGTAGCGGACGATGCGGAAGTCGTTGGCCTCGGCGTAGGCCTCGATGGCGGACCGCTGGTCTCCGATGGACTGCTCTTGGCGATCGGTGGAGCGGCGCAGGTAGCCGACGGCTGGCACGAGCGCGGCCGAGTATGATGGAAGAGCGGAGATCGAGCGACGGTCGAGTTCGAGGGCGTGCGTCATGGACGCTATAGGGGCGGAATAGGCGAGGAAGATCAAGGCATGATCAGCACCTATTCCTTGGAAATATCGTCACTCTTTTGATTGCCTCACACCTATTGGCGCGATTCCCGCCCTTCTGAGGTGTCCTGTACAAGTCGAAGTTTCAATCCACGCCCGCGTGAAGCGGGCGACTGCGCCGTGAGCACGGACACATGCATGCGGGTAGGGTTTCAATCCACGCCCGCGTGAAGCGGGCGACGGTTGATTTCGAAGGTGATGTTGGGTGGCGGTGTGTTTCAATCCACGCCCGCGTGAAGCGGGCGACCCCGCGCACCATCGCGCAGACGCTGGGAGGGTCCTGTTTCAATCCACGCCCGCGTGAAGCGGGCGACCGCATCGACGGAGCGAACCTTGCCGAAGCTCGTGAGTTTCAATCCACGCCCGCGTGAAGCGGGCGACGTGCCGACCGGGTTGATGCACCACTCGCGGCCCCGGTTTCAATCCACGCCCGCGTGAAGCGGGCGACCTGAGGACGCGCTGACGATCCCGCTGGGGTGGAAGTTTCAATCCACGCCCGCGTGAAGCGGGCGACGCTGTGAGGACATACTCGCACTTCTCAATAACTGGTTTCAATCCACGCCCGCGTGAAGCGGGCGACCGGGCGAGCAATTCCGCCTGGGCTACTTCTCGATGCGTTTCAATCCACGCCCGCGTGAAGCGGGCGACCCCGCGGTCGAACCCGTCGTGTAGACGATCCCGATGTTTCAATCCACGCCCGCGTGAAGCGGGCGACCATGCGATCTCCTACTGAGGGGTGAAAACAGCAGGTTTCAATCCACGCCCGCGTGAAGCGGGCGACCTCCGCAGCTCGTTCATCTTGTCGTCGCGGTACTCGTTTCAATCCACGCCCGCGTGAAGCGGGCGACCCTGCTATGTGACGAACACCGCGCTGCAGGCGGCGTTTCAATCCACGCCCGCGTGAAGCGGGCGACTCGAGACGAACGGTGCCATCCCGGGCAAGATCGGGTTTCAATCCACGCCCGCGTGAAGCGGGCGACGGTGCGGGCACCGATCAGTGCAAGGACATCTGGGTGTTTCAATCCACGCCCGCGTGAAGCGGGCGACACGGCACGGATTCCGTCTGCTGCTGGGTAGCCATGTTTCAATCCACGCCCGCGTGAAGCGGGCGACCTCCGCAGCTCGTTCATCTTGTCGTCGCGGTACTCGTTTCAATCCACGCCCGCGTGAAGCGGGCGACGTCTCCTGCAGGATCTGCAGGGCGTCGTCGTCGAGTTTCAATCCACGCCCGCGTGAAGCGGGCGACTTCGGGATCAACACAGCAATTCGCATAGGAGTATGTTTCAATCCACGCCCGCGTGAAGCGGGCGACCAATGTCCGGGGCGTCACCCAGTCGCCCGATGATGTTTCAATCCACGCCCGCGTGAAGCGGGCGACCCGAGCAGTCCGGGGCGAGCGCCGAGATTCTTGAGTTTCAATCCACGCCCGCGTGAAGCGGGCGACCAGCCGCATGTCCTTCGACCCGCTTGAGTTCAGCGTTTCAATCCACGCCCGCGTGAAGCGGGCGACGCGATGGGCATGAACATCGTGGAGAGCGCGTGGCAGTTTCAATCCACGCCCGCGTGAAGCGGGCGACGATCTCAGCACCCGCTCGGTGGTCGTGCCGAACTCGTTTCAATCCACGCCCGCGTGAAGCGGGCGACCCGGGGAGAGCACCTTCGAGCTCGGAGCGGCCCTGTTTCAATCCACGCCCGCGTGAAGCGGGCGACCCATTGGTCGAATTTCCCTCTCGGCGTGGTGCCGGTTTCAATCCACGCCCGCGTGAAGCGGGCGACGCCGGGTTAGGCTTCGCTTC
>CBFGVX010000049.1:0-24380 GCA_965652425.1 uncultured bacterium | reverse complement strand
TGAAGCGTCTTGCCATCTTCGGGCAGAGCGTAAACCCGCACGAGTTCTTCGCCGATCGCAGCGCCTTCCCCGACTTCTCGGAGCACGGTTCTGGATGGGGCCTCACCCGCGGCATCGATCAGACTTGCCACATGATCGATGGCGTGCAGCAGGTTGTTCTGCCCGTTCCAGTCCTCTCGAATGGTCGGTTCTGAAGACAACCGCCCGAGAAGATCGGTCGCGCGCTCGACCGCGAGTCGGGCCTCGCTCAGCAGCGGCTCTGGCACTCTCCGATCGGACTCGATGCGGACAACGATGGCCGCGGCGAGCGCATCTCTCGTCAACAGCATCGCATCGCGAACCGCACCGAGCGCCACGGCAGGAACCGAAGCGGCTGCAGGGTCCAGATTCTCCGACAGAGACGGCTCCCGAACCGGGATCACGCGCTCGATCAGTCTGGAAAACGGACCAATCAGCGGGAGGAGCACCAGCACGCCCACCACATTGAAGATCGTATGGAACGCCGCGAGCGCGATCGTGTCTGCGCCGCCCTCGATCCCCTCCGTTGCCCAGTCCGTGACATCGACAATGAACGGCAGCAGGGGCAACGCCAGCAAGCCCGTGACCACATTGAAACCGATATGGGCCACGGCGGTGCGCCGACCGGCCGGGCTTGCCCCAAGGGAGGCGATCACCGCCGTGATGCAGGTCCCGATGTTCTGCCCGATGACCAGCGCGGCGGCCTGATCGAGGGTGATATTCCCCGAATGCAGCGCCGCCAGCGTGGTCGCGATCGCAGCGCTCGAAGACTGCAGCACCACCGTCATCACGATGCCGATACCGATCAGCCCCAGTGAACCGAGGATCGTCGGTGGCGGGAAACTCTGCGGCGTGATGTGACTGCTCAGCCCGGCCATGCCCGCCTGGAGAACATCGAGCCCGACGAACAGAAGGCCGAACCCCGCGAGCGTGGTCCCGAGCGCCGCCGCACGATCGCGCCCCAGCAGTCGGAGCACGACTCCTAGGAAGATCACCGGCTGGGCGATGGTCCCGATCGACAACTTGAAGCCGAGCAGCGACACGATCCAGCCGGTGCTGGTGGTGCCGAGGTTCGCCCCGAAGATGACCCCGATGGCCTGCGGAAAGGTCAGCAGCCCGGCGCTGACGAACCCGATGGTGGTCATGGTCGTCGCCGACGACGACTGAACCAAAGCGGTCACGGCGGCCCCCCAACCGACGCCGGAAACCGGTCCCCGAACCATGCGGGCCAGGACCGAGCGGAGCGCGCTGCCGGCGATGGCCTTCAGACCGTCGGTCATCAGGATCATTCCGAGCAGAAAAAGCCCGATGCCGCCAAGGGTTTGCCAGAGCATCACGCCATCATATCCGCAGAACCGGGCAATCCGGGGCTCGCCAGCCCAGTCGCGGGAACGGCTACACTGGGGGTTCGGCCCATTTCGGCCGACCTCTCACGATCTCATCGCCACCTTTCACCGGAACCGCACCCATGACCACCGCGACCGACGCCCGCACCACCCCCCTCCACTCCTTCCACGCCGAGCACGGCGGCAAATTCGTCGAGTTCGCCGGCTGGTCCATGCCCATGACCTACGCCTGGCCGACCGGCGGCGGCGGGGTCCACGATGAGCACAAGCAGACCCGCACCTCCGGCGGCTTCTTCGATGTTTCCCACATGGGGCGCGTCTACCTCTCCGGCGTCGGTGCGCGGCGACTGTGCGAAAAGCTCGTGACCCGCCGGGTCAGCGACATGACCGAGGGCCAGTGCCGCTACGCCCTGATGTGCAACGGCCGGGGCGGCATCATGGACGATGTGCTCGTCTACCGCCTCGACGATGACGAGTTCATGATCGTCTGCAACGCCTCGAACCGGGAGAAGGTCGTCAACCACATGCGCCGGGTCGCCGACGATAGCGGCTTCAAGGCGAAGATCGACGACAAGACCGAGAGCACCGCGATGGTGGCGATCCAGGGCCCGCGCGTCATGGAGATCGTCTCCAAGGTGTCCCGCGAAGTGCCGACGCTCAAGCGGTACCGCTTCGTCGAGAAGAACCTGATGATCATGAAGCTGCTCGTCAGCCGCACCGGCTACACCGGCGAGGACGGCGTCGAGGTCATCCTGCCCGCCAAGGCCGTCGGCATGGCCATGAAGATGCTCCTCAAGGACGCGGGCTCCGCCGACGCCATCGTCAAGCCCTGCGGTCTCGGCGCTCGCGACACGCTCCGCATGGAAGCCGGCATGCCGCTGTACGGCCATGAACTGGGCGAAGACACCAACGCGCTGTCTACCGGCCTCGGCTTCGCCATGAACCTCGACAAGCACGAGGACGAGCGCGGCGAGAAGTTCATCGGGCAGGACGCCCTGCTGGAAACCCAGGCCTCCGGCGGCCCGCGCCAGACGCTGGTCGGTCTCTTCGTCGAGGGCAAGCGCACCGCGCGTCAGCACATGAAGCTGCTCAAGGACGGCAAAGAAGTCGGTGAGATCACCTCCGGCTGCATGAGCCCGACGCTGGAGCGCCCGATCGCGATGGCCTATGTGAACAAGGAACTCGCTGAGCCGGGAACGACGCTGGACATCGATCTCGGTCGCGAGAAGACCACGGGCGCGGAGGTTACGGCGTTGCCGTTTTACAAAGCGCCGAAGAAGTAAGTTCAATCTGACGCTGGAGAGGACGCCATGAAGGAACGACCGAACCCATATGAAATGCAATTGCCGCAGGCTGACGGCGTCGTATCAGAAGATGAGACTACGACAAGTGAGCCTCGCGAACCCTCACGGTTCGGAAAGTCTGTGAAATTCGTTCTTGGTTTGGTTCTGGCTGCTGCCGTGGCAGGTGGTGTTTCCATCGTCCAGTCCCTGAGTCAGCCGGTAGTCAAGCCCGATCTTTCGTACATGCATCCGACATCGCACTACAACATCGAGTATCGGATTCCCGCAAACTGGCGTGCGACGGAGTTCGAGGACTGGGGTGGCGGCTTTGGTTATGCGCTGATCGACACCGGACAAAACGCTGTCGTGGAAATCCTCAACTATTCCTCACCACTCGCGCGGCCGACCGCCGCGAAGCATGTGCGTCTTTCGCTGGATGGATCAACCGGCCAATGGGATCAGAACGACCAGAGACAGACTTCAAATCGCGAAGAGTGGGCAACAGGAACACTTCGTGTGAAAGACCCCGGTTATCCCTGGCAGAAACTGGCAGTGTTCATCAGGGAATTACCTGATGGCGCATACTTAGAGATTCGTTGTTCTGTTCTGGAGACAGAGTTCTCTGTCATCGAGCCAGCGATGCATGCGATTCTCGATAGCGTCAGAGTTCGTTGACTTGCTCAACTCGCCGCGCGACTCGCCGCACTGCGCCGGCGCGGGGCGGGCTTGCCGTCCTCCTCGGCCTGTGTGCGCTCGATCGCGTGCCGGAACCAGCGGCTGGGCTTCTCGTCAGCCAGGCGCTGATTGAGCTTGCGCAGCGCATCGACCTCGATCTGGCGAACACGCTCGCGGGTCAGACCGATCTCCGCGCCGATCTGCTTGAGCGTCAGCGGCTCCTTGCCGTCCAGCCCGAACCGCAGACGAAGCACACGCGCCTCGCGCTCGTCGATCGCGTCCAGCAGCTTCAGGACCGTCTGCATCTCGTCGCGACGCAGCATCTCGCCCTCGGGCGTTTCGGTGTTCGAGCACGCGAGCAGCGCCGAGAAATCGACCGTGTTGCCCTCGCTGTCCGTCGCCGTTGACGCCGCGGAATACATGACGCGCCCGGCCTTGCGGATCACATTGATCTTCTTGACCGGCAGGCCCATGAGCTTGGAGCATTCCTCGGACGAGGGCATGCGGTTGTGCTCGTCCTTGAAGCGGAGGCAGGCCTGCTTCCACTTGGCGATCAGTTCGACCATGTACGCTGGCACATGCATGGGCTGGCCGGCGTTGATGAGCGCACGCTTGATGGCCTGCTTGATCCACCAGCTCGCGTAGGTCGAGAATCGAGCGCCCTGCGCCGGATCGAAGCCCTCGACCGCGCGGATCAGACCGATGTTGCCCTCTTCGATGAGGTCGGTCAGCGTCAGGCCGCGGTTCGTGTAGTGCTTGGCGATGGAGACGACGAGACGGAGATTCGCACGCACGAGCATGTCGCGCGCTTCGGGGCAGCCCTCGTTGATCACCCGCCAGCCGTAGAGGCGTTCCTCTTCGGGCGTGAGCAGAGCGACTTCGTTGATCTGCTTGAGATAGTGCTGAAGATCAGTCTCGAGTTCGCTGCGCGACATTCTCGACGATGCCTCCCCGGTTCTTCCGTGCCCGCGCATCGCGGCCCCGGAAGCCGTCATTCCGTTGAGCGGTGCTGCGCTGGCGAGCGCTGCACCACGGCATGACGGGTTGTCTCTCGTTCTCTCACCAACGGCCATACGCATCGGGGCGTCGAACAGTCCCACCTCGCGTGCGACGCGGGCATGATTGTACCCCCGCCGCGACCCGAAGCCCCCGCTCACACGAGGTTCGAGTGGTATCGGCCGGATCGGATCGGTGATCCATTACCCGCCCTGACCACACCATCGTATCCGCACCACCAGGCGGAACAGTTCCACAAGCGACCGGTAATACAGGACTTATGCCCAAATTGCAAGGAAAATTTTTCCTTATCGGTGCACGATACGATGGTGGTGTAACCGTTCACGCTTCACCCGAACCACCTCGGAACCCGCGGAGGCAGCACGAGTGTCCAACGACCTGAGCAGCATTCTCAAGCAGTGGCCCTACGAGTCCGGGCAGATCAATGTCCGCCTCATCACCGGGGACGACGGCGAGCCCAAGGTGCAGATGAGACTCGATCTCGGCCTGCTCCAGATGGAGGCCTTCGGCAGACCCGACGGCGAGCGTCCTCAGGGCTACGAGAGTCTGCTGGAATACTTCGAGAGTCTGGTCGAGGAATCGGGAGCCGAATCCGACGACGCCCTCGGATCGGCCGGATCGACTTTCCAGGACGGTGCCGAGGACGACTCCGAGCAGGACGACGATCCGTTCATTCTCAGCGGCGAAGACTGCCGCGCTCTGCGCGAAGAAGCCGTCCAGTACTACCACCGGTACATCTCCCTTCTCGTACTGGGTGATTTTATGGGGGTGGTTCGCGATACCAGCCGCAACCTGCGGGTCATCGACTTCTGCGAAGCCCACGCCGAGGAGGACGAGGATCAGCAGGTGCTCCTGCAGTTCCGCCCGTACATCACCATGATGCGTACCCGAGCGTTGGCTTCTCAGATGCTCGCCGAGGACGAGCCCAAGGCCGCGATGGTCGCCATCGACGATGGGCTCGCCCAGCTCCGGCGCATCTACGACGACCTCGGCAAGGCCGACGCCTACGAGAGCTCGCACGAAGCCCAGTTGCTCCGCGGCATGCGGGACGAACTGGTCAAAAAGCTCCCCTCCTCCCAGCGCACGGAACTCAAGCAGCGCCTGGAAGAGGCCATCCGCTCGGAAAACTACGAACTCGCGGCGATCCTTCGCGACGAACTGCGGATGCTCAAGGACTGAGCCCGCACCGGGCTCGTACACTGTCGGGCCATGCGCCCGGTCCATGTCATCATACCGACCCACACCACCCGCCACCTGCGCCTGACGCTGCTCGGGATCGCCTGCCAGTCGACCGCCCCGGCCTCCGTGACCGTTTCCTGCGACAATGACAAGGACGAGATCCGCGACCACCTGGCCGAAATCGCCCGCGAATTCGGCTTCCCGATCACCCTGGTCCGCCGGGAGCATCAGGGCATGGAGCGGTTGGCACAGGTCCGCAACAACGCCGTCCGCATGCTCACCGGCCGCATCCCGGCCGAACTCGGCGGCAAGCCCGGACTGACGCTGGATGAGGTCGATGCCGACCCGCAGTTGCTCTTCCTCGACGGCGACTGCTTCCTCGAACGAGACGCCGTCGCCAAGCACGCCCAACTCGCCGAAGAGGCCGAACTGGTCATCCCCTTCCGCGTCGACACCACCAAGGACCAGCTCGAAGAGTTCGATGAAGCCAAAGCCCGGCGGGGCGAGATGCCCATCGCCATCAACGACCAGCAGCGACGGCTCCTGGAGAATCGACACCGCCGGTACCAGCGCCAGCAGACCATCAAGCGCTGGCCCCTGATCGGCGACCTGCTGATCAAGCCCCACAAGCCCAAACTGCTCGGTGGCCACCACAGCGTCCGCCTCTCCAGCTACCTCGCGGTCAACGGCCACGACGAGGAGTACCACACCTGGGGCACCGAGGACGACGATTTCTGCCGCCGGGTCTACGAAACCGGGGCCGAATCGGTGATCGCGATCCGGCAGATCGACTGCCTGCATCTCTACCACCCGACCCGGAACCCCGGCGACTGGCATGAGCGCCCCAACGCCGAGCGATTCAAGGGCAACCTCCCCACTCGCTGCGCCCATGGGCTGGACAACCCTATGCCACAGGGGGAAATCGATGTCGTGCTTCTACCCCCCCGCTGAGATTCGTGGCTTTCCGCCCGGAATCCGCAAGAAAATCCATTTCCCGACGGGTCGAACCCGTTCGGTGTGGCTAAAATAGAATGATTCTAAATCGCATCAGGCCGGGTCAGAGCCGGGCCGGATGTCACCGCCGACAAACCGCACCCGACGGAGATCATAGACCGATGAGTTTGAAACTCCCGATTTACCTGGACAACGCCGCCACGACCCGCACCGATCCCCGCGTCGTCGAGGCCATGCTGCCCTACTTCACCGAGGTCTATGGCAACCCCGGCTCGCGCAACCACCGCTTCGGCTGGGACGCCGAAGCCGCGGTCGATACCGCCCGGGGCCAGATCGCCGAACTGATCGGCGCCCAACCCAAGGAAATCATCTTCACCAGCGGCTCGACCGAGGGAAACAACCTCGCGATCAAGGGTGCTGCCGAGATGTACGCCAAGAAGCCCGCCGGCGAGACCGGTCGCGGCCACATCATCACCGCCGCCCACGAGCACAAGGCCACCCTCGACCCTGTGAAGCGCCTCCAGAAGCAGGGCTTCGATGTCACGGTCCTGATGCCCCCGGCCGACGGGATCATCACCGCCAAGCAGGTCGAAGAGGCCATGCGCGATGACACGATCCTCGTGACCATCATGTGGGCCAACAACGAGATCGGTACCATCAACGAGGTGCCGCAGATCGGAAAGCTCTGCCATGACCGCAATGTCGTGTTCCACACCGACGCGACGCAGTGGGTCGGCAAGATGCCCACCAATGTCGAGACCGACCACATCGACCTGATGACCTTCTCCGGGCACAAGATGTTCGGCCCCAACGGCATCGGCGGCCTGTATGTTCGGCGTCGCCGCCCCCGCGTCCGCATCACCGCCCAGATCGAAGGCGGCGGGCAGGAGCGCGGCTTCCGCTCGGGCACGTTGAATGTCCCCGGCATCGTCGGACTCGGCAAAGCCGCGGAACTGTGCATGCAGGAAATGGACAGCGAGCGCGAGCGCCTGCTGGCCCTGCGTACGAAGCTGGAAAAGGGCCTCGCTGCCGGTATCGAGCACACCCAGATCAACGGCAACGCCGACAAACGGCTGCCCAACATCCTCAACATGAGCTTCGGCTATGTTGAGGGCGAGGGGCTGATGATGGCCATCAAGGACATCGCCTGCTCCTCCGGCTCGGCCTGCACCAGCGCCTCGTTGGAGCCGAGCTATGTCCTCAAGAGTCTGGGCGTCGGCGACGACCTCGCCCATTCCTCGCTGCGCCTCTCCATGGGCCGCTTCACCACCGAGGAAGAGATCGACTTCGCCATTGAGAAGATCGTCTGGGCGGTCAACCACCTCCGGAACCTGTCGCCGCTCTGGGACATGTTCAAGGAAGGCATCGATGTGAACGCCATCGAATGGCAGAACCACTAAGCCCGGCCCGCAAACAGTTGCAACGACCACACAGATAAAGGGATACTACCCATGGCATACAGCGAAAAAGTCATCGACCACTACGAAAACCCCCGCAATGTCGGCAACTTCGGCACCACCGCCGATGTGAAAGCTCGCAAGGACATCGGCGTCGGCGTCGTCGGCGCTCCAGAGTGCGGCGATGTGATGCAGCTTCAGATCAAGGTCGGCGAAGACGGCAAGATCGAGGACGCCAAGTTCAAGTGCTTCGGTTGCGGCTCGGCGATCGCCAGCTCCTCGCTCGCCACCGAGTGGATCAAGGGCAAGACCCTCGACGAAGCGATGGCCATCAAGAACACCGACCTCGTCGAAGAACTCAGTCTCCCTCCGGTCAAGATCCACTGCTCGGTGCTCGCCGAGGACTCGATCAAGACCGCTATCCGGGATTATCAGAAAAAGAACGGCCTGCTCAAGGAAGAGCACGAGCACGAACACGCACACTGAGGTGAGCGGTTTTCGGACCGCCGCTTTGGCAGACGAAATTGCCGTCTGAGCAGCGATCCATGCACCGGTCTGACGCGTATAATCCTGCGTACCCCTCGGGCCCGGGCTGAACACCCGCCAGCCCATTTCTTGAGGATCCACCTATGAGCACCGCTACGACCGACACCCAGACCGACGGCATCATCCTCACCCCCACCGCCGCTCGTGAGGTCAAGACCATCATCCAGCAGCAGGATCTGGACCCGGACAAAGTCCGCCTGCGCGTCGGCGTGAAGGGCGGCGGGTGCTCCGGGTTCAGCTACATCCTCGACCTGACAGAGGTCAAGAAGGACACCGACGAGGAAATCGAGCAGCACGGCGTGAAGATCATCTGCGATCCCAAGTCCCTGCTGTACCTCAACGGCACCACCATCGACTTCAAGGACGAGATCATGGGCCGCGGGTTCGTCTTCACCAACCCGAACGCGAACTCCACCTGCGGCTGCGGCTCCTCTTTCGCCGTCTGAATCGTCTCCCAATCAACCTTGCATGCCAGAAAGCCCGCTTCGGCGGGTTTTTCGTGCGCCCTGCTCCAGGGATCTGCGTCCGCTTTTCGGGATGCAGGTACAACCCCGTGAGCACCGTGCGGCTAAAGTGGTGCATTGCCGGAACGCATCCCGGATGACACAACCGTTCTTCATACAGACGAGACGATTGCAATGACGACACTGAGCGACTGGAGAAAGCGTTGGATCCCGCAGGGCGCCCTGCGGCTTGTTGCCGCGGCCGGGCTTGCGGGCGCGACGGTGCTGGCGACAGTCCCCGCTCAGGCCTCGGCGGTCCAGGATCGCGATCCGAGCAAGTCCGCGGCCGAGGAACTGCGCACCGCGCCGTGGGTTCGTACGGTGCTCACACCCGGTGGCGTGCTGGAGATGCAGGTCGCGGTGCGCACGATGCAGCCCAAGGACGGCACCGGCCCGACGCTGGTCATCGCCGGAGCCGTGCACATCGGGGACGCGCCGTACTACCGGAAGCTTCAGGAACTGCTCGATCCGATGGACCTCGTGCTCTACGAGGGCGTGCTCCCGGCGGGCGGCGAATCCGCCGCACCGGAGAACGACGACCAGGCACGCGAACTGACCAGGCAGCGGTTGCGACTGTTGGCGACCATGGCTCTTCAGGCCGAGGACGCCACGACGATGGAGCAGCTTGTCGATGCGTTCGACGGCAAGGGCAAGGCGCTCTCGCTGGTGAACACCGCACGGATCGACGGGTGGGGTTTCCCGATCGAGATGGAGACCGATGAGGACGGCAAAGCCGACTTCGTGTCCTACGGCTCGGACGGCGAACCGGGCGGGGACGGCCCCGCCTCGGACATGCGCTTCAGCGACCAACGCCCCCTCGCTCCTGCGGAGCGCGGCGAGGTCGATGGGATCCAGCTCCAGCTCGCCAGCGCCCTCGGCCTGACCTTCCAGCTCGAAGAAATGAGCGAGGACGGACCGAACTGGCGCAACGCGGACATGTCCACTTCCGAGATCGAGCGTCGAGTGGCGGCTCTCGGAGGCGACGCGTCCGCGCTGTTCGATCAACTCGGCGGCACGGGGCTGCCCTCACAACTGCTCGGCATGGTCCTCCGCCTTGTCGAGATGTTCCCAGGGGCTCAGGCCAGAGCAAAGATGATGCTGATGGACATGCTGGCCCAGAGCGAACTGTTGGAAATCGGCATGCCGGGGCCGGACGGACAGGCCCTGATGCAGGTCATCATCGACGAACGCAACCAGGTGATCGTCGATCGGCTGCTGGAGGCGTTGCCCGAAGCCGAGCAGAACGGGTGGGAGACCATCGGCATCATCTACGGCGCGGGTCACATGCCCGACCTTCTCGATCGCCTCGAGAATCAGGTCGGCTACAAAATGGTTTCGGGTGATTGGAACACCGCCATCTCGCTGAATCTCGAGCGAGCCGGGATCAGCATGCAGGAGAGGGCGATGTACAAGCGCCAGATCGAAATGCAGATCCGCACCATGCAGCGACAGGCCGAACGCGACAGGGTGCGGCGTGAGCGTCGGGAAAACGAATCACGCTGAGCCGCTCACGGCATTTCCTCAGGCAGCTCATCGGTGTCGTCGTCCGCCGCGTCGCCGCTGCTCAGTGAGGGTCGGCTGAGGCCGCGCCCTTCCATGGGTCTGGTTTGTGCGTACAGGTTTCGTGCGAACCGTTTTACTTCGTCCGGGTCATCGGATTCGCGAACGGCGTTGTACACACGCTCGAACAGATCACGAGAGAACGCGACATCGCTGAACTCTGCTGGCTTGGTGAGGCCGCCGGACCGGTAGTGTGCTTGGAATGACTCGTCGACGAAGCGATTGACATATTCAACGATGACCGGTTCGGCCTGAGCATCGAAATTGCTGGCGGTTCGTGTGACCGTGACCATCGCGTAATCGCGGGCGTTCTGCTTCATTTCCGCACGCTGGTACTGCTTGTAACCGAAAAACCCTCCAACGGTCAGCAACGAACAGACAACAACGGTGATGATCAATCGCATGGTCACGCCCTCATAGCCGGTCAGCGGCAACTCGGAGCATACTCGATCGAACCTGTGAGCCGCCCGGATGTTGGCATAAACTGCACCCCGTCGGCAGAGGACGCGATCGAACTGGCGTGGCGAAATCAGGGGCTGGCATCGAGAAAGGGTGTGATATGGGATTTTTTTCGGGGCGTACCCTCAGCGTTTTCACCGCTCTGACGATCAGTGCGATGCTCTCGGCACAGCCGGTCAACAGCGCTCGATCAGCGAAAACACTGGATTGGCCCGGTCCCGATCGCTCTGCCCTGACCATCCCCGACCGTCTGTGGCATGACATCCGCAATCACTCCGGATTCGGTGCGGGCATCGGATTCACGCGAGACGAGATGTCTCGCTACGGACGAAACCGGATGCTCCTCGATTCGACGCTCGAACTGTTTTCCGATGCTCGCGCGGTCACCCGAGAGACGGGGCGATTGAGCACCGAATTCCTGGCGAGCGCTTCGAACCTGCAATTGGGCGAGATCATGCACAGCGCTTACGCCCTGCTCGGGCACCCCGCGGCCCGCGGGACGAGCGCACCGCTCCCTGGGGACTGGGGCGTTGAATGGATCGAACCCCGCTCAACACCCAGCGAGGCCCTCGAATCGCTCGGGCGCTTCCTCGCCTCGGGTGATGCGCCCAACGAAATCATCGATGACGAAATCGCCGATCGGTGGGCCAGTCTCCCGATCCCAGTTCAGCGGCTGGTGGTTCGGATGCTCATCGCCGATGTGCTCGCCCGCCCTTGGATTCGAAGCGCCATCCAACCGGACTTGATCGGCGATGCCGCGATCGAACAGCTGCGACTTGCCGGACTCAGCCGCACCGCCCTGTCCGGGGAGGCGTACCGCTTCGAGCAGTCGCTCGACGGCGCAGCAGAACTCTGGCGCCACGACCCCTCACGGATGGTGACCGAGGATAGACCTGCTCCCGCAGCGCGGGCGCTTCTGGAGGGGTACGACGCCTCGATGGCGGCGTACGCTGCGGTTCTCTACGCCCGCCACGCCAGCGCGGCGATCGATGAGTTTCAGGCGTGGCGAGCGCAGTCCGGCTGGGAACCCGATGATCGCGATCCCCTGCGCGGATTCGGATTCGATACCCCGCTCGGCCCCGTGCGCATCCTTTCCAGCGGAAACGATCGGCTGGCCATCGGGATCGATGTGCCCATGGAGGAGGTCGCCAGACAAGGCACCGTTTCGGAACGCGACGGCGCGGTGCTGGTCGTCGATCTTGGAGGTGACGACACCTATTTCGGAAGAGTCGGCACACCAAATCTGGCCGGAGTGGTCAGCGGGAATGGCCGCGAACTGCTCCGACCGATCGCCGCGGTCATTGACCTCGGTGGGAATGACCTCTACGACGGCACCGGATCTCGCGGCTCGATCGCTTGCGGGCTGTTCGGGATCGGGGCGATCTTCGACCTTCAGGGCAACGACACCTATCGCGGCGAAAGCCATTCCGTGGGCCGCGCCTTGTTCGGCAGCGCGATGCTGGTGGATCTCGATGGATCGGATCTGTACGAAACAACCGGGGCCTACTCCCAGGCGGCGGCGCACATGGGCGTGGCCCTGCTGTTCGATCGCGTGGGCGACGATCGATACCGCCTCGACACGCTCGGGCAGGGCTTCGGCGGAACAATGGGCACGGGTCTGCTGATCGATCTCTCCGGGGACGATGATTACCTCGCGCGAGACAACGGGGCACCCTCTGGCGTGTATCGCGGGCTGTCGGTCTCGATGGCGCAGGGTGTGGGATCAGGCCGCCGCGCCGATTTCGGCGACGGGTACTCGCTCGCGGGCGGGTGGGGAATGCTGCTCGATGCAGAGGGTGACGATTCGTACCGGGCCGGGGTCTGGGCGCAAGGCGCGGGTTACTGGTGGGGCGTGGGCGTACTCGAGGATCGAGATGGAGAGGACCGCTACCGAAGCAACTGGTATTCCCTCGGTGCAGCGGCCCATTTCTCCGTCGGACACGCCGTGGATCTTGCCGGCAGCGATCAGTACAACCTCGACAACCCCTCGGCCATCGGTCAGTACCTCGGCTCGGCGCGCGATGGTTCCATCGGGATCTTCATCGATGGGGACGGCAACGACCGGGCGGTGTTGCGTAATCGCAGCGGCGGGTGCGCGGATCTGGGATCGATCGGCATCTACTGGAGCAGGCGAGGCAACGACCGCTATACCGTGGATCTCGACCCCGCCTCAAACCCCGACGGTGCATTGGGCGAGGTCATCGGCTACCCCCCCTTCCACTCGTTCCGCGACGACCTGCGTTCACTCGGTCTCTTTCTCGACAGCCAAGGTCGTGATGAGTACCGCTGGGAAGGCGGCCCGGCGATCGATGACAGCCGCTGGGATCGATCTCGCAGCCCGCGCGAGCGAGCAATCGGGATCGATGAGAACCTCTACGAACCCGTGGGATCCGGCGGCTGAATCGCGCAGAAATGACCGGGTGCGCAACTGCTGCGGGGCCGATAACTCCCCCTTCTGCGCTCGCGATTGGGGCGTTGCAACCCCGCTCGGGTTTTTTATCGGGAGCGATCAGATCCGGCCGATGCTCGCTTGGCATCGGGCGGGTCTGATCACCCGCCGTGGTACAGCGCCGGTAGGCAAAGCGGCGCTGTGCACGGCGGACCCGGCCGCCCGGTGAGGGTCGGGGCGATTCCCCCCGATGCGTTTCACGGACGAGAGCACCCACACCGCAGAAGGGACGCGGACATGAACGAGCAGTTGAACAACGACCAGATCACCGTCATCGGCGCCGGCACGCACATCAAGGGCGAGATGACCTTCGATCGCACCGCACGGATCCTCGGCAGCTTCGAGGGCAAGATCTCCTCCAACGGCGAGATTCAGATCGGCCAGAGCGCGAAGTGCAAGGCCGCGATCGACGGCGAGGTCGTGCGCATCGACGGGACCGTGGAAGGCGATATCGTCGCCCGCGAGTGCCTGCACCTGTCCAACTCGGCGAAGATGACCGGCGATGTGGTCGCCAGCAAGATGATCGTCGCCGAGGGCGCGAACTTCCTGGGTCACTGCCGCGTCGGCCCGGAAGCGGTGAAGAACATGGAGCCCCGCGCTTCCCGCAGCGTCGACAAGACCAGCGCTCAGGTCGAGACCCGCCCGGTGGATATGGCCCGTTCGAAGCTGGCCGATGCGCAGGCCCGACTGGCCCGCATGGGTGAGTCGGAAGCCGCTACGGTCGCGGCGGGCGACGAAGCCGCCGCCTGAGCCGCCAAGGCCAGAGCAGCACGGCGATGGACCGACGCCGAACCACGCGGCAATCCTGCGGGCTCGGCGTCTTTTCGTAGGCGAGAGGGCGCAGCGGCTTATCCATGTCCAGGCACATGCCACAGCGCGAGGTCAGGTGCTACCACTGCGGGAACGGCCTGCGCGTCGGTGAGCGCGCCCTCACCACCATGTGCCCCCACTGCTACCGGGGCCTGCGGGTCGACGATGTCGTCCTTCGGAGCAAGGAATCGTTCGCGGCCGTCCAGACCTGCGGCATGGTGATCATCCATCGAAAGGCCAGGGTGCTCGCCAATGTCGTGCAAGCTTCCATGGGAGTGCAGGTCGAGGGAGCGCTGCGGGCCGATGTCATCTCAGGAGGGCCGGTCCTCATCGGGCCGCGGGCGTTCTGGAAGGGCGGCTGCCGGGCTCCTTCGCTGGATATCCGCGATGGAGCGTCGGTCATGGGCGGCCTGTTCGAGATCACGCCTGATGTGCGCTTCGGCGACCCCTCGCTCGTGGACAAGCCGATCAAACAGGGCGCGGTGAAGCCGATCAACGCCCCCGAGCCGGTCAAGGATCTGCGGGAATACATCCGCACGCTGCCGATCCGCCAGGTCGAGCGAAAGTCGGACTGCTCCGGAGCCCGCGCGGGGTAGTTCTTGCGTCGGCTTCGACTGGCATGCGAGTTCGCCTCGTTATACTCCCGGGGTGAAACGGTACTACGAAACACCCGGTCTGCGGGTTGTGCTCATCGCCGTCGGGGTTGTCCTCGGAGCGATTCTCGTGCTCTGCGGTGTGTCCCAGGGCCTTGAGCACGACATCAACGATCAGCTGTTCGATGAGACCGGGCCGTTCGAGAAAATCAGCCCCTGGCTCTGGCTCGCGCTTGCGGCACTCATCCCGCTGGCTTTCCGGCGGCCCTCTCTGCCGGTCCTGGCGGGGATGGTCATCTCCGTCGCGTGCGCAGCCCGCGAGTGGGACATGCACAAGTCGTTCACCGGGTATAGCGTGCTCAAGCCGAAGTTCTACCTGCGATCCGAGTACGAACTGCACCATCAGATCATCGCTGGTCTCGCGGTTGTTCTGCTGGGTGCGAGTGTGTTCATCACGGTGCAGCACCTCCTGAGGATCCGCCCACGCCGGCTTCGCCCGGTCCCGATGTGGTTACTGGCCATGGTCATGGGTATAGCCATGCTCGTGCTTACCAAGGTCTTCGATCGAGCACCGAAGATTCTGAGCGAAGACCTCGGGATTCAGCTCGGCGATTCGATGCTTTCGCTGATGATGGCGCTGGAAGAAGGCCTGGAAATGCTCATGCCGGTGGCGTTCGGGGCGATGGTGCTCGCTTATGCCGCGCTGAAACGGGCGGATCCGGGCCCAATCAACCCCCCAGAAACCGGGTGATCATGGAATGGTCGACGGTTCGGACGGATCCCGCTACAGTCGGGTGCAGGATCGCGCTGGCCGATCCGGATTCATCTCAGGCCTGATTCAAATGGAGCATCCCATGGCCCGCGCCGAAGCCCGTCACATCCTCGTTTCCACCGAAGCCGAAGCACGCGATCTGAAGAAGCAGATCGAAGGAGGTGCCGACTTCGGCGAACTGGCCAAGAAGCACTCGTCCTGCCCATCCGGCCGCGACGGCGGCTCGCTCGGGGAATTCGGGGAGGGCGCGATGGTTCCCGAGTTCGATCGCGTGGTGTTCGGCGACCTTCCCGTCGGTCAGGTTTCCGAACCGGTCAAGACCCAGTTCGGGTATCACCTGCTGGAAGTTCAGAAGCGCATGTGATCGCTATCGCTTCACAACGCCTTGACAAGATTTTCAACTGATGAAACCGCCGCTGGTATGTCCCTGCGGCGGTTTTTGCTTAGACACCGTAACGGCAGCGTGAAAACTCTGTAAACGACTATGCAATGGGCTTCGGGCAGCCCACTTCAGTGGGTATCTCTGTGCGCAGACGGTGTGCGCCGTCACGCACCATTTGAGAGAAGACACTGAAGGAGAGACCCATGTTGAAGTCCGCACTTTCGATCACCGGCATCTTTGCGATCTGCACAGCCGCCAACGCCGGCATCACCATCACGGAGTACATGTACAGCGGCGAGGGAGGGGAGTTTATTGAGTTCACCAATCTCAGCGATGCTTCCGTCGATATGACCGGATGGTCCTTCGACGACGACAGCCAGACCCCCGGTGAACTCGACCTTTCGGCCTTCGGGACCATCGCCCCCGGCCAGAGCGTCATCATCACCGAGATCCCTGCGGAAACTTTCCGCACGATCTGGAACCTTCCCGCGAGCGTCCTCGTGATCGGCGAATACACGAACAACCTCGGTCGCAACGACGAAATCAACCTGTTCGATGCCGGTGGCAACCTGATCGATCGCCTGACCTACGGCGACCAGAACTTTGCCGGCACCATCCGCACCCAGAACATCTCGGGAAACCCCTTCCCCGGTGCTGAAGGCCAGAACGACATCTTCAACTGGGATCTCTCGGCCTCCGGCGATGCCTACGGCTCCTACATGTCCCAGGCGGGAGATGTCGGAAACCCCGGCATCTTCATCCCGACCCCCGGCACCATCGCACTGATCGGGCTGGCTGGTCTCGGCGCGATCCGTCGCCGGCGCTGAATCGGGTCTATACGGACCATCGATCTACATACGCGGGGCCACTGATCAGGCGGCCCCGCGGTCATTTTTGTCCTGCTGAAGGTGCATACTTCCCGCCGCTCGTGCGAATACTCCTTCATGGAAGCCAGTTCCGCCCAGTCCGATACCACCCCGAAGTTCACGATCCTCGTGGACGGGCTGTGCCACCTCTGCTCGAAGGAAGCTGCGATGATGAGGCGGATGGACAAGGGCCGCGGCAACCTCGGCATCGTCGATATCGCCGAGCCGGGCTTCGATCCGAGCGATTACGGTCGCACGATGGACCAGCTCATGGGCGAGATCCACGGCGTGACCGAGGACGGCCGGCTTGTGACCGGCGTCGAGGTGTTCCGCCTGGCGTATGACGCCGTCGGCTGGGGCTGGCTGCTGAACTGGACGCGCCTGCCCGTGCTGCGGCAGCTCGCCGACTTGGGCTACCGGTTCTTCGCGTGGATGCGCCTGCGTCTGCCACGCATGAAGAGCGGTCCGAGCTGCTCGAACGGTCGCTGCAAACTGCCGACGCGCCAGCCCACCGGCTGACAAACGCGCTCGGTGTGCCTCACCCCGGTTTCGGCGGTACACTCGCTCCTATGGGATTCCCTGATCCGCTCCCCGATTCTGTTCGTGCGGTCTACCGTGGGCGGACGGTCTGCGTGACCGGCGGCGCGGGGTTCATTGGCGGCCATCTTGCCGAGCGTCTGCTCGATGCCGGTGCCTCGGTCCAGATCATCGATGACCTGTCCAACTCCGATGCCGGGCTGGTCGCTTCGCTCGTCGAGCGGTACCCCGGGCGGGCCCGGTTCGTGTACGGCTCCATCCTCGACACTGCGGCACTCGCCGAGGCGGTCGAGAACTGCTCGATCGTCTTCCACCTCGCAGCCATGGGCTCGGTGCCGGCCTCGATCGCCGACCCCGAGCGCTGCAGCGCGGTGAACATCACCGGAACGGTCCGCGTCGCGCAGGCGGCGAAGGCGGCGGGCGCTGAGCGCTGGGTCTTCTCGGCCTCCGCCGCGGCGTACGGCGGGACCGACGACGAATCGCCTCGGCGGGAGGACGAACTGCCGGTCGCCCTGTCGCCCTACGGCGCGAGCAAGATTGCCGGGGAACAACTGGTCCGGGCGTGGTCCGCGTCGATGGGCCTCGACGGTGTGAGTCTGCGCTACTTCAACATCTTCGGCTCGCGACAGGCGGCGGACTCGGCCTACGCCGCGGTTGTCGCGGCGTTCTACAAGGCGCTCAGCGAGAACACCACCCCCACCGTCAACGGCGACGGCAAGCAGACGCGCGACTTCACCCATGTCGACAACGCGGTCTGGGCCAACATGCTCGCGGGCGCTCACGACAAGCCGCTCAACGGCGCGATCCTCAACATCGGCTGCGGCCACGCCGTGACGCTGCTGGAACTGCTCGATGCGATCGCCGCGTCGTGCGATCGCGACACGCCCGAACCGAACTTCGGACCCGCCCGGCCCGGCGATATCCGGCACTCCCGAGCCGACATCTCGCGGGCGAAGCAGCTCATCGGCTACGAGCCGGTCACGACGCTTGAAGAGGGGCTCGCCGAGACCGCTCAGTGGTTCGGCTGCGGCTCGCGCCGGATCGGCTGAAACCCGATTCCACCCCCCGGTCAGGCCTTGCCGGTGAGCGCGTACCACGGCGCGATGACGGCCTCCGCGCGGTCTTCGCGCGACAGGATGGGCCACAGGGCTCGCATCACGCGCGGCTTCTCCAGCACCCACGCCGCGCTGCGGCAGGCGGGTCTTCGCCAGCGGAGGCGCTGGCGGTAGAGGCCAGCGAAGGCGCGTTGGACTTCGGGGAGCGGGCGACCAGATACCAAGAGGTCGGCGAGTGTGGTGCCGGACCACAGGGCGAGGCCGATGCCTTCGCCGCCGACGGGTTCGACGGCCGCCGCGGCGTTGCCGAGGCGAAAACTGCGTTGGTGGCCGGGGCGGATGTAGCGTGAGCCCGCCACGCCGCAGGAGAGCCAGGGCGTCTCGCGCCAGACGGGGTCGTATTCGGGCCAGAGGTGGGCGAGCATGGCATCTGCCGCGGAGTCGGCGGGACCCTTGAACTGCGACACTAACGATGATCTAGCGACGAGCGCGACGGTGACCAATCCGCACTCGACACCGACCGACCCGACATACGCCTCGTCGCACGCGCGCATGCGGATGCCCGACAGGTCCGGCCTGCCCGGCGGGATGCGCAGCTGCACCTTTCGCCCGACCACGCCGGGGCGGTTGGGTGTATCGCGTGCGGCGTCGAAGCGGCCTTTGCCGTCGGCGTGGAGGACGACGGCTGAGCGAATCACCGATCCGTCGTCGAGCGTGAGGCGGGCATGGTCGGCTTCGTAGTCCACCTCGCGCACGATCGCGGGCTGGCGCACTTCCACACCCGCGCTGCGGGCCTCATCGAGCAGCACCGTGTCCAGCGTCGCGCGGCTGAGCACCCACGCCGGCTCGGGCATCGCCCAAGTGGTCGACCGATCACCGAACTCGATGATCAGTTCGTGCAGCCGCTGGGCATCCGCTGCGCGGAGCTGGGCGGGTGTGAGTAGACGCTCCAGCGAAGGCGTGGCGGCGGGGCTGATGAACTCGCCACAGACTTTGACACGGGGGAACGACGATTTCTCGACGATGACGACCCGCTGGCCCGCGCGTGCGAGCGCGATGGCCGCGGCGGATCCGGCGGGGCCGGCGCCGATGATGGCGGCGTCGTACGGGGAGTCGGGGGTGAGGCGGAGGGGCATGGGGGGAGTGTAGGGCGGGTGATGCCTCTCAATGCCTACTTATCTCAACCCTTGCTTGTACTTCATGATCTCGCTCGGACGCTTTGTCGCGTGAGTGTCGGCGAATTCGGTTTCGAGTCGTTTGTTCAAGCTTTCAACGGCCTCGTCGTCGCCGAGAAGGATCGCTGCTTCGCGCATGTGCCAGACGACTTCGCTCCGGAGTGGGAAGCCGTCGATGTCGGCTGGTTTAAGGTGCTCGAGGGCGCGGAGTGCGCGGGCTTCTTCTCCATCGATCGTGGCTTCAAATGTATCAAGGCGCTCGAATCCGGCAAGTTCGTAGCCGCCCCGCAGCATTGAGGCGTACGGAGCGTACGGCGAATCCGAAGCGGCTAAGTGTTCGAGTTTCTCATCGCGTTGTCCGGAAAAACCATCATCGTAGAGCGATCCGAATTGGAAACGAGAAGACCCTCGTGTCCGCGGCATCCCTTGATCGATCCGGGATGAAAGTTGCGGGTCGGCCAGAATCTCTACCAACTCAGTCCAAGCGGGATCCGGTTCGGTTACCGTCACTATCACACCGTTCGATGTGATTCGCCAGAACTCGCCCTCTTGATCGGAGGGGGTCTCATACTGCATAAGGATCGTGTAGACACCGGGACTATTCATCGCCAGCGTCTGCCCTCCGTGTGCCCTCGATACCCAGTCGCCGTGCAGCCACTCGATGTGCCTCCGTTCTTCGTCGGGTGCCAACTCAAGGAGGGGTACATGTGGCAGTGACATTGACATGCCGAGTCGCCGGGGCTCGGCATTACCTGATAAGATCAGGTAAGTCGCATTATCGCTGGTCTTCGACAGGCTTCTTGCGACACTGAGAGCCTCTTCTCCCGTGTTCTTCAGCGTCACCTCCAGCGTGATCGGCTCGCCGACTACGATTTCGGTGGACATCGCACGGATGGTCAGGGAGAAGTGTGGGTCGGCATCCGCCGTGGGCCGATCACATCCCGCGAGGCAAACCAGAAGGCCCAAGACGGCGGCGAGTTGGCTCGGATTCAAAATCTTGGTGATCATGGTTGCTCCGTTCTTGGGATCTGGGCTCGTCTGGTTTCTGTATAGAGTCGAACGGCCCCCGCGGGTTCACGAATATTCAGATAACCTCGTGGTCTGCGCCCGACTCTGTCGGGCGAGACCACGCCACCCTTTGGAGGGTCACACGATCTTCCAAGCCCCCTGCTTCTCCCCAGCCAGGGTGAACCGCTGGGTGAAAAAACTTGCTCGGTAGCGGCAGTAGCCCAGCGAGGTGCGCCGGGCGTAGTCCTTCACTTCTTTCTTCGTGAACCCGGCCCGTACGCTCACCCGTGCATCGTGCTTGATCATGTCAGACTGGCCCAGCGTCAGCGCCCAGATGCCCGCCATTGCCACGCGGCTGCGCACGAGGTCGTTCCACACCAGACCCCGTACCGCCAGACGGTCCATGATCCGCAGCACCGTCAGGATCTCGATCTCGCTCAGGTGGTGCAGGAACATGCCCGCGTGGACATAGTCGAACGATAGCGGGCCGTAGCGGTCGACGAGTTCCTTCGCGTCGGCCTTTACCAGTTCGATGGGTGCATCGTCGCCGAGTTCACGCTGCACATGCTCGCGTGCCGATTCCAGCGTCGTTTCGTGGATGTCCACCGCCGTGATGCGTACGGAGTGCCCGCGGTCGCGCGCCCACCAGACGACCTCGACCGGGATGTCCGCCGAACCGGTGGCGATGTCGAGGATGCTGACCTCGTGGCCTTTGGGCCAGTTCCTTGACCAGTTCGCCAGATGGTTCGTCAGGGCCTTCACGCCGCCGAGGCGGAGGTTGACTTTGCGGATGAACGCCAGCGCTTCCTTCAACTCCGCCGGATCGACCGCCGGGTCATCCATCCACTCCGGCGTCAGCTGGCGTTTCACCGCCAGACCTCGCCCGCGATGATCTTGCGGACCCGGTCGTTGCCGTCCTTGGTCAGCTCGCGCCCGCGCGTGGTCCGGGCGACCAGACCCTGCTGCAGCAGGAACGGCTCGACCACATCCGCGAGTGTGCCGGCGTCCTCGCCCATCGTCGCGGCGAGCGCCTCCAAGCCCACCGGGCCGCCCTGGTAGGTCTTGTGGATGGTCGTGAGGTAGCGTCGGTCGATCTCGTCGAGGCCAATCTCATCGACGCCTTCGAGGGCCAGGGCCTCATCGACGGTGGTCGCGCTGATCACGCCGCCGGTGCGGACCTGGGCGTAGTCGCGCACGCGCCGGAGCAGGCGGTTGGCGATGCGGGGCGTGCCGCGGCTGCGCAAGGCGACGCGCTCCAACGCCTCTCGCTCGGCGGATATCGCCAGCAGACCGGCCGAGCGGACAAGGATGTCGAGCAGCTCGCCCGGCTCGTAATAGTTCAGGTTGTGCGTCAGCCCGAAGCGGGAGCGCAGGGGCGAACTGAGCAGTCCGGCTCGGGTGGTCGCGCCGATCAGCGTGAACGGCTTGAGGGTGACGGTGACGGTCCGGGCGTGGACGCCGGCATCGACGGCGATATCGATCCGCAGGTCCTCCATCGCCGGGTAGATGAACTCCTCCACGGCGACGGGCAGGCGGTGGATCTCATCGATGAACAGCACATCGTTGGCTTCGAGGCGGGTCAGGGCGCCCACGAGGTCGGTGCCCTTGGTGAGGGCGGGGCCGGAGGTGACCTTGACGCTCGCGCCCATCTCCGCCGCGACGACATGGGCGAGGGTGGTCTTGCCGAGCCCGGGCGGGCCATGGAGCAGCAGGTGGTCCAGCGGCTCGGTGCGGCTCTTGGCGGCCTCGATGGCGATCCGCAGGCGCTCCTTGAGCTCGGACTGGCCGATGTACTCATCCAGCCGGGTCGGACGGAGGGCGTTGCCCTGCGCTGGATCAAGATCCGGCAGGTCGGTGGGCTGTTTGGTGGCGGAGACCCAGCGTTCGGTAGCCATACGGTGGAGTGTACACCAGTGATCGGCTACCCTCGTCGATCCGGCTCCGCCGCGAGGCGGATTTTCCGGGGATGACCGCCCCATTTTTTTTCGGGAAGCCCATGACTTGGTCGCACACGCTCCTTCGCAACGGTGAGTTTTATCTGGATGCCGGCTGCATGTTCGGGCTGATCCCGCGCGTGGTCTGGACCCGCTGGCTGGAGCCGGACGACAAGAATCGCATGCGGCTCCAGCAGAACGCCCTGCTGCTGGAGGCCGACGGCAAGCTGGTGCTCATCGAGTGCGGTATCGGCGACAAGGTCTCCGACAAGGACCTGAAGATCTACGGCTGCTCGCGCCGCGCGGTGCACGACTCGCTGGCCGAGATCGGCTGCGACCCGAAGGACATCTCCGCGGTCGTGCTCACGCACCTGCACTTCGACCACGCCGGCGGCCTGACCAAGCGCGGCCGGAACGAGGACGACACGCCGGAACTGGTCTTCCCCAACGCCGAGATCATCGTGCAGCGCCAGGAATGGGAGGACGCGATCGCCGGGCGCTCGACCATGAACAAGACCTACCTGCCGAGCCATCTGACGCCGCAGGTGGCGGAGCGCGTGCGCCTGATCGAGGGCGAGCAGGAGGTGCTGCCGAACCTGACGGTGTTCCCGACGCCGGGGCACACCTGGGGCCAGCAGTCGGTGAAGTTCAGCGCGGCGAGCGGCAACGGGACCAACGGTCGCACGGTGTGCTTCGTGAGCGATGTGATGCCGACGCACTACCACGCGAGGCCGACGACGAACCTCGCGTACGATGTCGAGCCGTACACCTCGATGCTGTCGCGCATCGCGCTGCTCGAGAAGGCCACGAGCGAAAAATGGATCCTGCTGCCGAATCATGATCCGGCGAAGAACCCCCTGTACGAAGCGGTGGCCGACCCGGACAAGCCGCGGGAGTGGGAGCTCAAGGGGCACGGGTGATTGCTCGGCTTCGCCGGGTGCCGTGGTCGGAGCCCGACGGAGTCGGGTGCAGGTCGTGCGGACAAGAGCCGCTAAAAGGCAACCGATGAATCAGAAGATCAATGTAAGGCTGGGCTTCGACTACCTCGACCCCCCCGAGAAGCTATCCCGCGATCAGATGAAGAATCTGATCGATGTTCTGCTTGAGGTTGATTACACAGAACGGGAAGGCGATCTACTCATCGGCGTCTTCTGCGATTATTGCAAGCATCCCGGCGGCTCGGATGTGATCTATTGGCCAAATCTCGCCGGATTCGACCGAGAGTTGGAGCCGGCCGAAATCTTGAAGGTAGCCATGGGCGAACCACTCGACTGATCCTCCCTACTCCACCCCCACCGCTTCCTCACGATCCGCCGTCTCGCACACCCCCTCGAACTGGCTCGCCGCCGAGTCCACGGCGAGGTCTTCGACCGGGTCGGGGTGCTTGATGAGCCGGTCGCGGGTCGCGATGCGGTGCTGGACCGCGAGCATCACGATCGCGCCGAACACCGCGACCGAGCCGGCGATCCACTGGCCGAGCAGCAGCGTGACGGCGAACATCGGGAGCAGCACCTCGCCGATGGCGACGGTGAACGGCTGGAGCTGGATGACCGCTGACGAGGGCGCGACGCCGAGGTGCTTGATCGCCGAGTAGTACGCCGTGTGGCCGATGGCCAGCCCGAGCATCGCGCTCAGGGCGAGCAGCATCAGCAGGCGAGTCGAGAGCTGAAAGACATCTGCGCCCATCTGCTCGCCGAACAGCAGCATCAGCACGATGCACCCGACCGCCGTGTACGCGCTGATCACGGCGTAGGCCACGAAGGGCCCGGCGATCTTCATGACCGGACGGATGGCCAGCGCGTAGCCACTGAACCCGAACGCCGCGCCGACCGCGAGCAGCACGCCCGACAGGTTCGCGCCCG
>CBFGVX010000048.1:0-24414 GCA_965652425.1 uncultured bacterium | reverse complement strand
ACCACGCCACCCAAGCAGTGCGTGTGTCCTTGTGTGATTTCACAAGCCATGCCACTAGCCATGAATTCTCCGCGAAGCGCCTCAGAAGGCACGAACCCATGCCGCCCGACACAGTGCTCGCAAGGTCAGCGTCTACTCTCAATAATCTCGGATAGCTGGATATTTAGCCATATCCTAAGTTCGTAAGCGGTTACGATCAGCTCGTCATTTCTGAACACAAAGAACTCGAAGCGGTCAATAGGATCATCTCCGCTGGTAAAGTCCACAACCAACTCCGATGTATACGCACTCTGACCTACTTTTCTGACCTCGATGCGAGCCGGATGCATTATCACGCCAACGGCACCAAGATCGCTTGAAAAATTACTCCGAACATCATTAGTGATGGCGACAAGTTCCTTCTCATGCTCAGTGAAATTTGTCATGGGTTGATCTCTGGGAACTCGACCCATTCGTCCGGAAAACGCCGCTCGGCCCCATACTTCCCAATGAAGTCTTGGTGCTGGCGGGTGGCGTGGTCTACGCGCAGCGTAGCCCACGATGAGCCGCTGCGACAGCCAAGCATAGCGCACGATCCGAGCACTTCAAAAGCCTTTCTGATGTCCCGTGGGCTTCGCTGCACGAAGACCACGCCACCCAAGCAGTGCGTGTGTCCTTGTGTGATTTCACAAGCCATGCCACCAGCCGGCGGCGGCGCAGCCACATGCCCCCCCAAATGAACCGGATTCCTCGTACAGGTAGCCGCACCAGTCGACGATGTTGCCGCGGCCGGAGAGTTCGTTGGGAGCGAAGGAGCGGCCGAGGTTGGCGGTGACGATCGGCTCGTCGCCGAGGTCGAAGCCGGTGATGCCGTTCAAGTTCAGGTCGAGATCGGCCTGGTAGCTGAAGGCAAACACCAGCGTGTCCATGTCGGCGCTGCTGACGCTGCCATCGCCGTTGACATCGCCCGCGGGGGTGACCTGGAAGGTGCCGTAGGGGTCGTAGCGGATTCAGGTTGTCAAAGAGGGTGAGGGTAGTCTGGCAAAGGGGAGGGGCGGGGTCAAGGAAAATCTTTACCATCCACACTGCGATCGGAGCCATCTCAACCGGCGCAATCTCGTCACCTCGGCGACTACACTTCAGCGGACTCATGATCGGAGAGAAACCCATGCCCCAGATCACCCGTCGCCTGACCCGTTCTCTCGCCGCGACCGCCCTGCTTGTCGGTTCCACGCTGCTCGGTGCCTGCTCCACCAACCCCGCGACCGGGCGCTCGCAGCTCAACCTGCTCTCGCGCGATGAGGAGATCCAGATCGGGCAGGAGGCCGCACCCGAACTGATCGTCGCGTACGGCGGGCGGGTGCCATCCGATGAGCTTCAGGCCTATGTGACGAACATCGGCATGAAGATCGCCGCGCAGACGGAGGGGGAGAACCCGTCGCTGCCGTGGTCGTTCGTGTTCCTCAACAGCGAGGTCATCAACGCCTTCGCGCTGCCCGGCGGGCAGGTCTTCATCACGCGCGGGCTGGTCGAGCGGATGGGGAACGAGGCCCAGCTCGCCGGAGTCCTCGGGCACGAGGTGGCCCATGTCACCGCCCGCCACGCCAACAACCGGCTCAGCCGACAGCTCGGCCTCTCGATCGCCGCGGCAATCGGCGGGGCGGTCATCGGCGACGACGAGGACCTGCAGATGCTCGTGAACGGTCTGGTGACCGGCGCGGGTGTGTACGCCCTGACCTTCGATCGTGGGCAGGAATCCGAATCCGATTATCTGGGCATGCGCTACATGAGCGCTGCGGGGTACGACCCGACGGGCCAGCTCCAGGTCATGCAGATCCTCGCCGAGGCCTCGCAGGGTCCGCGTCAGCCCGAGTGGCTTTCCACCCACCCGCTGCCCGAGACGCGGATCGAGCGGATCCAGGAGCTGCTCGCCGGCGAGTTCCGCAGCGCCGTCACAAGCCCCGCCAACGGCCTGTACCCCGATCGGTTCCGCACCACGATGCTGAGCACGCTGAACTCGCTCCCGCCCGCCACCCCGATGAGCCGCGGCGACGCCGAAACCATCGAGCGATGGATCGCCGAGCACACGGACTGCACCTGCCACGACCACGGACCGGTCAGCAGCCGTTGAAAAACCCGCCAAGCGACAAAACGAACAGCGGCCTCCCGAGGGAAGCCGCTGTTTTCATATGAGAGATGTTCGCAACCGGATCAGCGGCGCCGACGCATCGCAGCGAGACCGGCCAGGCCGAGCAGCCCGGCGGCACCGGGAGTCGGGATCGCGGTGAACTGCGGGATGACGAAGTTGCCCTGCAGGCCGTTGTCGACGGCCTGGTAGTTGCTCGCCCAGAGCGCGCTGAAGAGTTCGCCGTACCCGGCGGTCGAGCTGGAGAGCGCATCGAGGGCACGGGAGGTGATGCCGCTGCCGGTGTGGCGGATCTCAAGCAGCAGGTTTCCGCCGGTGTAGGTGTAGTTGTCGAAGTTGATCACAAAGCTGAAGGCGTTGGGCGAATCGCCCGAGGTGAACGAACCGGCCGGCACATCCAGCGGGCCCGAACGAACCTGCGTCCGCTCGCCGACGACATTCTCGGCGAACACGCTGCTGCGCTCGGAGGGATCGACGCTGCCGCTGAGGTAGATGTCGTAATTGGCGAAGGTGAAGTCCTGAGCCGGATAATCGGAAGTCGACCCCGAACCCAGCCGCCACGAAACCGCGGTGAGCTGCTGACCGACGAGGCCCGTCAGCAGACTTTCATGGATCAGGAACTGGTTGGTCCGCTGCCCATTGGCCATCGGGCCGATGAACGAGCCGGTGCCGGGGGTGTTGGTGTAGGCATCGGGAACAACCTGCGTGAACTCACCGGCAACGGCATGGGATCCGGCAACGAATACGAGCGCGATCGCGCTCAAACGAATACACATTGTCTCTCTCCTCTATCAGGAACATAGGTGTCAGACCGGTCGAACGACCGAGAACCTGCATCAACATATACCAAAAGCGAGGTCGGACCCGCCAGAACGCATCATCGCGATGCAGAAAACCTGCTTAAGTTTGGTCAAGCAAGGCAGATAGCATCACGATCCAAAGCCCAGACGCCCAACGACTCATAGCCACCAATACCAGAAAGCGCAGCCGTCACAGAGAGTGACGCTGCGCCAAGGAACATGTGTGCTGACGGACTTCAGCGACGCCGACGCATCGCAGCGAAACCCGCAAGGCCGAGCAGCCCGGCGGCCCCGGGGGTCGGGATCGCGGAGAACTGGGTGATGGCAAAGTTGCCTTGCAAACCCGTGAGCGCATCGTACGAGCCCGACCACGCCGCGCTGAACAGCGAGCCGTAACCGAAGCCGGCTCCGCCGGTCGCGTTGATCGCGTCCACCGATCGGCTGCCGAAGCCGTTGCCGGTGTGACGCAGTTCGACGAGCAGGTTTCCGCCGGTGTAGAGGTAATTGCTGAAGCCGATGTTGATGCCGAAGTCGTTCGGGTTGCCACCGGAGGGGTAATCGCCCGCACCGATGCTGAGCGGGCCGGAGCGCACTTGGGTCTGCGTCCCGACGATGTTGTCGGCGAAGGTCAGACTGCGATCCGCGGGGTCCACGCTGCCCGAGAGGTAAATGTCGTAATTGGCGTAGTTGATCCCCTGAGACGGCCAGTCGCTCGAGCCGCTGCTCGGCAGACGCCAGGTCAGCCCGGTCAGTTCCAGACCGACCAGATTCGTGAGCTGGCTCTCATGAATCAGGAGCTGATAGGTCCGCGCTCCGATGGCGTGCGGCCCGGTAAAGGCCGTGGGGCCGCTGACCTTCTCAAAGCCGGTCGGAACCACATGGGTCTGCCCACCGGCGTAGGCGGTCGAACCCGCGGCGAACACGAAAGCGATAACGCTCCAACGCTTCTGCATGGAAATCTCCTCCAAAGGTGCTGACTCAGAGGGCGTGCAACCCTCACTTCTCGGACCGAGTGTAACCCCACACAGGCCCGTGACAACAAAAACTTCCGAGATTTCCTCGTTTCAATGAGCACTCAGAACGGGTTCACACCTTCACATGCACCCAGCCGCCGTGGAAGAACCGTCCCATGAACAGCAGCGCACGGGTCACATGCTCGCCGCAGAGCGCGATCCAGAGCCCGACCAGCCCCGGCTCGATCCCGAAGAGCAACTCCAGGATTGGGAATGGATTCTCAAATGTTCTGCCGAACATCGTCAGATCAACGCCCGAGCAGAAATACGCCAGAGGCAAGCGAATGGCGTAGGTGCTCACCCAGGTCAGGATCATCACCGCCCGCGTATCGCCCGCTCCGCGAAGCGAACCGCGGATGCAGATCGAGATCGCGAAGGGAATCTGGGTAATCCCGCAGATGAACAGCAGCTTCGGCACCAGTTCCAGGTGCGTCGGCTGCTGGGAAAACAGACCCGTGATCTGCTCGCCGAAGAAAATGAACAGCAGCCCGAAGCAGAACATGATGCTCGCCGAAATCGTCGTGCAGCGGAAGATCGCCATCTTCGCAAGGCGTGGCGAACCCGCGCCGAGATACTGCCCGGCCAGCGTCGAGGCGGCCATCGACATCGCGAACCCGGGCAGGAAGCTGAACGCCTCGATCCGGATCGCCACGATGTGCGATCCCAGCAACCCCTGAGCGGCGAACGACCCGACGATCATGATGATCAGAAAATTCCCGAACCACATGCCAAAAGTCTCTATGCCGCTGGGAATCGAGATGCGAATCAACCGTCCCATGGTGATCCTGTGGGGTTTGATCCGTCGCAGCATGAGTCGCACGCCGTGCGTGCCGCGGATCAGCAGCAGCGCCATGAGCACCGCGCCGAGATTCCACGCGATCACCGTGCCCCAGGCGATGCCCGACAGGCCCATTTGAAACGCCCCAAAGCCGGGGATGAGCACATCGGTGACCACTTCGCCCGCCGCGTTGGTGCGCGTCATGCCGAAGTTCGCCCCCGAGAGCAGGAAGCTGGAGATCACATTCGCGAGGTTGATCGCCGCCATGATGATCAGGGGACGCACGGCATCGCCCGCACCGCGGCACGCCGCCACCCCGCAGAGCAGGAAGGTCTGGGCCGGCACGCCCAGCGCGAGGATCCTCAGGTAAGCGATGGCCCCTTCCCGGGCTTCGCCCTGCAGCTGCAGCAGCGAGGCGATGCCCGGAGCGATGGTGAAAATCAGCAGACCGACCAGCATTCCCGCGCCGAGGGACATGAGCGTGGACTGCCCCACCGCCGCGCTCGCCGCGGCGACTCTGCCCTTGCCCATCGAGCGGGCGACCAAGGCGGTCACCCCGACCCCGAGGGCCATGCCGATCAGACTGATGAACCAGAGAAAATACGAGGCCGCCCCCACGGCATCGGTCGCGGCTTCGGACAGCGACGCCGCCAGCGTCGTATCCACCAGCCCAACGAGAGCGTTCAGGAACGACTCAATCAGAACAGGCCACGACAGCACCCAGATGGCCTGCCACATGGTCAGCCCTTTGAGCCGTCCGGAGCGGATCTTCCCCTCGCTGGTGACGATCGGCGGCTTCGGACCCGCCTGCGCAGGAGCCGAACCAACCAAGATGGGCTCACCGGGCTTCCCGGGATCGAGTTTTTCCGACGAGGATCGCGCCACACAGCTCCCGAGTGCAGATCAACAGAACGATATCGGCTTTGCCCGCCTCAGCGGAGCTTGAGAGAAGCCAGGGCCATCGCGGTCAGAAGGATCGTCACGATCCAGAACCGTGCCACAATACGCTGCTCCGGCCAGCCGGACATGTGCAGGTGGTGATGATATGGCGCACATTTGAAGATCCGCTGCCCCTTGGTCGCCTTGAAATAGCCGACCTGCATGACGACGCTCAGGATTTCCCAGATGTAGATCCCGCACATCAGCAGGATGACATACTCCATCCGGATCACCACGGCGATGTACCCGATCAGCCCGCCGAGACACAGCGACCCCGTATCGCCCATGAACACCGCCGCCGGGGAGCAGTTCCACCAGAGGAAGCCCAGGCAGGCCCCCACCACCGCTCCCGCGAGCACGGCCAATTCGCCCGAGGAGGGGACATACGGGACGAGCAGCGGCTGGGCGATAGTCTCCGTGCCGACCACGATGCAAAGCACCGCGATGCCGACCCCGACGATCGCCGCAATCCCCGCCGCCAGCCCGTCCATGCCATCGGTGATGTTCACGGCGTTGGACATTCCGGCCATGAACACGGTCATCAGCGCGACATAGACCACCGGGGTCAGGAAGATCAGCCCCTCGGATACGGTGAATTCCGGTGGGTCGTAGGTGCGCTGGAGCGGCAGGTTCAGCACATGCGCGATCCGGGGCGCTCCCTCCACCGCCGTCTGCCCGGCGCTCCCCGCCGAGTACGCGAAGATCGCGATGACCACCCCCAGCCCGAGCTGGAGCACCAGTTTCTCCCACGAGTACAAACCCTGCCGGGATCCGGTCGCCCGGCTCGCCGCCGTGAGTTTCAGCCAGTCGTCGATGCCCCCGATCACGGCGTGATATACGAGCACGAACAGGCCGAGCTTGATGTAGTCGTTCGAGAGATCCGCGAACAGGAAAGTCGCCAGAAAGATAGCCCCGGCGATCAGCAGACCGCCCATCGTGGGCGTGTTCGCCTTGGACTTCATGATCTCGTTGAGCTGGGCGTGGTTGAACTCCGCGGTATCGCCGATTTTCTTGAGCGACAGCCAGCGGATCACCCGCTTGCCGAACAGCAGCACGCAGAAAAAACTGAGCAGGGCCGAGCAGAACACGCGGAAATTCAGCTGCTCGAAGACCATGAAATAGCGGTACACACCCTGTTTGGTGAGCCACGGTCCGAGCTGTTCGAGGAGCTGATAAATCATGTCATGAACGGTTCACCCGATGGACCGGGGGTGTACACCGGCGATGCTCTGGTCATCGGCTCGCCGACGCGATCGGCGTGATCAGTTTCCCGGTACCGGCTGGGCATCGCGGAGCATCGCGGCGATCCGGTCCAGCCCCACGCTTCGCGAACCTTTAAGCAGCACGGCATCGCCGGGGGCGAGCATAGCCGAGATGCGCTCAGCGGAGGAACGGTCGAGCCCGTCGAACCGGACGACCCGCGCATCGGGGCAGACCTGCTCGACCACCCCAGCCGCGATCGAGGCGTGCGGGCCAACCGCGACCATCAGGTCGAGCCCGGCCCGCGAGGGCCCGAACCACTCCACGATGGAGTGGCCGAGTTCCAGATGGGCCTTTTCCGCGTGCCGGCCGAGCTCCCGCATGTCGCCGAGCACGATGACCCGGCGTGTCGCGTCCGTGGCCAGATCCGCAAAGGTGCGGACCGCCGCCAAAGCCGATTCCGGACTGGAATTGTAGGAATCATCGAACAGGTCGATCCCGCTGGCCGACACGCGCCGAAACCGCATGTCGGCCGGGCTGGCAAGGCGCAGGCCCTCGGCGATCTCTGGCTCCTCCAGCCCGAGCCGGCGCCCGACCGCGACCGCCGCCATCGCGTTCAGCGCGTTGTGCTCCCCGAGCATGGGCAGTTCGTGGGTGACCCGGTCGTTGATTGTAAACCGCAGGCCAGAAGGCGGCGAGCCGATGTGCTCAGCGCTCGTCAGTCGCAAATCCGCCTCGGGCGACCGACCGAACGACACCACATTCGGCACCGGGCGGAGGTAGGGAGCGAGATCCGGGCAGTCGGCGGTGACGACAGCGAGACCGTTGGGCCGAATGAAGCTGAGCAGACTCGCCTTTTCTTTCACGATCCCCAATTCATCATCGAACGCCTCGATGTGCGCCCGCCCGATGGACGAGATCACGGCGACATCCGGTTCGATCATCCGCGCGAGCGGCGCGATCTCGCCCGGAGCGTTCATGCCGACCTCGCAGATCAGATACTGATCCCCGGAGCGGGCTGAGAAGATCGTCAGCGGCACTCCGATGTCGTTGTTGTAGCTCTTGATGCTCGCGCGACCCCGGAAACGGGTCCCGAGAACGGAGTCGATCAGGCGAACCGTGGTCGTCTTGCCATTGGAGCCGGTGACCGCGATCACGCGGAGTGAATCGAAGCTGCGCCGATACGCCAGAGCCAACTGCCCCATCGCCCGGCGGGTGTCCGCGACGCGCAGGACCGCCACATCGGGGAATCTGCCGGAGAAATCACCCGGCAACGCGGATGCTTTCTCGATGATCAGCACCGATGCCCCGGCCCCACCGACCTGGGCCAGAAAATCATGGCCGTCGTGCGTGTCGCCTTTGAGCGCAAAGAACACCTCGCCCGGCTTTATGGTCCGGGAGTCGATCGAGACACCCTCGATGCCGTGGGGCAAAGGACCACTCGGCTTGGCCAGCCAGGTTCCCCCGAGCACCGTTCTGAAGTTTTCCAGAGTCCAGAACATCAGCGGGCCACCCCAACCGCGCGGCCGGCGAGCGCCTTGCGCGCCACCACCCGGTCGTCAAAATCGATGCGTCGGATGCCGCCCGGCATCGAGGGATCGGGCAGCAACTGGTAGGTCTCGTGTCCCTTACCGGCGATGAGGAGCACATCCCCGGGTTTCAGATCGGCCACCGCTGTCTCGATCGCGGTCCTGCGATCGACATGCACATGAGCGCGGCTGCGCTCATCGGCGCTGAGATCCGAGAGGACCTCGTCGATGATCGCGCTCGGTTTCTCGGTGCGCGGGTTGTCCGAAGTGACATAGACGACATCAGCGAGGTCCGTGACCGCACGACCCATGAGCGGACGCTTGCGACGATCCCGATCGCCGCCGCAGCCGAAGACCACGCGCAGCACGCCTCCGGGACGCACGATGGATCGCACCGCGTTGATCGCGTTCACCAGCGCATCAGGGGTGTGCGCGAAATCCACCAGCACCGTGAACGGATCGTCCGGTGCCGAGACCGGTTCCAGTCGGCCGGAGGGCGCTGTCAGCGATGGCAGCGCCCGCTCGATCTGCGAAGCCGTCAGCCCGAAATCGTGGACGATCGAGATGGCGATGAGCAGGTTCGCGAAGTTGAACCCGCCGATCAGAGGCATCTGACCGCTCACGCTCCCCCACGGCCCGCGGGCCTCGATCATGCTGCCGAAGCCGGTCTGGATCGCCTGGCCGCGGATGGTGGCCTCATCGGGTTCGATGCTCTCTCTCCATTTGGGATGTATCCGCAGAACGCGTGCTCCGCACTCCGCCAGCATCCGCTCGTGCTCGGGATCGTCGGCGTTCACGACCGCGAGCGCGCCGGGCTTGAGCGAGGAGAACAATTCCGCCTTCGCCGCGGCGTATCGATCCATCGTGCCGTGATAATCGAGGTGATCCTGCGAGAGATTCGTAAACGCCGCGGCGTCGATATCGAGACCGGCGATGCGCTTCTGATGGATCGCGTGGCTGGAGGCCTCGATCACCGCCGCCGTGCAGCCGTGCTCGAGCATGGCAGAGAACAGGTAACTCAGCTCCGGTGCAGTCGGCGTGGTGAGCACCGCGCTCGATGACTGCTCGCCGTCGTCGACCTCGACCGATCCCACGAGGCCGCATCGCACGCCGCAGGCGTTCAGAAGTCCGCGCACGAGGTGCGCACTGGTGGATTTGCCGTTCGTCCCGGTGATCGCCGCGACCTGGAGCGAGCGCGACGGATCTCCGAAAAACCGCTCGGCGAGGATCGCGCTGAACAGAGGGACATCGTCGGTGACGAGAGCAACCGCGTTGTCCGGCACAGCGCTTGCGCCCTCCGCATCGGTCAGGACCGCCGCGGCACCCGCCTTCACCGCATCGAGGATGAATCGCCGGCCGTCGCTGACCAGGCCCGGCCTCGCGACAAACAGCGAACCGGGCATCGCGGTGCGGCTGTCCTCGGTGAAGTCACAGATCCGCGGATCGGGCGTGGCCCGCTTGCCCGGTCGGACATCGATTCTCAGTCCCTTGAGCAGAGCACCCAGACGCATAGACGGCAAACTCCTTCGGCCGGTCGCACGATGCGGCAGCAACATGGTATCTCAGTCACGGATCATCGCAGCGCACATTTGACGCGGAGCGCGAAAGACCGATCAGGGAAGCACCAGCATCGCGTCGCCGTAGCTGAAAAAGCGGTACTTCTCCTCGATGGCAACCCGGTAGATCTCGAGCAAGCGGTCGAGCCCGTCTCCCGCACCGGTCTCAAGCATCGCACCGACCAGTGCGAGCAGCGTGGAACGAGGAAGGTGGAAATTCGTGACCAGCGCATCGGTCCAGCGGAAGCGGTAGCCGGGGGTGATGAACAGGTCGGTCGCCCCGCGCAGGCCATCCCGAGTCGCGCGATCGATTTTCTCATCCGAGAGATTCTCCGCGCTGCGGACCGCGGTCGTGCCGACCATGACCAGGCGACCGCCCCGCTCACGGGTGGCTGTAAAGGATCTCGCCGCCTCGGCGGGGATCTCGAAAAATTCCTCGTGCATGGTATGTGCGGACAGGTCCTCGGCCTCGATGGGTTTGAAGGTTCCCGCACCGACATGCAGCAGCAGATCGGCCCTGCCGGTGCCCTTGCGAGCCAAGGAGTCCAGCAACTCGGTGGTGAAGTGCAACCCCGCCGTCGGCGCGGCGACCGATCTCGCCTGGGCCGGGTCGGCGTAGACCGTCTGGTACCACGCCCGATCCTCCGCGGGGTCCTGCTGGCGCCCCTCCGCCGATCTGGCTCTATCTATATATGGGGGCAGAGGGATGCCCCCGACCACGGTCAGGATTCGGACGGGATCGGTGTCACCTTTTGAGTGCACACGCACCAGCCATCCTTCGCTGTCTCGCTCGATCAGTTCGATCTCGCATCGCGCGAGATTCCCCTTGTCCAGCAAGGCGATCCGCTGCCCGGAGCGGAGCTTCCCGTTGGAACGGAGCATGACCTGCCAGACTCCGGGCTTCTGTTCCGCGAGGAAGAGACCTCCCACAACACCCCCTGAATCGGTGCGTCTGCCACGGAGCCGGGCCGGGAGCACGCTGGTGGTGTTGAACACGAGGGTGTCGGTGGGCGACAGGTACTCGGGCAGGTCCCGGAAGGTCCGGTGCTCGATCCGGCCCGGCTGCGATCGCCAGCACACCAGCAGGCGGCAGGCGTCTCGCGGCTCGACCGGATGGGTGGCGATCAGCGATTCCGGCAAGGGGTAGTCGAGTCGGGCGGTCTTCATCCATCTTCCGTGTTGCCGCCGGGCAACGCCGGCGTGTGGTGACCACGCATCATCCCGCGCCACCCCTCCGGATGCGAGCGTCGATTTTCGGAGATAAACCGACGAGGGACGATCAGATCGCAGATGTTATAGGACTTTGTGATCGAGCCCTGCCGTGGCACACGCTGCGCAAGCAGTATGGCGTGCGTATCGAACCGCAAATCAGCACCCTCATGCCGCCGCCGCTGCGGCTGGCTTCGCACGATGCCGGGGACCCGGCGGTGCGATCGTCGCTTTCGGTGCGCGAGCAGCGGATCTCCGATTCGGCTCGATGCGACCGGTATGCTCCGTGTGCGGACGCTCCGGGAGCGTTGCTGTACGCGGACTATCTGGAAAAGCAGAACAGGCGAAAGCCCGTCAGCGCGGAACTGGCTCCAGCGTATCAGGCCCCGTCACCGCTTCGCCAAGAGCCAATTGAGCCTTTGAACACCGGACTGGCGCACAAGATCGGGGACATCCCGAATCCTGAGCCCGAAGTGACAAAAGCACATACGCGAATCATCCGCGCCTATCAGTTCCAGCGGTACAGCCCGGTGGGCTCGCTTGTGGATGTCATCATCTGAGGCGAACTCAGCCCTTGGAGCAGTTTGATGCTGCTTTCATCATGCGCTCGGCATCATCGGGGCTGATCGAGCCCTCGGCGACATACGCCGCGATTTCGCGGCGGGTCTTTTCGCGCTGACCGTTGGACACCATCGAGGCGAGAATGGCGACGATGGCGATGGTGCATCCGAGCACGATCGCGACGATCGGGATGAGATTTTCCAGATTTTCGGACATGCCCTCTGAGGGGGCCGAGTCGGCGGCTTCGGTCGATGAGGCGACCATCGCGGGAATCAGAGTCGCGGCTTCGGTGATCAGTTCAAACAGCATACTACTCCTCCTTAAAAGGTCAGCCCCGATCTGAACTGTTCTCGGCGACCATGAGCCGTTCCCCCTGTTCAGGGGTCATGCTGCCCTCGGCGATGTAAGCGGCGATCTCGCGGCGGGAGGCCTCGCGGGCTTTGGTCCGCATGATGTCCTTGATCGCCGACACGATGATGGCGACGATCACGATGATCAGGACGGCGAACCAGAAGAAGTTTCGCGAGATCAACTCGATCAGTTCGGTAATGACCACGGGCCAACCTCCTTCTTTGCGCCGAGTGCGGCGTTGGTCCTCATGCTCTCTGGGAAGATCCCGCTGCGGATTTCAGAGTAGCAGAGGAATCGATGAAATCCCTTGATTTTCATCAGGATCGCTGAAAAACGCTGCAGGATTCGCCCTGCGCGCCGGTGGCTGCTATCTTGCGCGAAGCCAGAGGAGAACCATGCGACTCGAACCCCTGCTGAACCCCGAACTCGTGGTCGTTTTGAGCGATCCGGGCGACAAAGACACGGTACTCCGGGCCTTGGCCCAAACGGCACGACGCGTTCTGCCGCACATCTCCGAAGACGATCTTGTGACCGAGTTGTCTGATCGCGAGAGACGGCATTCGACCAGCACCCCGGAAGGGGTGGCTTTTCCCCATGCCATGCTCGACGAAATCGAGAACACCGTGGTGGTCCCGGCGCTGCTGCGTCCCGGAGTGAACTTCGGGAGCGAGAACCATCCGCCATCGGATCTGGTTTTCGGCATGTTCGGTTGTGCGGAGCGGCCGTTCAGCCATGTCCGTCTGCTGGCTCGGCTCGCGCGGATCAGCAGAGGCCCCGGCGCGCTGGACCGGATGCGTGCAGCCGAATCCCCGGAAGATCTCTACAAGGTCCTGGTGGACGAGGACCGACGCCATGGCTGAGGGTTCTCAGGTTCCGGCCCCGCAGCAGCCGGACAATCCGCCCCAGACCGAAGCAGAGCCACGAGAGCCGAGGCCGGTCGATGACAGCATGCGCCTGGTGCTGTTGATCATGATTGTTGCCAACCAGAGCATGCTGGATGATCTGGTGACCGCGATGCTGGATCTGGGCATTCAGGGGACGATCATCGAATCCAAGGGGCTGATGTCGCTGCTGCGGGACGAGATGCCGATCTTCAGCGGTCTCGCCGCGATGATCCCCCAGCGTACGGGCAGCCGCGTCGTGCTTTCGGTCACGGCGGCGGGAGAGATCGAACAGGTGTTCGCCTTCCTCAAAAACGAATTGAACGACGACGAGCGTCCGATCGCGTTCACGGTCCCGATTGATCGCTTCATGTCCAGTTCCAAGCTTTCCTGATTCTCCCTGCCCATGGTTTTGGGATTCGCAGTGGATCGGCGCGGTCGATGCTGCGAGAATCAGCCCCGCCAGTAGACCTGCACCGCTTTATCTTCGCTTCAGGACCGCGACCGCCGGACACACTCGATGGACATCTTTCTTGCCATCCTGATCGTGACCGCGGTCGCCCTGCTCTCATCGGGCAAGTTCACCTATCGCACGCGCCGGAACCGGGTGTTCGTGGTGCTGTTCAGCGGCGGCTGGCTGCCCATCCTTGCGGGCATGCTCCTGGGGCCGAACCTGCTACCACTGCTGGGGATCACGGATCGCCAGACCACGCTGGTCAGCCCGGCTGCTCTGCTGGAATCGACACCGCTGCTGATGATCGGGCTGGGGTGGATCGGCGTGATGGTCGGCCTGCAACTCCGCTGGGACATCGTGAAGAGTCTGTCGAGCGAGGTCTGGAAGGTGCTCGGCGTTGATGCGCTGCTGAGTCTGCTCTTCTTCGGGGCGATCGCGTTCGGTGGACTGTTCCTCTGGACTTCCAGCGACACGGTTTCGGGCATCTGGCGAGCCGGTTTGCTGTTGAGTGCAGGGGCGATCGGCTGGTCGATGGAGACCCGATCGCTGCGGATGGCCTCGAGCGAAGATACGGATGACCGCCTGGATGCGCTGATCCGGGCGACCGGCGCGCTGGGAACGGTGTTGGCGGTTGCTCTGTTCGGTTTGGGCTTCAAGTTCGCCAGCCGCGGCTCCGACGGCGTTTTCGCGTTCGATGTGATCGGTGCGATCGGCAGGGCTTCGGTGACGATGGTGCTGGCGATTCTTGTGGGCATGCTGGGGCGGTACGCCATCGGAGTGGCGGGCAGGGACCGTGGGCATCAGCTCGTGGTGTTTCTGGGGATCGTGGTTTTTGTCGCCGGGGTCGCGACGCAACTGGATCTGCCGCCGGTGTTTGCGGCGATGCTGACGGGGATCGTTCTGGTCAACCTGCGGGGGCCTCAGCTCGACACCTTTGAGAAGTTCATCTTCAAGGCCGAGTTCACGGTGGCGAACATGTTTGCCCTGCTGGCGGGCATCCTGCTCGATCCTCGGATCGGTCTGGCTGGCGTGGGGATTGCCGTGACGATCGCGGTGCTGCGCGTCACGATCAAGCCGCTGTACACCAGGGCCACCATCCGGCTGATTCACAACGAGTCGGCTGGGGAGAAGCTGCCCGATCGCTCGACGCTGTACCTCGGTCCGGCCCGGCAAAGCCCGATCGTGCTCGCGCTCGCGGTGGGGATGGTCGTGCTGGAGCCCTCGGACTTCAATCAGCGTCTGCTCACGGTGGTGGTGCTGACCGGTCTGCTTTCCGAACTGCTGCCTCTGTTGACGGTGCGCGGCCCTCGGCGCACGGCTCGCCCGTCCTCGGAACCGGTCGGTGCCGGGCATCCGAAAGCGAGCCCGGCATGAAGTCGGCTCTGTTCAAGCTCGCCGCCATCGGCGCGTTGGTCGCGCTCGCGATCATCGCTCGCATCCTGACGCCGATGGTGCAGGAATCCGATCTGGTGGATGCGCTGGGCAACAGCTTCAGCCGTCCGTCCGGTTCACTGCTGGAAACCGGCACCGGGCTGGGCGTGCTTCTGCTGGGGGCGTGGCTCGCCGGGAAGATTGTTGCGCAGTTCGGATTGAGCAAGATCACCGGGTATCTCGTGTTCGGCATTCTTGCCGGGCCGGGGATCGGCACCTGGATCCTCGGAGAAGGCGGCACCTGGCTGATCACCAAGGACCAGTCGGACAATCTCTCTCTGGCCAACGACATCGCCATCGCCCTGATCGCTCTGACGGCGGGTGGTGAGATTCGATTTTCGTTTCTGAAGAAATTCATGAAGGCCATCTCGCTGATCATGACCATCGAGTTTGTGCTCGTGATGGTCGGCTCGACGGCGCTGATGATCTTCCTGCTGCACCGCGGCGGCGCACTCGACGATTACGGAGGGTTCCCCACGGTCGCCCTCGTCGCGACGGTCATCGGGATCGTCGCGGCGACGAACAGCCCCGGCGTGATCATGGCCATGATCAGCGAGACGCACGCCGACGGGCCGATGGCCCGAATCTCGCTCGCGGTCGCGGTGTGCAAGGACCTGCTGCTGATCGTGGGTTTCGGGCTTGCGCTGGCCTTCGCGACGAACGCGATCGTGGCTTCGATCGATATCCCCGAGGGCCAATCCCTCGACGCCCTGGTGCAAACCGATACCGAATCCGCTCCGCCCGACGCCGGAGAAGAGATCCGGGCGCAGGAGGTTGATAAATCGCGGGAGTTGGCCGAGGACACGGCTGCGTTGGAGGCGGAGATTCCCGAAGCGATCATCGATGCGGCGGGAGATCGGGAGAGTTCGGTGCTCTGGACCCTGACCAAGCAACTCGGCGGGTCCATGCTCGCCGGGATCCTGGTGGGTATCGCGCTGGCCTGGTATGTGATGAAGTTCGGCGCGTACCTTCCGATCATCCTGATATTCGGATCGCTCGCGGTCGCGCTGATTTCGAAGGAGCTGGGGCTCAAACCGCTCGTCGTGGGATTGACCGCCGGGCTCGCGATGTCGAATGTGTTCCACTCCATCGCTCACGACTTTTTCAAGAAAGTCGAGGAATTGACGGTTCCCGTGTATGCCCTATTCTTCGCGCTCGCCGGAGCGAAGGTCAATCCTGCGCTTCTCGGTGATGTTTGGGTATATGTCCTGCTGCTTGTCACCATCCGAGCGGGGGGCATTTGGTTCGGCACGAGCCTGGGGGCCAAACTCGCCAAAGTGGAACAACCGGCCGCGACATGGATGTGGACCGCGATGCTCCCTCAGGCGGGCATATCGCTCGCCTTGGCCGTCATCGTGAGTGAGCAGTTCAGCGACTTCCCATCCGTTGCCGAGAAGGTCTTCAACATTCTGCTCTGTTCGATCGCCATTAACGAGCTGATCGGGCCCGTTCTGTTCAAGCTCGGGCTGGTCAAGGCGGGTGAAGATCGGTCGCGTGAGGGCTGAACAAAGCCGAGGGAAAGGTCCGATGGAGTTATCGGGGTCGTTGCGCAGATTCACCGCGCCCCGGCTCCTGATCTGTCCGATAGGCATGCGGATCGGAGGGCCTGAGCCCTCACTCTGCCCCGTTCGCGTGTCTATTTCCTTCACGCCAAGACGAGACCCTCGCCATGCCAGACATGTCGCTGCTGCTCGCGGTGTTCGCCCCGGTCATTGCCGGGATCGTCACCATGCTGCTGCCCAAGCCGGCCGTCACCGCCCGCGTGCTCACCATACTCGCCGGGCCCGCCGCCTCTGCCGGTCTGGTCCTCGCCTGGATCGGCCAGCACGGCCTCGAATCCGGCCCGGTCTCCATCCCCTTCGCCCCCTCGCTGAACATGTCCCTCGCGATGAACGCCGACCCGCTCGGCGCCTTCTTCGCCCTGCTCGTCTCGGTGATCGGCTGCCTCATCGTCCTCTACGCCCGCGGCTACTTCGGACGGGATGAAGAATCCCTGTGGCGCTTCTACCCCACCCTCGGCCTCTTCGCGACGGCCATGCTCGGCGTGGTTCTCTCCGACAGCTTCCTGGGCATGTTCCTGTTCTGGGAACTCACCAGCATCTCGTCGTTCCTTCTGATTGGCTGGTACCGCGAAGATCCCAAGTCCCTCAAGCTCGCGCTCCAGGCCTTGTGCACCACCGGCATGGGCGGGCTCGTCCTGCTCGGCGGGCTTGTGACCCTCGGCGCGGCGACCGGGGAGTGGTCTTTCTCAACACTGACCGCGCCGATCTCCGAGATGCCCGGCGTCGACGCCGGTCTGCTCACCGTCGCGTTCTTCCTGATGTTCGCGGGTGCCGCGGCGAAGTCCGCCCAGTGGCCGCTGCACTTCTGGCTCCCGGGCGCGATGGCGGCCCCCACCCCCGTCTCGGCGTACCTGCACTCGGCCACCATGGTCAAGGCCGGTGTGTACCTCTTCGCCCGCCTGTACCCGACGATGCGCGATCTCGAGTGGTGGACACCCACGCTCGTGTTCTTCGGCGCGACGACCATGCTGCTCGGCGGGTACCTCGCGCTCCGCTCGGACGGACTCAAGCGCATCTTCGCCTACACCACGGTCAGCCAGCTCGGCCTGCTCACCTGCGCCTACGGCCTCGGCGGCACGAACTACAGCCACGACGACCACACCATCGCCAACATCGTCTGGCCCGTCACGCAGATCCTGAACCACGCCGTGTACAAGGCCCCGCTGTTCATCATCGCGGGCGCGATCATCCACCTCACGCACAAGACCGAACTCTCCCAGCTCAAAGGCCTCTGGCGCACGCACCGGCACCTCGCGCTGATCGGCATCCTTGCCGCGTACGCGATGGCGGGTTTGCCGTTCACGCTCAGCTTCACCGCCAAGGAAGCGTTCCTCTATCAGATCTACCACGCCCTCGACACCACCCCGCTGTTCTGGGGCGTGATGGCGATGGCTGTGCTGACGGCGATGTGCAATGTCGCCATCTTCGTGCGGCTCACCCGGACATTCCTGGCTCGCGATGCTGCAGAAGAGCACCACCATGATGCTGAGCGTGCGGAAACTCATCACGAGATCCACGAGCACGGCTTCTGGGCGTGGTGCATCTGGTGGCCCGCCGCGGCGATTCTGCTGGTGCAGTTCCTCGGCGGCATCGCACCGGGCGCGTTCGAAACCGTCTTTGGCGCACTCGAAACCGACAAGCTCTACTGGAGCCATCTCCCCAGCTTCTTCTACGCCATCACGCATCCTTCGCTCCCGCTGTACATGTCCGGCCTGGCCATCGCCGGCGGCCTCGCGCTCGGCTTCTCCGGGCTGCTGAAGCGACCGGTCGCCGATGCCCATAACGCGCTGTTCCCCGGCGCGTACCGTGGCGCGGAATCATTGGGGCATTCGGTCTTCGCGAAGCTGCAGAACGGCAACCTCCGGACCTACACGATCGCGACGCTGAGCGTGCTGCTGGCCGGCGTGTTCAGCGCGATGCTGCTGGGCGACGGTTCGATGCTGTCCTGGCCGTCGATCGCACCGCTCTCGTACGCACCGGTTCCGTACATCCTGGCGGGTGTGCTGCTCACGATTCTGATCTGCGCGAGCGCGCTTATCCTGCCGGTGGTCAAGATCCGTGCGGTCCGTGTGCTCGTGCTCGGTGCGTGCGGATTCGCGGTCATGGGCATGTACCTTGTGTATCAGGCGCCCGATCTCGCGCTGACGCAGATGATGTTCGAGATCATCAGCGTGGTGCTGTTCATGCTCGCGCTTCGGCTGCTGCCTGAGGAACCGAAGCAACACCGTCGCATTCCGGTCATGCCGCGTGCGATCTTCGCGAGCATAGTGGGCTGCGTGATGGCGTGGGTCGTGCTGCACGCCGGGTCGGTCGCCGATCAGTCGGCGATCGCTGCGTATGAGGACCACCAGAGGCAGGTCGAGCTTGCGTCGCTGGGTCATGACACCATCCCCGTCGCAGCACCCTCGGGCGGAAACGGCAAATCGACTTACGCGGGACCGAAACTTGCGGCGGCCGACAGCTCTCGGTTGGGCGGGTGGTTTCTGAAGAATTCGTACAAGGGCATAACCGACGATTCCGGAGGGCGCGGCGGCGGCGGCGACAATGTCGTCAATGTCATCCTCGTCGACTTCCGCGGCTACGACACCGTGGGTGAGATTACCGTGCTGGCGATCACGCTGATGGGCGTGCTCGCGCTGCTCAGCGCGGTTCCGGCTCCGCGTGATCTCGCGGAAGGCCATCCGACACTGATCAACGGACCGCAGCCGCATCTGCGCTCGGTTCTGCTGCGTACGGCGATGAAGCTCATCCTGCCGATCAGTCTTCTGTTCGCCGGGTACATCTTCTTCAAGGGTCACAACGAGCCGGGAGGCGGGTTCATCGCCGGATTGATCGCGGCGGTCGCGCTCGCGGCCTACCGCATGTCCGAGGGCGGTGATGCGCTGCGTCGTCTGGTGCCGGTCACGCCGGGCGTGATGGGCGCGATCGGCCTTGCCATCGCCATCGCGACCGGACTGATCCCCATGCTGATCGGCCAACCGTTCTTCACGAGTTCGCAGGGGTACATCCCGCTGCCCGGTGCGGACTCGCCGTTCCACTGGACCAGCGTGATGTTCTTCGACCTCGGCGTGTTCATTGTCGTGATCGCGGTCAGCGTCGGCATCATCAACCGCTTCGAAGAGGAGCTCGAATAGTCATGACCCTGCTTCTCGGTATCTGCGTTGCCGTCATCTTCGCCGTGAGCGTGTATCTGCTGCTGTCGCGCGAGCTCAAGTCGGTGGCGATGGGCGTGTTCCTGTTCAGCCACGCCGCGCACCTGGGCATCCTCGCGATGTCCGGTCAGCCGGTTCTTCCCGGCGGCGTGGTCAAGGGAGCGCCGGTCCTCGGGACCAGCGTGAACGGGATCCATGTGGACCCGCTTCCCCAGGCGCTCATCCTTACATCAATCGTGATCAGCTTCGCCATCATGGCGTTCCTGCTGACGCTCCTCGTCACCACCTTCCGCACGACCCGGACGCTGAATGTGGACCGGCTCTCGGCGGAGGATCGTCCCGAACCCATCACCAAGCCCGTCAGCGAGGCCGCAGCGTGAACCCGAACCTCATCGCTCTCATCGTGGCCATCCCGCTCGCCACCGGCATTCTGTGTGCGTTCACACGCCGCTCGAAGCCGCTGTGCCGCGCCATCGGCCTGACTTCACTGCTGGCCAACCTCGGCCTCGTGCTCGGTCTTCTCTCGGGCATCGGCAGCGAACATCCCATGTATGTCTCCATGATGGGCCAGTGGGCGCCGCCTTACGGCATCGCGATCGTGTTCGATGGCCTCTCGGGCACACTGCTCGCCGTGGCGCTCACCGTCGCGATCGCGGCCTACATCCACGCGTGGAACATCCTTCCCCGCAACATCGAGCGCGGCTGGTTCCACCCCCTCTATCACCTGCTCATCCTCGGCGTGAACTTCAGCTTCCTCACCGGCGACCTGTTCAACCTCTTCGTCGCCTTCGAGATCATGCTGATGGCCTCGTACGCGCTGATGTGCCTCGGCGGCACGCGCCAGCAGATGTCTCAGGCGTTCAAGTATGTCATGCTCAACCTCGTCGGCTCCACCGTCTTCGTGCTGACCGCCGGCATGATCTACGGCGTCACCGGCACCCTGAACTACGCCGACCTCGCCCGCTTCGTCGCGGAGAACGAGGGCGCGCTCCCAACGGGATTCCAGGCCCTCTCCGTCGCCCTGCTCTTCGTCTTCTGCCTGAAGGCGGCGGTGTTCCCGCTGTGGTTCTGGCTGCCCGATACCTACCACACGCTGCCCAGCAGCATCGGCGCGGTCTTCGCCGCGCTGCTCTCCAAGGTGGGCGTGTACGCCATCCTGCGCATGTACCCCATGGCCTTCGCCAACCCCGGCGTCGATGACCTCGCGCTGGTCCGGACCATCCTCGCGCTGCTCGCCGGTGTCACGATGGTCCTCGCCATCATGGGCGCCGTCGGCGCGACGAACCTGCGCCGCATCATCGCGATGATCCTCATCGCCCATGTGGGCTACCTGATCTTTGGCGTCACGCTTATGAACGACGAGTCGTTCGCCGCCACGCTGCACTACATGGCCCAGGAGATGATCATCATCGCCGGGCTCATGCTCACCGTGGGCATCATCGAACGGCGCGTCGGCTCGGTCGATCTCCGTGAGCTCGGCGGCCTCGCTCGCCGATACCCGCTGCTCTCCACCGGCTTCTTCCTGCTCGCCATGGGTCTCGTCGGCATTCCGCCGCTCTCGGGCTTCTACGGCAAGGCCGTGCTCCTGCGCGAGGGTGCCTCGGCCGGTTCCTGGTGGCTCGTCGGCGCGACCACCTTCGCCGCGGTTTTCACACTGATCGCCATCGCCCGGGTCTGGATCACCGCCTTCTGGTCGGAACTGAAGGGCCCGCTCCTGAACCTCCCAGACGGCGCGAAGGCCGGACCCGACACCCCCCTCCCGTTCGCCTACGCCGGCGTCGGCCTGCTCCTCGCCGTCTCGCTCTCCCTCGGCCTCGGGGCTGAACGGTCCTACTCATGGACCCAGACCGCCACCGCCTCCATCGCCGATCCGTCGATCTACATCGACGGCGTGCTCGACCTCAACCCAACCCGCGGTGCCCCCGCCAACGCGGCGATCGCCGCCGCCAACACCACCCCCACTACGGTGACACCATGAAACAGCTCACCTCCAACCTCTTCCTCGCCGTCGTCTGGTGCCTGCTCACCGCGAGTTTCAGCTCGTGGAACTTCGTTGCCGGCATGATCGTCGGCTCCGTGGTCGTGAACACCTATTCCAGCGTGACCGGCCAGCGCAGTTACTACAAGCGGGTCTGGGGCCTCTTCGCCTTTGCCTGCTACTTCGTGAAGATCCTCGTCAAGGCCAACCTCCAGATCGCCTGGGAGATCCTCACCCCCGCCCACAACCAGTCCCCGCGCATCCTCCGCTACCCCGTCGACGGTCTCTCCGATGTCGAGAAGACCACCCTCGCCAACGCCATCACGCTCACCCCCGGAACGCTCGCCGTGGACATCAGCCCCGATGGGAAATGGCTGTACCTGCACTGCATGTACGCCAAGGATCCCGTCGCCACGCTGGCCGAAATCGACGACCTGTCCGCACGACTCAGAAAGGCGGTGTTCTCATGAGCATCCTGACTCTCGCCAGCGCTGACAGCACGATCGAGAACGCGCTCTTCCTGCTGATCGATGCCGGGATCGTGCTGATCTCCATCGCCACCGTGATGTGCCTCTACCGCATCATCAATGGACCCACCCTCGTCGATCGAGGCCTGTCCTCCGACACCATCGCCGTCCAGATCGCGGGGCTGGTTCTGCTCGTGTCCATCCGCTTTGAGACCATCGTCACCTTCGACACGGTGCTCATCGTCTCGATCCTCGGATTCGTTTCGACTCTCGCCTTCGCCCAGTTCATCGGGCGCAGAGGAGCTGCCCAATGACCACCGCCCTCACCCTCGCCGCCGAAACCGCCTCCGGCGCGTCCTTCACGGTCAGCGGCGTCCGTGACCTGCTCGCCATCCTCGCGCTGACGGTCGGACTGTTCTTCATGTTCGTCGGTGTTCTCGGGGTGCTCCGACTGCCAGACGCCTACTCGCGCATGCACGCCGCCTCCAAGTGCACCACCCTTGGTCTGACCGGCATGTTGATCGCCGCCGGCCTGCATCTCTGGACGCTCGAGGTGGTCGCCAAATCGGCCACGGTCATCATCTTCACCTACATCGCCACGCCCATCGGTGCCCACCTGCTCGCCAAAGCCGCCCACCACGGTAAGCTCCCGCAGTGGGATCGCACGCTCTCCGATGAGCTCGCCGAGGACAAGGCCAACCCAGACATGGCCGCCACCGACGACGAGATCGGCATCCCCGGGACCGATACCCCTTCTCGCTCCTCCCGGTCCTGCCGGTTGCGTATCAGCGCGTAATCCCCGGATTCCATGCCCCACTGGGGCGTGACGGCCTGCTCGACCGCTGGTATAGTTTCCCTCCCGCCGCGGCTGACCCCACAGCCGCGACCCCGCCGGAGGGGTGGCAGAGCGGTTGAACGCGCTGGATTCGAAATCCAGTATGGCCTTCGGGTCATCGGGGGTTCGAATCCCCCCCCCTCCGCTTGGCACAAGGGTTCTCCGTTTGGAGAGCCCTTGTCGTTTTTGGATCTCCCAATATATCGGGCTTATTCGGCGATCCCACATTGATAGAGAGCGGTTTGAGACGCCTTACCTGGGCCATTTGGCGAGATCTCGACTCCCCGATCTCTGTTTGCGATTTGCGTGGTGATCATACCGGTCAGATCGAGCCGTTTGAACGCCCAGCGGCGCGATCGAACCGGCTCCTTGCCGGGGATCAATTCTCGATGTTCAGAGCCGCGGCCTGGAGCGACCAGTCCAGATGGTCCGCGGCCTTGTGCAGGTCCTTGATCGTGACCTGCTCATCGATCGTGCCCGTGAGGACGGCCCGGACCACCGTCGGACCCAGCCGTGTCAGGTGCAGTAGGTAGCTGACACGGGGAGCGGTCATGCCAGCTTGCGTAGCCACAACAGACGATGGCACCCGGTACGACGCGAAGCAGTACGAAGAACTTGGCGTTTTCGATGCTACCGGAGACCACGGGTACATCGCGAGGACGATTGGACGGATAGCCGTAGCCACAGCTCACCATCAAGCATCCGGGTAACGCCGACGGTACTTCGTGATCGCATTCTCGACCAGTGTCCGCCAGTCGTAACGGCTCGCAAAGCTTCTACCTGAGTTCGTCCAGATCTCCTTTTCTCGCTCTCTGATCTCGATATATCGAGGGTCGGTGGGCTCGCGAATCTCAGGTGAATGCTGGCTGCGGTAAACCTTCGCAGAATCGCTAAATGGCCGGATTCCCCCAGACTTCCTTGCTGAAATAGACATCGCCTCTTGCGCTAGCTCTTGACTGATCTGTTCATCTCGCTCAGCCTTCAGCTTGGCTTCGAGTTCCGCGGCCGTCTTTGCCTGCTCTTCCTGCCGCAGTTTCTGAACATTCCACTCGTTTTCGATTTGCCTGATCAGCTCTTCACGGTTCACATCGAGCATCGCTCGCTGCTCTTCAGTCAACCTGTGCCCTCCCCCCCCACCACCATCCGAAGACCATCTTGGAACCAATTGGTCGGGGGTAGCAGATCTGGCAAGGTACTCATCAAAGCAGTTCCCCCCCCAGCACTCGATACGACCGTCCGCCCAAATGATCATGTGGATCGCTTTCCACACCGTCTGTACACATTCAGGGCGCTGACATCGAACCCGCTTCTCTTTCGACACTTCGATGATCGCAGCAAGAAACCAAGGCATATCCGGGGGGGCAGTATGCTCGCACATCGCGCTTCTCCTACCGAGGTGTACCCGATCAATAGACACGATGTGTGCTCACGACGTCAAGCTTCATAGTTAGACAGCACGGCGTTCTTCCGATGTTGGAGGATGTGATTAGTGAGTTGTGGCCCCAAACCTCCCCCGCTCCGCCTGCACGAACCTGCTATTCTCCCCTTTCCCCTTGATCTCCCGCAGCATGGCCGAGTAGAGCGTCGCGTGCG
>CBFGVX010000047.1:0-24991 GCA_965652425.1 uncultured bacterium | reverse complement strand
CGCTCCTCGGTTCCGATCCGGGCCCAGGGCACGCTGGTCGACGACATCGAGATCGGCGCGTGGTCCGCTTCGTGAAGGATGTATCGGGCCCGACCTTCGAGCGTGCGCTGACCACCATCGGCGAGAGCGGTTACGGCGGCGGCAGCGGGACTGGCCTCACCGCCGAGGAGTACGAAGAGCGCATGCGCAAGTCCGCGCAGGAAGACCCGATCTTCGATCGCGCGGTCGAGATCGTGCTGGAAACCAAAAGAGGCAGCGTGTCGCTGCTGCAGCGTCGCCTCGCCATCGGTTACACCCGCGCCTCACGCCTCATCGAGCTCATGGGCCAGGCCGGGATCATCGGCGAGCACAAGGGCTCGGTCGCCCGTGAGGTCCTGATGTCGCTTGACGAGTGGGAGGCGATGAAGCAGTTCGCCAAGGCCGAAGAGGGCGCGGTCTATCAGGGCGACGAGTCCGACAAGCCGAGCGCGGCCCAGCTCGAAGACGAGACGCTGTTCCCGGTCGAAGAGACCGCCGAGGAGAAGGCCGCCCGCGAGGCCGAAGAGGCCGATGCACGCGACGCCGCGGCGGACGAAGAGATGTCTTCCGGCATGGGCGGCTCCGATCGCCAGACCACCGAGCAGCCCCCGTTCGAGGCCGATGAGCCCGTCGCCGAAGCCGACTCTGACGAGGATGAGGAAGACTGGGACGGCGAAGAAGAGGACGAAGACGACGATTCCGATGAGGATGACGAGGACGATGAAGACGGCGACGAGGAGGAAGACGCCGAAGAAGAGGACGACGAGGAGTACGAAGAGGACGACGAGGTCGAGTATGTCTATGTCGACGAGGACGGCAACGAGATCCCCGCCGACGAACTCGACGACGAGTACGAGCTCTCCGATGACGAGGAGGACAGCGACGAAGACGAGGAGCCAAAGCCCAAGTCTCCGAAGCTCACGATCAACCGCAGCGCCTGATCATTCGACAGGATTCCTGGCGATCAGATCACGCTGAGGTTCAGAAAGACGCCGATCGCGATCGCGCCGGCACCCCAGATACCGACCGCAAGCGGCTCCTCCCGCTCGGAACTCAGGAGCACGCCGAGCATGGCGAGCACGGTCGCAAACGCTGCGATCGACCACGGCCACACCATCCGCAGCATGGCGATCTCGATACCGCCGTAGGCCACGATCGCGCTCGCCCCGCGGATCGCCAGTGCTGCGGTTGCCGCTGCGATCAGGAAGAACACGAACCCTGCTCGGGCGCGACCGATCGTGGTGACGGTGGTGATCATGCCGTCGCCGCGGTCCGCCGGCTCGTCCCGCATCGCACAGAGCAGCAGGTAGCACGCGAGCATCCCGGTGCCGATGACGGTTGCGAGTCGCGTCGCCGGCGAGACCAGGCCGCCCGCCACACCGAGGAGTTCCAGTCGCTGTGCCGCGGTGGCTCCGCTTTCGAACCAAGAATCAATCGCACGCTCCGCCGCCAGATCGATCAGGATCATGGGTAGCATCAACACGCACAGGGGGATCAGGATCTCCGCCCAGAGTGTCTTGACCGGCCATCGCCGTGTGCTCAGCGATGAGAGCCAGATGACCGTCAGCGCGATGAGGCCAGCGATGCCGACCCAGGGCTGCAGGAACAGCATGATGATCGCGAGCACCTTCGCCGCACCGCCGAACAGGTACTTGGCAATCGTGACGGCCTCGGGATCGACGCGACCGCGCCCTCTGCGGAAGCCGAGGCGCGTCTCGTCCAGACGGGTCGTGTGGATTTCGTCGAGGCAGGCGAAGTAGAACAGAAGCAGCGCCACCACGAGCAGAGCCGTCACGGCACCGCCCGACTCCGCTGCCCTGGACCAGAGCAAGGCGTACGGCAGAACCATGAACGCGATGAGCCATCGCCCGGTAAGGAGTGCCTGGAGCATCATGGGGACATTCTACAGCAGGGACTGGAGGATGCCCCGCCTTACCTCTGTTGCAATGCTTCGTTCAGTTCCGCAGGTCGGCCGGTATCGTGGTCAGCCAGCTCTCGGCTGCGGACAGATCCGTCGTTGTTGGCATAGGACCAAACACGACCGGGACATATCCATCCCTCGCGGCTTTCTTGCATCGCTCGTAAAACAGCGAGAACGGAACCGGGTCAGTCGACGGCAGGCCCGCGTTGAGCTTCACATCCTGCCCTGAAATCAGCGCCCATGTTTCGTGACCGGGATTCAGGAAATCGGCAAGGAGCAAGGGGGATGTAGCCGCAAACGGGCTCGTCTCGGGTATTCGGGTGCCGTACAGGAATGTTGGCGTAATGGTGTGAATGAAGTCGGGTGAAAGCGTTTCGAAGATAAAGGTTGTGTCTGGATATTCACTCTGCAAGTGAAGCAACCAATCGTATGCATCCCAAGCCGGCATACTGCTCATCGCGTCCATGCCGATGATCTCCGCCCCGACTTGCATCGCACCGTCGAGTTCCTCCTTTGCGCGATTGACATGATAGGGGTTGCTCGGATCGAATCGTTCACGAGGGCCCACATCCCACTGGCGTGGCATCACAGACGATGTATTTCCCCACCATAGTCCCAGTTCGGCCTGGCTTGAAGCAAACTTCTCCAAGTACTCCTTGGTGTCGTTGAGCATGGGAATGCTGTCCCAACCGCTGGTGAAGTTGAACGGGTAATTCGAAGCACGGTTGACAAGATACAGGCCGGTCGGCTGCCAGATCATGAACCTGTCGAATCCCTCGACCTGTTGGTACATGAGCTTCTCTACGAGCGGCAGGAACCCAGCGATGTCGGGACGGAGATCACCGCCCATGAAGCCCCTGGGGTTCTCCTGGCTGAGGTAGGCGACCTGGGCGAGTTCGGTGCCACGGACTGGGCGAGGATCGCGTTCGTAGCGTACGGGGCCGTAGACCGAGGAAAAGAACTCACGATAGGGCAGCAGAGTTCTCACCCACTCCGAGGGATCTCCGTGGTGCACCCTGACGCAAACTCGATAGGTTCTGGTTTCACCGGGCTGTATCCTGCCACCTTCGTCTTTGTCGTCGCGGTCAAAGACGAACCTTGTTTGCCAGTTGCGCCCGCCATGGGTGTAGATGCCACCGGGGCTTTCCACACGGATGAACACACCGTGGCGATATTCGCGAACATCGTAGAGCAGGCTCATACCGATGGTGTCTTGGCCGCTTTGAACAACCGCGACAGGCGAATACAGTGCGCCCGGGTATGTGGCTCCGCCGCCGAAATACGGAGCGTTGTTGTGCGAGAGGGGCAATGGCTTGCCATCATTGTAAATGGCTCTGGTGGTGATCGATTCAGGGAAGCGTATCCCCCCCACAACAATCTCCCCGAGTCGCTTCGGTGACACCGTGTTGTTGTTAAACTCGAATATCAGATCAAATCCATTCTCAACTTCGACCATCTCGATATGGCGAGGCCGAAGGGAATCATCGCCTCGCGGGATCCATACTCGGTGCAAATTCGGAGATATGAGCTCCGTATCAGCGCGTCGGGGCATTTGGCGGACCAACCGTGGCTGTTCAGAGATCAACTCGGACCTGTACACGACCGCCTCTTCGGCCGGCCGCTTGAGTGAAACAACGCGGCCCTTGCCTGCGGATTGACCAGGTCCGACCGGATCACTGACACGCACGGGCCTGCCCCGCTTTGATGCATCCGGCGATGAAGTCGATCGGATGATGATGTGCGATCCGGACTTCGCATTTGTCGTGACAGCACCATCGTGATCGCGAAACAACTGGCGAGAAGGGGCGCTTGCAATCGCGAGACTGGCTAGAAGGAGAAGCGAAAGGACGGGAAGAGTGCGCTGTAGCATCGATGCGGCTCCTTGAAACACAATGGCGGCCGGCCCGAGAACAAAGCGAGCGAACTGACCGTTGAGGAAGGATCGAGCCGGTGCGGAAGATCCCGCATGGTTTGGAAAGCATCAAGGACATCGACCCGAAGCGATCGACAAACGCGGTCTCCCGAGCGCGCACCGTACCGCCGCCGGAAGATGTCCGTGCTGTGGCGATTGTTCAAGGCGTAACGACAGGTAAATGAGGGGCGAATAACTGGTTCATCGACTTGGCAAGAGTCAGTCTCTGAGATCGGCGGGAACCGAATGACGCCAACTCTCTCGTGCCTCCAGACCCGCCGTTGTCGGGACGGGCCCGAAAACCACCGGCACATACCCGTCCTGTGCGGCTTTCAAGGCCCTCTGGTACAGCAGATTCGCGGGCGTTGCTGCGGTCGGAGGCAAACCCGAATTAATCTTGACATCCTGGCCGGAAATCTGGGCCCATGTTTCATGGCCGGGATTCAGAAAGTCGGCCATCGTCATCGGAGAATTGGCTGCAAAGGGATCGTTCTCGGGAATCCTTGTCCCATACAGATATGTCGGGGTGATGGTGTGAATGAAATCGGGACTGAGCGTCTCGAAGATGAATCGTAGATCCGGATACTCATCCTGAAGCTGAAGCACCCATTCGTACGCATCCCATGCGGGAAGTGAACTCATGGCATCAAGCCCGATCGTCGTCGCATTGACAGACAACGCCGCGTTGAGTTCCTCGCGTGCTCTGCGAACATGATTCGGATCGTTGATGTCCAAACGCGTCCGCTCCGGAACATCCCATTCGGTTGGCATTACATAAGAACTGTTTCCCCACCAGAGACCAAAGTCGCTCGGCCGACTTCCGTATTCTCGCAGGAGTATCTTTGTATCGCGCAATCTGGGGCTTGACTCCCACCCTGTCGTGAAATTGAACGGGTAATTACCGAGTTTGTTTATGCGATTCACACCGCTGGGTGACCAGACCATAACGCGTTCATAGCCGGCCCTTTCGAACTCGACCAGTTGACGCACAACGGGAGCGAAGCCGACAATATCCGGACGCTCGTTCTGCCCAAGAAAACCTCTCGGGTTCTGAACGCTGGCCAATGGAACCTGAGCCAATTCAACACCACGAACAGGACGAGGGTCCCTCTCATAGCGCACAGGCCCATATGTTTCTTGGAAGAATTCGCGGTACGGTATCAGGGTGCGAACCCATTCATCGCGCTTGCCATGGTGCGAACGGACACTCAGCGTGTACTGGCGCGACTCACCCGGCTCCAGTCTCCCGCCAATATCCTCGTCACCGCGTGCGATCTGAAAACGGACCTGCCAGTTTCGCCCTCCGTGGTCATAGATTCCTCCCGGGCTTTCTACTCGTATAAATACGCCATGCTTATACTCACGCACATCGTATTGAAGACTGAACCCAATCGTGTCGTTGCCACTTTGGATGACAGCAACAGGCGAGTATAGAGCCCCCGGATAATTCGCCCCTCCTCCAAAGTACGGCGCGTCTTTGTGATCAATGGGCAGGGCCTTCCCGTCATTGAAAATTGCTCTGCTGATTATCTGTCTCGGGAATCGAACCCCACCAACAACGAACTGCCCCATGCGCTTGGAAGAAGCCGTCCCATTATGAAAATCGAAGATCAGATCGAATCCATCCGGGCGCGGAATATGACGAACCTCCGGCTCGATCGAGTCCTCGCCGGGAATCCATACCGGGTGCCGATTCGGCGATATCAATTCTGTCCTCGTGCTGCCCGACGCAGTGGAAGTGATTCTTGTCAGCGATGGCTGCCCGTCAACTAGCGATGATTCGTAAATATGTTCGGGAGTGGCTTCGCTGCGGGTTCCGTCATCACCATGCTGCACGCTGTCTGGATCATCCACACGCCGAGATTGATCCGACGAAGCGCCGGAACTCACCGGAGCCAGCTCATCATCTCTCGGGATTCTGTCCGGCTTCGTTTCGCCATGGGCCGGATGCTCCCTGGGTTCTTCCCACTCGGAAAAGACTCCATCCACCGGGCCTCGAGAGGCAGAACTGGTGCCGACTGAACAGCCGGCCATGGAAACGGACCAAACGGCTGAAACCAATAGACTCGCAGCGAATGCGCATGCGATAACAGAGCTGGCCACTCTTCCAAACGCAAAGGTTCGCTTCGTGGAGTTGTTGTTCTGATCCATCACCTCACGCTCCAGCCGGATCAAGTTCCGCGTAATTTAAACTCGGTGCATCGTATTCTTTCGAGCCCGCACCGGCTGGAAGCCTGATGTCCTCGACTTGTTCCGATGGAATCGCATCGGCATGAGCCGGAGAAAGCTCTGTTGAGATTGAGGCCTCCAGCCGGAGCACCTTGGCGAATACGAGCATGCATACATAGCTTCCGGTAACACCAACGATAAAAACGAAGGTGAACAGACTGATGTCACCACGAGGGATAGCCAGAACCTGACCCAGCCCTGAACCCACCGCAGCGATGACGAACACATCGCGAGGAGATCTCCAGACAAGATCGTCGGCGAACCGGATCATGATCGCGAGCAATGCCGCATACACCAACACCGCTGCAAAGCCAAAGTCTGAATACGACTGCCCCACAACGCCGGGTCCAACATTGAATTCTCCGTAGCCCACGCCACGAATTCTCGCCATCTTCGGGATTTCGATGCTCAAAGGATTGGGCTTGTCAGGCCACCAAAGCCTTGGCACCGGAAGCTCGTACAGGTACTGGAGACTCGCCGGACCTCTAAAGGGATATGTCTCGGGATGGGTGTCGATAATCCACATACTGATCCCGGCCGCCTGCTGGCCCGTACCCAAGTCATACAGCCCTCGGACCAGATCCGTTCCGGTGAGCATCGCTTGCAAGTGCTCCATCGGCGATCGATCTCGATCCGCCCCAGAGCCGCGGACAGATGTGAAGCTTGCCACGACGAGGATGCCAACGGCACTCACCGCCCCCAGCGTTGGTAAGTAGGATCGCAAGCGCATGAACCGCACCCGCGAAAAATACACCCCCCATATGAACCCCGCGAACACCGCGATGATATCTCGTCGGCTGGAACTCCCTTGGACCGCGACCGCCGCATTGACCAGCAGCAAAGCAAGACTGGGTATCGCTGCGGCGGGATTGAGAAAACGGGGTGCCCAATACCATCCGATGACAACCGCGGCAGAGGCGACAAGCGCGTTCCCCACATAGTTCGCCGCGATCCCAATGAACGGGATTCTCAGTCCGTACTTGATCCCAATGGCGGACGCGGTCACCAATACAGCCAACACCAGGAGTTTACCTCCTGTAGGCACCCCCGCCGTACGGGGCACAAATTTCGCCAACCGATTCAGCTTGAGCGGGTGGCGATACATAATCAGGAAAACGACCAGGAATACCGTGCTCAGTATTCCGTAATACAGTGAAACCATCTCTGGATTTGCGAGAGGATACGGCAGGAAATTCTCTGTAAACAGAGTAAGACATGCCGACACCAGCTGAAAAATTATAAATCCGATTAAGAATATATTTCTGAGGCAGACCAGGTCATACACACCGCGAACAGTATCTGACCATATCCGGTATACCGTCACGGCGATCAGCACGAGCATCCATAGTGCTATGAACTGAGTCATTACTGATCCTCCCTCGCCGCCAACACACCCCCGTACATTTCATCAACCCGATCGGCGATCGAACTCCACGAAAAGCGATCTCTCGCCCAGGACCGGGCGCGATCACCCATCTCATGCAGAGTGGCGTGATCTCTGAGCATCTCGCTCAGCACCGCCGAGAGCTCATATCGATCGCAAGGCACGACGCGTCCGACTTTCGCGCTGCGAACCTCGTCGCAGATGTTCACCTGATCGGAGATGAGAACAGGAGTTCCGGCACCCGCCGCTTCGATGACGGCCACGCCGAAATTCTCCTGGTAACTCGGCAGAACGAACAGATCCGCGTCGGAGAGGGCTTCGATTCGCTTGGGACCTTTCAGCATACCGGTGAATATCAGACGATCCAGAATCGCCAACTGTTCGGCCTGGCGCTTCAACGATTCGATGTACGCCTCCTCGCCCGGCCCTACCAAAGCCAGCACCGCGTCAGAGGGAGCACCGGCAGCAAACGCCGGCAGCAGCAGATCCAGCCCCTTTTTGTGGTGCAATCGGCTCAGATACACTACGAGCGGACGGTCGCCGATGCTGTACTCACTTCGAAACGATCCCACCGCGGGGAGAGTCTCGAATTCCGACCAGTCCAGCCCGTTTGGGATGACGAAGGACTTGGCCTTGATTCCCAGCGGCTCTGCGAGCCGCCTTTCCGTCTCGGTCGTGTAGTGCAGGCCCGCAGCCAGCTCCAAATCCTTCCGGGCTTTGAGCGCCAGAAACAACCGTTTCTTCCATCGCCCCTGCCCCAAAGACCACGGATCGAGCATGCCGCAGGGGCGGAGGATGTACGGGATCGACCGCGCCCGGCAGACGCTCGCGCCCCAATGCACGAGGTGCTGCCACAGTCCGTGCCCGTGCATAAGGTCGACGCCACGATCGATTTCTGATGAGAGAGCCGCGACCGCTTCCGGTGCTCGCCAGAGCGGGCCACGACCCGGCCCGCGCGCCAGCACCGACACGCCATTGGCCTCCAAATGCGAGATAATGTCGGAGACTCTCGCTGGATCATCCGCAGTAACGATCACTACCTCATGTCCACGCTTGACCTGCACAGGAGCGAGCCGGGCTAAAACATTCGCTGGACCGCCGCTGACCGGGTCGATGGAATTGGTCAGATGAACGATCCGCATCTGGGGTTGATTCGCTTTCGCCAGGGGTTCTCGGACGCTTGGTGAAGACGCCGTATTCAATCCCTATCGGCCAGATCGCCCCGGCTGTCTCATACCGGCTGAGGTTCTTTGGTAGCCCATCGGATCAGCACATCGGCCACTTCAGGACGGCTGAACTCAGCTGGCGGACGCTCACCCGCCGCCAGCATATCCCGGACCTTGGTCCCGGAGAGGAACACCTGGTCGCCATCAATCTTCGGGAAGGTCTTCCCGGAAACCATTCCCTGCGCACGATGGCTCCACGCGGCGTGTTCGAATTTCAGCGGAATGATCCCGAGATTGTCCGCATCCAGCTCATCGAAGATGTTCTGGGCATCGTAAGTCCCGTAATAGTTTCCTACGCCGGCATGATCGCGCCCGACAATGAAGTGCGTCACACCGTAGTTTTTCCGGATCAGGGCGTGCAGCACGGCTTCGCGCGGACCGGCGTATCGCATCGCCGCCGGCATCACGCTCAGCAGCGTTCTCTCCGGCACGAAGTAGTGATCGATGATGGTCTGGTAGCACTCCATCCGAACATCGGCGGGTATGTCACCTTTCTTCGTCTCGCCCACCAGAGGATGGATCAGCAGTCCGTCGGTGATCTCCTGCGCACATTTGCACAGGTACTCGTGGGCCCGGTGGATCGGGTTGCGCGTCTGGAACGCAGAGACCGTCTTCCAGCCGCGATCGGCGAACTCCCTGCGCGTCTGCGCGGGCGTCAGGCGACGATCCAGGAAGGCCTCCGGCCCATCGGGGTCGACGCACACCTCGATCACCTCGACCGGACCAGCAACACAGGTGTCGCCCTCCGCCAGAACCTGAGCCACACCCGGGTGCGCCGGATCCTCGGTGCGGAACACATTGGGGATCTCGAGCTTCTTGTCGTGCGTGTACACCTCTTCGACGGTCATCACCGCCTGAAGCACGCCGTTGGGCGCGTACAAGCCGACCCGCTGACCGACCTTAGGCGCTTCCGAACCATCCACACTCAACAGGATCGGGATAGGCCAGATGTCGCCGGAAGCCAGCTTCATGTTGCGGCAGACCGATTCGAAGTCCGCCTTGCCCATGAAACCGGTCAAAGGGCTGAACGCACCGACACCGATCATTTCCAGATCGCACGACTGCTTCGCAGACAGATCGATCCGGGGCAGCGCATCGGCCTCCGAGCGGAGTTCACGGGCACGATCCGGGCCGACGACGCGATTGACGAGAGTCCCGCCGTGCGGGGCGATGAGGTCTGACATGGCATACCTTTGGGAAAATGGTGGCTGTTTGGGCCGGTAAGGATAGCCGATCAAACCTGCTTGCGCATGCGGCAGTACATGGTCAAGAGCTGTCTGGGGTTCTCAATCCGACGACGCTTCGCCATCATCAGTGACCAGAACGGCTTCAGCGGCCCACGCAGATAGGGCTTCGGACCATCTTCTTCGATAAAGGCATATTCCGGATTCCCGAAGCCGTGCTCCCGGGCAAGCCGGTCGATCTGGGAAGGCCTGTTCATGCGATACTGCACCGGATAGTGGTACGAGTCTGTCGTTTGCTTTCCACGAAGCACTCGCAGCATCGCATCCTCGATTTTCATGGCTTTCATGAATTTGGCCATCTTCGCAAAGTAATGATGACCATTCACCGTGACGAAAAAATGCACACCGCCCGGTCGCAATGATCGCTGCACCGCCGAAAGGAATGCGTGCGGATCGGCCACATGCTCTACGACCATGAACGAATAGGAGAGATCGAAGTACCCCTCCGGCAGATCAGCCGTCTCCAGCGTCGCGGTTTGAAAATGATCGATCACTCCCTCTTGAGGTTTGATCGAAGGGTCCGGCTCGATCCCCCAGAGTTCATCGAAATGCTCACGGACGGCGGCGGTCCAATGGGGCCGGCGTCCAATCCCGTTTCCGCAGCCGATGTCCAGCACGCGCACGGTGCCCGACTCCGATCGAAGACGGTCGGCTTCCGCCGCGAGTAGTCGCAGGAATGTCCTCTGCCAACAAGTCGTGGTTTGAAAGTTGTACGAATCACGCAATTGCTCGAATGAGTACCCGTCGTGGGGCTTGGTCATGTCCGAGTTCAAATCGGCGAGCCGTGATGGCGCGACCCTGGCTGGACTGTCCATGGTTCATTGCTCCAGTGTTCTGGTTTCTGCCAGTGAACGGTCCTGGCTGATTCTTGGTCGCGGAGAAATCGCCTTCGCCGGATTGCCGCCATAAATAGTCCAAGACTCGAGATCCTTGAACGCACACCCGCGCGCACCCAGTATCGCGCCCTCTCCCACAGTGATACCCGGCCCTACGAACGCATCCGCGGCTATCCAGGCATGGTCTTCGATTGTGATCGATGGGCGAATAAGCGGAAGATCTGGCCTCGAATAGTCATGAGTACCAGCACAAAGATGCGCCTGCTGCGAAACACTCACATGGTCGCCGATCGTGACCTTGCCCAAACAGTACACCACCGCTCGATCGCCGATCGACGAGTTGGCGCCGATCGACAGGTTCCATGGCTGCTCTATCCTGACACTCGGTCGGATCCGCACGGGACGCCCGATCTTCGCTCCAAAGACTCTGAGCATGGCGTTCCGCAAGCCGTACCAATTGTGAAATGTGCAGCGAAACAGGGGCTGGCCGATGTAATTCCACAGCACCCGCCCGACCTTCTCGCGCATCGTGTACGGGCTTATCGCTCGTCTATCAAAATCCGGATGTTCCCCATTCACAGTTTCACCCTGCCACCCGCGGCGTTCCGCTTCTGCTTCTTCTCCGCCACAGAAACCGCCGATTTCACGCTGATCATCGCCTCATAAATAGAACGCATCCGCGCATAATTGATCCCCGCTCGACCGTCCATGAACCCTCTGCGAAGCAGAACGATGTACAGGTACATCAGCGTCGCCTTGGCCGGCATCCGGTAGCTGAGCGCTTTCAGGTGCCTGCGCCTGGAAATCTTGTTGCCACCGAACACCCCGAAAACCGATCTGTGAAGCGGGATCTGGGGATCCGCCATCGCCTGCGACGATTCCAGAGTGCTGTACCGATTGTGCTTGTCGAACCACTCCTCGATGCCCTTCGAGAAATTGTAGTGCAGGTAGGGCATCTTCAGCACACCAGTACGCCCCCTGTTCACCTCTCTCTGGCCGTGCCCGTAATCCTCATAGCGACAAAGTTCCGAGTCAAAGAATCGGACCTGATACACGGGATACTCCGCGGCACGGCGCAGCCACTGTCCCATGAACATCATCATCGAAGGACATTGAAAAGCCGTCGCGCGGTTCGTCCCTTTGGAGGGGTCATCCGCTCGCAGGATCGCGTGCATCTCTTTCACCAGCGCCGGAGTGAACCGTTCATCCGCATCCAGATGGAAGTGCCAACGGTTCGCCGTCGGGATGTTGTCGATCGCCCAGTTCCGCTGCTGGCCGAAAGATCGGAACGGATTGACCCACACCTTCGCACCAAGCTCTTTGGCGATCTCCACGGTCCTGTCCTTGCTGCCGCTATCAAGAACATGCACATCGTCGCACCAGGAACAGCTCTCGATGCACTCGCGGATATTGACCTCCTCGTTGTAGCAGAGAATGATCACCGAAACGGGCGGTCGCGGGCACCCTTCCGCATCCGCCGGACCGAATTCCCGTCTCTGCTCGTCACGAGTGAACGCCGCCGCACTCCCCGCTGCAACCGCCCGTGCACTGCCGGCGTGTTCCTCTTCATCCTGGATCGAAGCCGCCGGATCTTTCAATGCCGCCGCAGTGCCAGTGCTGGGCACCGGATCGAGTCGCGCAGCCCCTTCTTCGCCTTCCGGCTTGGCGAGCGCCCGAACCGGAGGTGCAGAATCAAGCACACTGGCCAGACGCTCCTTCTCCAACTGACGCAATTCGCGGATCTTGATGGCGATGAAGAAGTCGTAGGTGCCGAGCAGCAGACTGAATCGGAAGCCGGCCACACCATCCAGAAATCCGAATCGGATGATGTACATGTAGAAGAACCGCCAGAAACCCAGCAGCGGCAGTCGAGGCAGCACATTGTACTTCAACCATCTCCGCAAGCGGATCCCCGGTTCAAGCTGATCTGACTGCAACGCTCCCTCCTGGGTAGCGCCGCGCACGAGTTCGCGTGCCTCCAAGGTCGAGTACCGGTTGTGCTTCGCGATGAAGTGCTCAAGCCCGCGTCGGTCGTAATGCTTCATGTGGCCCTTGAGCTTGCCGCTCGGGCCATCCAGCATCATGTGCTCGTGCACCTCGCGCTCTTCATACCGGGCCATGCCTCGCTTGAAGAACCGCAGGTTCCAGCTCGGGTAGTACCCGCAGTGCCGGATCCGCTTGCCCATGAAGACAAAGTACCGGTTGATGTAGTAACCGGCCTCATCAATGTCTTCCGGCCTACGCTGCGCGATCGACAACAACTCATCGCGCAGCTCCGGCTCGATCACTTCGTCAGCATCGAGAATGAAAATCCAGTCCGACTCAAACGGAAGGTTCTCCAGAGCCCAGTTCTTCTGCTTCGCATAGCCCAGCCACGGCTGTACCGTCACTCTCGCCCCGTACCGCTCGGCGACCTGCCTGGTCTCGTCGGTCGATTCCGAATCAACCACATGCACCGCGTCCGCCCAATCCACGACGCTTGCCAGCGCGTGAGGAAGGTTCACCTCCTCATTGAAGGTCGGGATCAGAATCTCGATGTTCGAACGGCGCGCAGCGCCCGATTGCTCGCTCACACCGATTCTCCTCGCGCTGCCCCGGTCAACTCTCGAGAATCGCTCGCAGAGGAAACATCCCCAACAACGACCTCCAGCAGCTCCCGCCATTGCTCGCACGCACGCTCGCGGCTGTACGCATCCGACAGCGCCGTACGCGCCCGGTTGCCCATCTCATCTACGCGCTCCGGCTCATCAGCCATACTCTTCAGAGCAGCAACCAGCCCGTCGACATCGCCCGGCTCCACCACCACACCGCACCCGTGCTCGTCCAGCACCCGGGCCAGCTCGCTCTTCGGACTCCCGATAAACACCGTCGCGCGCCCCGCCGCCATGATGCCGAACAATTTACACGGCACGATCACTCCCTCCGCGCCGGGGATCATCGTGGCAAGGTGCACATCCGCACAGCTCAGCGACTGATCGAGCTTCTCTCTCGGCTGGTACCCATCCACCACAGCGTTCATCAGCCCCCGTTCCTCCACGAACCGCTCGACCTCCGCCTTCTTCTTCCCGCCCCCGACGAACAGGAACCGGAACCGCTCGTCCGCCCGCAGCCGCTCCGCCGCCTCCAGCATCGTCCGCACATCGTGCGCGAGGCCGAAGTTGCCCGAGTACATCACCACGAACTTGTCTTCCAGCCCCCACCGCTCCGTGTACTCGTTGCCCTCACGCGCGATCGGCTTCACCTCGCTCTGGTCCGACCACACCCCGATGTGCTCGACCTTCGCCGGGTCTGCCCCCTTGGCGAGCACCCGCTCGCGCATGCACCGACCCAGCACGACCACGCGATCGGCCCGTTTCAGGCAGAATCGATCCACCGCCTCGAAGAACCGCGTAGAAAGCGCACGCTCCTTCATCACGCCACAAACCACCGGCACATCCGGGTACATGTCCATCACCCAGTACACGAACTTCGTGCCCCGGATCGTCCGCAGCACCCAACCCACCAGCGAGATGAACGGCGGCGTCGTGAAACACACCGACACATCGCAGCGCCGGATCGTCAGCGCCTTGAGCATCGCGAGCACATAAAACACCGCGAAGTCCGCGGCCCTCGCGAGAATCCCCGCCTTACCGAAAAGACTGCGCCCGACGCGGTGCACCTTCACCCCATCGACTTCCTCGTATTTCGCCAGCGTCGCGCCCTTGCTCCCATAGATCGAGCGCGAAGCGATCACATGCACCTCATGCCCCGCTCGGACCAGATGCCGCGCAAGATCGTCCGCGTGCTGCGCGGTCGCGGCGTGGTCCGGGTAGTACACCTGGTTGATCAGCAGCACACGCATGATCGCTCCGGGCTCTCGCCTCAGGCCCCCGCCGTCTGACGAGACGCGTGGTGCTCTCGGAACCATTCGATCGTCCGTTTCAACCCATCCTCGAACGAGACCTGAGACTTCCAGCCGAGGAGATTCTTCGCCCGCTCCGTGTCCAGTTTCCGCCGCGGCTGTCCGTCCGGCTTGCTCGCATCCCAGCGGATCTCGCCCTCGAAACCTGTCAGCCGGACGATCAGCTCAACCAGATCCTTGATTGTGATCTCGAAGCTCGCCCCGAGGTTGATCGGTGTCGGATCATCCATCGCCTCCGTGGCGCGGACGATCCCCTCCGCGGCGTCCTCCACATACAGAAACTCGCGGCTCGCAGCCCCGGTCCCCCAGCACACGATGTGGTCGTCGCCCCGGTCCTGCGCTTCCACGCACTTGCGGATCAGCGCCGGGATCACATGCGACGAGAACAGGTCGAAGTTGTCGTTCGGCCCGTAAAGATTCACCGGCAGCACATACGACGACCGCATCCCGTACTGCAGCCGGTACGCATCGAGCATCTGCCACGCCGCCTTCTTGGCTACTCCGTACGGTGCGTTGGTCTCTTCGGGATACCCGTTCCAGATGTCCTCTTCCTTGAACGGGATCGGCGCAAACTTCGGGTACGCGCAGATCGTCCCGGTCTGGAGGAACACGCTCTCATCGCGCTCATGAAAGCCCCGCGCCCGGAACTCCTCGATCAGATGCAGGGCCATCGCCATGTTCGCGTAAAAGTACCGACCGGGATTGGCCTGATTCGCACCGATACCCCCCACTTCGGCGGCGAGGTGGATCACCACATCCGTCGGCTTGCCCGTGAACGCTTCATCGTAGAGACGACGCACCGCCGAGAGCTCGGTCAGATCAAAGTCTTTCCGCCGCGGCACGAAGATGTTCCCATCCTGCACGCCCCGCTCGCGCAGCTTGCGGCAGACGAACCCGCCCAGAAAGCCCGCGCCCCCGGTCACGACCACTTTCTTGTTCGACCAGTCCGAAATCGACATCCCGATCATTCCCTCCAAAAGCCGTGGCTTACTGGTCGTGCGTTGCGAAGTCCGGCTGCATATGCCCGGCATCGATCAGCGTCTTCTCGCGCTCGGCAAGCTTCAGGTCCGCCTCGACCATCATGACCGCCAGCTCTTCAACGCTCGTCGTCGGCTCCCAGCCCAGCTTCTGCTTCGCCTTGCTCGGGTCGCCCAGAAGCAGGTCCACCTCGGCCGGACGCATGTACCGCGGGTCCATCACATAGTGGTCGTCGAAGTTCAGCCCGAGATGATTGAACGCCATCTCCGCGAACTCGCGCACCGAGATCGTCTTGCCCGTGGCGATCACATAATCGTCCGGCTCGTCCTGCTGGAGCATCATCCACATCATCTTCACATAGTCGCCCGCGAAGCCCCAGTCGCGCTTCGAGTCAAGGTTGCCCATGTAGAGCTTGTCCTGCAGGCCGAGCTTGATCCGACCCGCGGCCCGCGTGATCTTGCGCGTCACGAAGGTCTCGCCGCGCCGGGGCGACTCGTGGTTGAACAGGATCCCGCATGACGCGTGCATCCCGTAGCTCTCGCGATAATTCACCGTCATCCAGTGCGCCATCACCTTCGCGCAGGCATATGGCGAACGCGGGTAGAACGGGGTCGTTTCCTTCTGAGGCGTCTCCACGACCTTTCCGTACTGCTCCGAGGAACTCGCCTGGTAGTACCGCACCTGCTCGCCGGTCCGCTGCTGGTAATCGCGGATGCTCTCCAGCATCCGCAAGGCCCCCATCGCGACCGTGTCCGAGGTGAAGATCGGCATGTCGAAACTCACCCGGACATGGCTCTGCGCCCCGAGGTTGTACACCTCGTGCGGCTTGGTCTCGTCCAGGATCTTCTGCAGCGAGGTCGCATCGCAAAGGTCCGCATAATGCAGCTTCATCTTGACGCCCTGGACATGCGGATCCTTGTAAATGTGATCCAGCCGCTCCGTATTGAACGAGCTCGACCGCCGGATCAGCCCGTGGACCTCATACCCCTTCGAAAGCAGGAATTCGGCGAGGTAACTCCCGTCCTGTCCGGTAATCCCGCTGATGAGTGCTCGTTTGCCGTTGCTCATGTCTCTGAGGTCCTCGAAATTGCGGGCATCCGCCCGATTCACAAGTGCCGAATCGGGCAGACTAGCGGGGCCGATTGGCAACCGTCCAATCCACCGTCAGGACTCTGTTACGCACAGGGATCCGAGAGCGTTCAGATCGGTCAGAAACGCCCCCTGAGCCACTGAAATCGCCCCGACCCTCAAACAAGCGCCCTGCTGTCTATATAGTCCGCCCATGACCTTGGTAGGCAGATTCCGCGAAAAGACCATCCTCAACCTCGCTCAGGAGCGGCGTGAGCTGTATGAGCGCCTCACCCAGCCCGAGCAACGCCACACCGCGGTCTTGGAGCGGCTCAACGCCGTCTGGGCCAACGCCATCGTCAATGTTCCCCGCTACCGCCAACTCGCCGATCAGAACAAGGTCCCAAAGGCGTTCTCCTCATTGGTCCAGTTCGCCACCACCGTCCCGCCCCTGACCAAGGCCGAAACCCGGAATATCAACCCGGACCTTCAGGACCAGCGTCGTCCCGGCGAACGGATCTACAAAACCGGTGGCTCAACCGGCTCGCCGACTATTTTCCATGGCTGGAACAAGGAAATCGAAGTCGACAACATCAATCGCTGGATCGGACGCTCCTTCTACGGCATAGGCCCCTCGGATCCCTGCTTCCTTGTCTGGGGGCATCACCACCTGCTCGGGACGGGCCTCAAATCACGCATCCAGTCGCGTCTCCTCGCAGCCAAAGACCGCCTTCAGGCCAGAACCCGATTCAATGCGTACAACCTTTCTGAGGATCGGGCGAGGCAGGCGGGCGACCTGATCCTCCGCCGCCGTCCGAGATACCTCCTCGGCTACAGTTCCGCGCTCGACCTGATCGCCAGAGTCAATCAGGACCGTGCCGAAGAGTTCGCCGCGCTCAACCTGAAGGCATCCATCGCCTGCGCTGAGTCCTACCCGCGTCCCGACTCCCCCGATGTGATCAGCAGGACCTTCGGCTGCCCCGCCGCCATGGAGTACGGGGCGGTGGAAACCCATGTCACCGCCTACACCACCCCCGCCGGGGGCTACCAGGTCTTCTGGCTCGATCACCTGTTCGAACTCGGCGAACCCGGACCCGGTGGCGGCAGGGTGCTCCGGATCACCTGCCTCTACGAACGCAAAACCCCCCTGCTCCGCTATGAAATCGGGGACGAGGTCATGCCCTTCGACAGCGAACCCGAAATCTCCCCCGCACGCATCAAGTCCGTCCTCGGTCGCGTCAACAGCATCATCAAACTCGCCGACGGCCGGGCCGTTCACACCACCGCCATCAGCCGCGCCATCTCGGATCGACGCGATGTCAGCCGATTCCAGATCGTGGACCGCAACCCCGGTCTTGTCCTGCGGATCGTCCCGGCCAGCCCCGAGGCCAGAGAGGCCATCGAGCAGCATGTCCGGGCCAACCTGATCAGGATCAGCCCCACCCTCCGCGATGCCCCCATCCTGTTCGTCGATCAAATCGAGCAGTCCATCGCAGGGAAAACACCACTGGTGGTCCGGGAGGACACGCCGCTCTCGTGAGATTTCCGCCAGTTTCCCAGGCCGGACACCCCCACTCCGGCCGATCGTTACCATACCGCTCCCGACCACCATTCCCTCCGGTCCGCTGACCGGATCCTGAGGAAACAGGCGGTATTTTGGAGGGTTCCTCGTGTCTCAGATCAAGCGCATACTCGTCACCGGCGGCGCCGGCTTCCTCGGCTCGCACCTCTGCGAGCGCCTGTGCGCCGACGGGCACGATGTCATCTGCCTCGACAACTTCTTCACCAGCCAGAAGGCCAATGTCGAGCACCTGCTGGACCTCCACAATTTCGAGCTCATCCGCCACGACATCACCCTGCCGATCTGGCTCGAGGTCGATGAGATCTACAACCTCGCCTGCCCCGCCGCACCGGGTCACTACCAGTACAACCCGATCAAGACCATGAAAACCTCGGTCATGGGGGCGATCAACATGCTCGGCATGGCCAAGCGTTGCCGGGCCCGCATCCTCCAGGCCTCCACCAGCGAGATTTACGGCGACCCCGAGGTCCACCCCCAGCCCGAGTCCTACAAGGGCTCGGTCAACACCCTCGGCCCCCGCGCCTGCTACGACGAGGGCAAGCGGGCCGCCGAAACCCTGTTCGCCGACTACCACCGGGCCCACGGCGTGGATGTCCGCATGGTCCGCATCTTCAACACCTACGGCCCGCGCATGCACCCCTACGACGGGCGCGTCGTCTCCAACTTCATCCGCCAGGCCCTCGCCGGCGAGCCCATCACGATCTACGGCGAGGGCGAGCAGACCCGCTCGTTCTGCTACCGCGATGACCTCGTCGAGGCCATCATCCGCATGATGAACAACCCGGACGGGTTTATCGGACCCGTCAACATCGGCAACCCCGGCGAGTTCACCATCAAGCAGCTCGCCGAACTGGTCATCGAGCTTTCCGGCTCCTCCAGCACCATCCAGTACGGCCCGGCCCCGCAGGACGACCCCCAGCGCCGGCGTCCGGATATCACGCTGGCCCGCCAGAAGCTCGATTGGGAACCCAAAATCCCGCTCCGTGAGGGACTTGGCCACACCATCGACTGGTTCAAGACGATTGATATGTCCCACTACCGCGCCCCCACACCGAACTACTGACCCTTCCCCAAGCGTACGAACGGCCTCACTTTCAAATCAGCGATTTCCGGGCTTCACCGCCCACGCCGCGTTCGGACCCGAGCGCGTGACCACCGAGGAGAGCACCCATGCGTCTGACCATGATCGGAACCGGATACGTCGGCCTTGTCACCGGCGTCTGCTTCAGCAACACCGGCAACGATGTGATCTGCTTCGACATCGACGAGCGCAAGATCAAGGTGCTCAACGACGGCGGCTGCCCGATCTACGAGCCCGGCCTGACCGAGCTCATGAAGAAGAATGTCAGCGCCGGCCGCCTGCACTTCACCACCGACAAGGCCAAGGCCTACCGCGATGCCCAGATGGTCTTCATCTGCGTCGGCACCCCCACCGGGGCCGACGGCAAGACCAACATGAGCTATGTCTGGCAGGCCGCCGACGACATCGCCCAGGTCATGAAGGAACTCGGCCCGAACCAGGAGCCGAAGGTCGTGGTCGTCAAGTCCACCGTCCCCGTCGGCACCACCCACAAGGTCCGCGACCGCATCCGCGCGATCGTCGGCCCGAACATCCCCTTCTCCGTCGCCGACAACCCCGAGTTCCTGAAAGAAGGCGCGGCGATCGACGACTTCAACCGCCCCGACCGCGTGGTGGTCGGCGTGGACGACGAGCGCACCGGCGAGATGATGCGCGAGCTCTACGAGCCGTTCGTGCGCCAGGGCCACCCGATCTTCGTCATGGATGTCGTCTCGGCCGAGATGGTCAAGTACGCCTCTAACAACTTCCTCGCCACCAAGATCAGCTTCATCAACGAGATGGCCAACCTCTGCGAGGCCTACGGCGCAAACATCAACCGCGTGCGCGAGGGCATGTGCTCGGACAGCCGCATCGGCAACAAGTTCCTCTACCCCGGCCTCGGCTACGGCGGCTCGTGCTTCCCCAAGGACACGCTCGCCTGCATCATGATGGGCGACGAGAGCGGCGTGAACACCCAGCTCTCCCAGGCCGTCCACGATGTGAACCAGCGCCAGCGCAAGCGCTTCTTCGAGAAGATCGAGGGCCACTTCGCCAGCGAGGGCGGCCTGTCGGGCAAGACCATCGCCTTCTGGGGCATGGCCTTCAAACCCCAGACCGACGACATCCGCGAGGCCCCCGCTGTCGACATGATGAAGTGGGCCACCGAAGCCGGCGCGACCTGCCGCGGCTTCGACCCGGTCGCTTCGGCGAATGTCGAGAAGGAAAACCCCGGCAAGTTCACCATCGTCAACGACATGTACGAGACCCTCAAAGGTGCGGACGCTCTGGTGATCTCGACCGACTGGGACGAGTTCAAGCAGCCGGACTTCGGCAAGATCAAGGCCCTGCTGAGCAGCCCCGTCGTCTTCGACGGACGAAACCTCTACAAGCGCGAGCAGATGGCTCAGCACGGCTTCGCGTACTACTCGGTCGGTCGCCAGCCGGTGCTCCCCGAAACCGCGCACCACTGATCCCGATCCGCACACCCGCCTCACCAACCCCGGCAAAGCCCGGGGTTTTTCGTGCGCCCTCCATCTCCAAATCGAGTCAGAAGGTGCATCGACTCCTTCTCCCCCCGAGGGAGAAGGTGGTCCTGTGCGGCTTCCGCACAGGACCGGATGAGGGGGCAGCCGGAGTCTTCCTGCAAATCAACTCTCCGTTGGGATCGGAACCCGAACGCGCAAGCGTCGGGTCCCAAGTATCCGGTGGGGACATGCCACCAACCGAGTACACTGATCCTGCACCAATCCCATGAAAGGACCCCCCATGATCCACTCCACCACCCCGACCCTCGAAGGCCGCACCATCACCCGCTACCACGGCGTGGTCACCGGCGAGGCCATCCTCGGCGCGAACATCTTCAAGGACTTCTTCGCCGGCATCCGCGATGTCGTCGGCGGCCGCTCAGCCGCGTACGAGAAGGAATTGGGCAGGGCCCGCCAGATCGCGTTTCAGGAAATGACCGAGAAGGCCCAGTCAGTCGGCGCGAATGCGATCGTCGGCATCGACATCGACTACGAAACCCTCGGCCAGAACGGCGGCATGATGATGGTCAGCGTCAGCGGGACTGCGGTTAGTGTTTAAACCCGCGCGGGGTGCCGGGGTCTAGCCCGACAAAGTCGGCCGGGTGCCGGGGTCTAGCCCGACAAAGTCGGGCGTAGGCTCCGCCGGACGCAGCGAGACGCCTGCTTCGCAGTAGAACCGAAGGCCGCTATGATCGATCCGAGCAGCCAAAGGAGGCCCAGCCATGTCCGCACGCCCGTTCGCACTGATCGTCTCAACGATTGCCTGCCTGTCACTCCTGGTACTCGGTGGTTGCTCAGAGGAATTGAGCACCACTTCCGCGCCATCGGGAGTATCCTTGCAATTGTCCCCGACCTCCGATGCGGAAGTCCTGAGCGTCGTCCTTCGAAACAACTCTACCGTTGATCTCTGGCTGGACTCGCGAGGAATTTACTGGACATCAATCTACGACGAGCGAGGTACCTCGCTGGTGTCACCTCCGCCGGCGCCGCCGCCTCCGTACGATCAGGCCAAGCATCGCTACTTGCTTGCGGCAGGGGAAGAACTCACGTACGAACAAAACATGTCGAGTTACATCGAACTCAACATCGCAGATCGGGATGGGTTCTTTGTCCAAGTCACATACAACGATCTGGATTCCGGCGACCCGGGCATCTTCTCTCGAGAAATCGCTTCGAACTTTGTCTGGGTCAAGTTTCCGTAAGCCGTCCCCCTCGTGGCCTGCGCTCCGCTCCGACCACGGCACCCCAAAGGGTTTCACCCCTTCGCACTCACCGTCAAATCCAGCTTCGTCCCGTCCGCCGGCTTCCTATCCTTGGGCGCCTGCTGAGCCAGCTTCCGCACCCGGTGCTCGCTCCAGTCCTTGACCAGCAGGTCCGGGCTGTACGGCCCGTCCTTCACCGACAGGATGTCGTACACATTGTCACGCTGCGCCGGCAGGAAGCCCGCCTCGCGGATGAGTCTGCACAGGACCGGCTCGTTCAGGCAGTAGGTCGTCCCCGCCGATGACACCACATTCTCCTCCATCATCACGCTGCCCATGTCGTTCGCGCCGTACATCAAGCCCAACTGCCCGATGTGCGGCCCCATTGTCACCCAGCTCGAACCGATCGAGTACACATTGTCCAGCATCAGGCGGCTGACCGCCTGCGTCCGCAGGTATTCCGTCGCGCCCGCCATCCGCAGCCGGCGCCCGAACTCCGGGTGAAGGTCCTTCGTGCCCGTGCCGTCGACATTGCCGACCACATCGCCAGGGAACTCGGCCCCGACTTCCTCGGGACGACCCTGCGGGTCATCGCCCCATTCGCGCAGGCGACCCAAGGGCGTGTTCTCCCGCTGGAACGGCCACGAGATGAACGCCTTGTAGTGGCCCCAGGTCCCGCCCGCGTCGACATTCTCGCGCAGCGCCCGGTCCTGCCACTCGCGCACGAGTCGCATGTGGTGCACGCGGTCCGCGTAGCCCTCGATGTGCCCGAACATCATCGTCGCGCTGGTGAACATGCCCAGCGAGTGCGCGACATACATGCAGGTCAGCCACGCATCAGCCGTGCACTTGCCAAGCCCGATCTTGCGCCGGACCGGGTCTGAGAAGATCTCGCCGCCGCCACCGGGCAACGAGTCCAGCCCCGCCTCGCGCAGGCGCACCATCACCCAGCGGATCTTTTCTTCGAGGTCCGCGCCCGGCGGGTCGAAGAAGTTCACGAACTCGATGAACTCCGGCGGGCTGAACGCGTGGATGTGGATGTGCGGGAACTTCTCCTTGATCCCCGACAGCAGCTCCAGGTACCAGTCCAGCGGCAGGTCCGGGTTCATCCCGCCCTGCATGAGGATCTGCGTGCCGCCGATATCGCTCAGTTCGGCGATCTTCTCGTGGATCTGCTCGTGCTCCAGCGTGTACACATCGTGCTCGTGCCCCGTGCGCCGGAACGCGCAGAAGGTGCACTTGGCCGTGCAGATGTTCGTGTAGTTGATGTTCCGGTCGATCACATAGGTCCGCAGGTGGTCGCCATGAATATGGCGGCACTTCGCATCCGCGAACCGGCCGAGCATGTGCAGCGGGGCCTCGCGCAGGAGAGTCAGCCCCTGAGCCGGGGTCAGGCGCACCTCGCCCGAAGCGACCGCCGCGAGGAAACCCGGATCGAGCGGGTTGGCATCCGGGAGGGTCTTTCCGGAGCGGGGAGGCAGGGACGATCGGCTGGCGGCGGTGGACTGAATCATCGGAATCATTCTCTGCGAGCGGAACACGGTTGCAAACCGACCCCCAAGGTCGTCTTCCAGTTTAGTTTCAATATTTTCTGAAATCAATGTCTAATGAACCGCTTCATTTCCTACATCCCAGAAGGCAACACCGGAACCGGGGTTGATCCTGCGCTCTGTACCGCCTGCCCCGTCAATTCGGCCTGCGCCGGTCGCCATCGGGCTGGACCCGCCCGCGAACCGGACCGATAGGCGAGACGGACGATTGTCCCGTGTTCGCAGAAAGGGATCGCCGCGGTGAACTGGCCCTCCGCCACGCCAAGACCACATATCTCCGCTGCGCTGCAGCACCTGCGCTTCGGCATCGCCGCCGCGGCTCTGGTGCTGTCGCTCAGTCTGGTCGGGCAGATCCTGATCTGGAGCTTCGTCCATTTCACCGAGGTCCGCGTGGTCCAGCTCGAGGATCAGCCCGACGACGGCCGGTACGAGGTCGTCCGTCGTGCCCAGCCCTCCCGGACCACGGTCGGCACGATCTCCGGCATCTCCAGCGGGGCCTCGGTCGGTGCGTCCGCCAACAAGGAAGCCGCCTCGACCTCGCCGGATCCTGCGCAGGCACGCCGTAACTCCGCGGCAGAGCCGGGCGTCGATCCCAACCGAGTCGAGAGCGCCACCGACCGTAAGCTCCGTCACGCCGCATCGCTGGCCCAGACCGCCGGGGTCATTTCCAGCGTGCTGCTGCTGCTCCTGATGATGCAGGGCGTGGTCATCGCCGGAGGCGGGGCCGTCCCCGGCGTCGAGATGGCCGTCACAGCGACGAGCTGGTCCATCGTGATCGCGTTGGTCTGCATCCCGCTGGGGAATCTTCTGCCCGCCACGCCGTTCAGCGGGGTGTTCGTCGGCTACGACACGCTCGTGGCCCAGAGCGAGGCGTACCAGACCGGCCGAGACGGAGCCCCCGGCGCCATCGGCTTCTACGCCATGCATGTCGTCCTGCCCGTGTTGCTGCTGATCGGGGTCGCCGCGGCGGTCCTGCGCTTCCGCGCCGGCGTCGAGCGAGGCGTGATTGCCACCAGCGTCAGCGAGGCCCACGAGCGCATCGAGCGCGAGATCCGCTCGCGCAAGAACCTGGGCGAGATGGCCAATTCTCGTGCCATGGGCGCTTTGAACTCGACCGTGGTCGACCCTCTGACCGGGATGCCCATCGGCGAGGTGGATCAGGTTCTGCACCCGTCGTCGTCCTCGACTCCGGGCACGCAGGCCAAGCCGATCCTCGACCCGACCTACGGCAGTTACGGCCGGCCGCTCTGATCTGGACTCCCAGAACGCGGGGTGTACGGGCGGAGAAGCCGTGGGTCTGCCGCTATCATCCGTCCCATGTCCCGATCCACCCCCCAACGCCAGGCCATTCGTGATG